>NZ_CP053069.1:0-304209 GCF_013003965.1 Usitatibacter rugosus | reverse complement strand
TCACGGTCGAGTCCCCCCAAGCCTGTGCGAGTTGCTTCATCGTGGCGACGACGTTCTGATCTGCAACGGACGTCGGGGGAACATCAGCGGCCATCGCCGACGTAATGCCCAGGTACGTGGCCAGCAGAGCTGCTACGAGCGCTTTCATGCGACTTCCTTTCGCAATGGGGAAGCGACATGGTGCTGCGCTAAATATGACCATGCCTGTCATATTTAAACGGACCCGTGGGCAAGGTGAATGCGCTCGGCCATGTCCGAGACCATGATGCGCAGCGGCGCCGGTTCGACCACCTCGGCTTCGCCACCGAAGCCGAGGATGTGGCGAGCACCCTCCTCGATCGACTCGACGGCCAGCTGCACGAGACGCCATCCCGCTCGTTGACGTCCGCCCGGGGGCGCCGGCAGTTCCGTAAATCGGCTGCGCGTCTGCGCGAGCGATCCCAGGGCCCACGGGGACATCCACACGCGGACCTGCAACGGACGCAGGTCTTTTTCGAAGCGCGCCGACGACTCGCGCCAGTAGCGCGCGAGGTCAAAGCTCGGCGGGCGTTTGAATGTGCCGCGTCCAGGCAGCAACTCGAGCACGTGGGCCAAGCGATAGGTTCGAACATCGCGCTTGCCGGCCTCGCGTGCGGCGACATACCAGGCTCCCGCCTTCAGGATCAGGCCCACCGGCTCTAGCTCGCGCCAGGACGTCTTGCGCCAACTGGCATATCGCACCCGAATGCGCCCGCTGCGCCATACCGCATCGGCCACGTCGCGAAGCTGAGGTGGCGTGTCGTTTTCGCGGTACCAGTCCATCGGATCGATGTGCAATCGATCGGCGACCTTCGCTGCTTGTTCGCGCATCGGCATCGGCAAGCTCGCCACCAGCTTGAGCCGCGCGGACAGCGCGGCCTCCCCAAGTCCCAGCTCCGCGGCGGCTCCGGGCATGCCGGTCAACAGCAGTGCATTCGCCTCGTGTTCGGTCATGCCTGTGAGATGGGTGCTCCAACCCTGCCGCAAACGGAGTCCGCCCTCGCGTCCACGCTCAGCCCAAATGGGAACACCTGCGGCAGAGAGCTGATCGACGTCGCGCATGATGGTGCGCTCCGAGACATCGAGCGCCTGCGCCAGGGCAGCGGCGGTCATTCGCTCGTGCGACTGCAGGAGCATCAGGACCGACAGCAGGCGGCTGGCTTTCATGTGTACGACAGTCGGGCCACGAGGGCTGATGCGTCAAGCCGCCGCAGGTCGGTCTCGGTACGGAGCAACCGTCGAGAACACACCTTTCGTTCCGCCGTTGAACCCCGTCTCGGGTGTTCGATTGGGCAGGTACGTACCCTGCTTCAGAATGTCCGCTAACGATTTCTTCTCAGGCAGCATCCTTATCTCCCTGTGCGCGCTTCTTCAAGACGAACTGGCCCACGACAATCCCCAGCTGGATGATTGCCAAGGCCGCACCGACGAACAGCGGTGTGGAATACGGTTCGGCGTGTATGAAATAAGCGCCACCTATGGCCACGACCAGCAACCAGAACCCCGACCCGAAGACGGTAGCCGTGGCGATTCGCACGCCTTTGCCCTTGCTTCCCGCGTTCGTGGTGTCGTTGGCGAGTACGAGGACCGTGCCAACCCATCGAAGAACCCCGTTGAAGAGCATCAGTCCCGCGAAGAAACCGGCGAAACCGAAGCCGAAAATTTCGATAATGCTCACGCGGTGCGCCTCGCTCCATCCAGCCCGTCACCCAGCTGCCACACCCAGATGGTTCCGTCCTCGGGATGTTCCGTCGTCGCGACGTGCGCGAAGCCCAGCTTTCGAAGAACGGCCGTCGAGGCACCATGCTTCGGCAAGGTGTGCGCCGTGATAACAAGATCGGGCGACGATTCGCGCGCGATCTCAATGAGTCCGGAAGCCATGCGAGTTGCAACCCCGCGAGATTCGTTTTCCGGGAATGTGTAGTAAGCGATCTCTATGCGATTGTCACGGGGAGGAGATGTGAATCCACAGGTTCCGACGCACCGCTCGGCCTCAAACGCGAGATAGCAGATCCAGGGCGGTTGGAAGCCCACGCGACCGTATAACTGCTGCACGGTCGCGATCACGTCATGAGCATCCCCACTCGACGATGGGGGCTGATCGAGTTCCGGAATCGCGCGCAATATCAGCGGTGCTGGTTCCATTTGAGGCCTAGTTGTTTGCATCGAGATCCTTGCGGAAGAAGACCACACGTTCCGTCTCGATGAAGCCGAGCGCTCGATGAAAAGTGTGGCTCATTTCATTTTCAACGTGCGCGTCCGAGGCCATCTCACGGCATCCAATGGTTCGCGCCCACGTCTCCGCAGCTTGAAGCAACGCCCGACCCGTACCTCGCCGCCTGGCGTTCGCGATGACGTAGATTCCTTCGATGAACCCCACCGGCGATGAATCGGTGCCGTTGACGTAGTCCGTGCGCCCGGACGCCTCTACGAAGCCCGATGGGCGCGCCTCGTCGTCGTACGCGACGAAGGCACAGAGACGATCGGGATTTGAACAGATCGCTTCCATTTCGGGCACGTGTTCAGCGTCGCCGCCGCTCGGCCACAGCTCGCGCCGTAGCTCGAGCCACCCGCGATGCTTGATCGAAGTGCAGCGCTCGATCATGACGTCGTTGTTAAACAGCATGCTGCCACCGTAAGCCATAGCCGATCGAAGCGGGTCCGAAAAGAAAATGCAACACCCTGCGATGGCGCGGCGAGGCAGCTTTGGACGAGGCGTGAAGCAGGAGCGGCTTCAGGATAAGTGCTCCGCCCCGGCCGATCGGAAGTGGCACCTCGCCTGTCACTTTACGAAGGCGCTTCGCTTCGGACTCGTCGAGACGTCCGTGACGGTGCGAACCCGGGACCAGCCTGAGCGGGCCGTTCTCCGGATCACAGTCGTCAATGTGGATGCGAACGGCGGTGAGCTGCTCGAGCAGTGCAACCGGTGGTTGCACGAATTGCTGACCCTCCTTCACCGACCACGCCCGAAGCTCTGGATGCTCGACTCTTTCACGGACGGGGATGGAAAGGTCTTGATGGAAAGCGACGAGCCAGTTGCGTTCGGGTGTTTTGTCGAAGAGCGTGCATTGGACGGCAACGCCGCGGATCTCGAGGGTGCTGCGGATTCGCCCAACGAGCGCCCGGCACCACCCGAACTCGAGCAGATTCCGGGTACCGGCGCTCGCAATGGGCACGGCCTGCAGCGCCTCCGCAATCGATGCCGTTTCCATCAGGTCGAAAACCGCCGGAGCGACTGCGTAGCCATCCTGCTCCATTGCGCCCTTCACTTCAGAATGCCTACGTTGGGTAGAAACGTGCGGTAGTACTCAATCACGCGCGCTCGCGGCCGCGCCGCCTTTCGCTCGGCCTGCATCAGTTCCTCGAGTGTCTGACGCAGCACATCCACCTCCTCGGGCGTCGCCGATTCCAGGGCTTCGGCCAAGCCTTCAAGGATCGTCGCCACCGAATCGAGGTCCAGCGGGTCTTCAGCTTCCTCGAGGAGGCGCGTTTGCTCGATGAGTGCCTTTGCGATCGTGTCCATCTCGCTACGTCTAGTGTGATCCAACGACCAAGTTGAGGGGCCGGGCACGATACCCGTTTGCAATGACATTGCTAGATCGCTTCATCTCACCACTTTCTCCATGTACACGAGCTCGAGACCTGGATGGATGCGCTCACGGCGAAACGGCACATACCCCAAGCGGCGGTAGAGGGCGATGTTTCGCTCACTCTTGTGGTCGGTGCGATCTAACGACCAGATTTAGGCGTCACTGCATCGCCAGTCGGCGCGGGCGACCTGCCGAGTAGTACCACCCCGCCCAGACAAGGATCATGGCGTTCAGGGCAAACCCCAGTGAGAAGATGATTTTCAGCGCAACAATCGAGTCTTTGAACGAGAGCGCCCAGAGCGCACTTTCGCCAGCCGTCGCGACGACCCACGACCAGGGCCAGGAAGACAGGATCGAAAATGGATTGAAGTACGACTCCAGCAATACGGCCGAGACGAACCAATGAACGGCGGCGCCCAGGCAAAACACCAGGAACAGAGCCGCCCGGTGAGACTTTGCAAAGTTCATCATGCGAAGCTCTCCTTTCAGTGACGCTGCGCTTCAGCGCTTGGTTGCTGCATGCCGTTCGACAACACCCTTCCAGAGCTTCTCGAATTCACCCAGCAATTTCTGGAACGCTTCGGCCTCCGTCTTCAACCGGACGCTCTCGATGGCATCCTCGCTTGACCAGAATGTCGCACGTTGCTGCTCGGTGACGGTGGCCTCCGCTGCGCCAAAGACGAACCCGGTGCGAACGTCGAACAAAGCCGCTGAGGCGGTGGTAGTGACATGAGCCTTCTTGTTGGGAAGAAATCCGAGGGAGATCAGGCCCAGTGGCCCAATCTCGTTGCTCTCGACGGTAAATCGCGTGTCGATCGAATAGACGAGAAGCAAGTCCGTTTTCAACGTTGCGGCAGCAAGCCGAAGATCCTTGGTCGACTTGAGGTCCGACGACAGCAGGATTCGGCTTAAAGGGGCGACATCCGCCACCATCGGCAATCGCGTCAACCTCTCGATGTCCTTTTCCGTCTCTATGTCGCGCGTCGTGACAACGCAGAACTGCCCCTTCCCATAGCACTGGTTGTTTCGTGAGTAGTAGCCGGATGCCTGAACACGCACCATTGCCATTCGGGCGGGAAATGGCGCAGCGGGCTCCCGCTTCATCAGCTCGGCGATATCCTCGTCGGCCTTCGAAAGGTTGCCGACGTTCACTCCTGCGCCGGGTGTCTGGTATGTCGCGCAGCCCGAGACGATGAGCAAAAGAGTGAAACAAAGCCAACCACTTGTTCTTCGCACTTTGCGACCGTTGAGGTTCAAGTCAGTCTCCTGTGGTTGGTATACCGCTGCAACGCGTTGTCAGGTCTCATGCCCAATCGTGGCTTGCAAAAACTCTTGGTTCTCGAACGTGTCCGCATATGCGTCTCTGGGGACGAAGCCCCCTTTGGGCGGAAGGAAGAAGGGCGCCGATCGAAGAGACGCTGCGCTCCAGGCCTTCATTCGCGGAGCGTATAGGCAACGGCACAGATCCGCCCGCGCCTGCTGATAACCGGGCTCGTGACCTGCCAGGAACAGACTTGATTCCGGCTTTGATACCAGCGTCCAGGCATACGGGGGAACGCTGAAGGTGACCATTCCGTCGATGATGATTGCCTCCGCGGCCGGTGTGTAGTCCGGCCCCCGGTGGTAGAGATGGTGATCTCCGTTTAGCGAATGAATGCTCATGGAGTACCGCGTGAAAGCCGGAGAAGGGGAAAAGTAGATGGCGATGGCAGACGGAACGTTTCCTCCCGAATTGACATAGAAGCCGTCGCACCAGGCCAGCGCGTAGAAGTGGCCATCGTCGTCGCCACTGAAATAGAAGGGGACGCTTTTCATGGAGACCTAACGTCCAACGCGCTGTTAGGCATCACAGCTTCTGAAGCGACGACACGGTATAGGTGGGAACGCCAGGTACGAACTCGGTGCTGGAATCGACGACCACTCGGACTCGCCCACCGGAGGACGACAATCCCGAGTCGCGGACAACGCTAGCGGGGATTGCGACGAGGTGTCGAGTTTGCGCAGCTGCAATGACGCCGAAGTAGCCCGCGTCATTCGTCACATCAATGGAGAGCTGCCCTTCGAGCGTTGCGGGGAGGGGGGCGGCGATCGGCACAGGGGCTGAACTGCTGCCTCCCTTCGCAGAAGGACTTTCAGACCCGCAACCCGAAACGAGCAGGCTAAATGCGATCGCAACGAAAGCAAGACTTCGCACGGTGGCTCTCCGTCAAGTTCAAATGTGGACAGGAATCTCGCGTACTGCGCATCCGATCGCACTCGCAAGTTGCACCAATTGCTGTGAAGTGATGCCCTTTGCGGTTGGGTTGAACGCCTCGAGGGCATAACGCCCGAAGGCGGCCGGCCAGACGTACTCCAGGTCGTTGAGCGAGACAGTCGCACCGCAACAGCCTGCCCTGACTTGGAGCGATTCGAAATTCTTCTCCGCAGCCTTTGACATCGCGGCCGCCCACCAGCCGTGAGCGTCCGCGCGACATAGCGGGCAACGAACACCAGACCAATTCGCTCCCGGATCGAAGAACGTGATGTGCTCGGTGAATCTGGATCGGACAACCTGAGAGTGCGGCAGAAAGGACAAGAGGAGTCTTTCGGCCGCTTCAGCTTGACGGGAACCGGGTCGATACTCGGGGGAGACGGGAACGTATCGGAGCTCGCTGTCGGACATGACGTCTAACGACCAAGTTGCGCGACCGGGCACGACGCCCATTCGCAAAGACACAGCGCGCCACGATGTTTCACGGTCCGCTCCAACGCGTTGTTAGCCCGCTTGCGATACTGGCACCACATTCAGCACCTCGAATGAGCAGCAAATGACTGGCATGGTTTCATTCGGCATGCGGCCCATGCGCCCGCAATCTCGCGAAAAGCAGGCCCAATGTGCCTTTCGCCAATACTCCAGTGAGCCGTCCCCCTCACCTTCGCGGGCCGCGAACTGAGCGCTGACCTGGTTGAAGGGCACGACTTCAACTTCGGTCGTTCGGGTGACGAAGCATGGCGCATTGAAGTAATTCACGACGATCTCGATTTCGCCGATCCTTGGAAGTGGCTCCGACTCTGCCTCGTAAGCCCAGAGGAGAGCTGCTCCACCGCGCTTACGGCCCACTCGAATGAGGGAAAGTAGCTCCTGGGACAACTCATCGGAGTCACCGAATGCTCCAACCCGCACGACTCCTGGAGGAAGCTCGATGCCATGACTTCGCAGTTTCGGAGCGAGGTCTTCGACTTTCGGCAATGGCTCCATGTTCGCGGTCCGCTCAAATGCGCTGCTAGGCCTTGTGCGCATCGTCGGTTCTAAAGAGGCCGGCTTCGGCACACAGTTTGAAGAAGCCGAACTTTGATTGTTCGTGAAGTTGCTTGAACAGTGTTGCCGCCTCAGCGTGATTTCCCGCACGTTCAGTCTCACAGGCACGGTTGTGCAGCGCGCAGAGAGCCTCGAAGCGCGCCTCATCGACCTCTGATTCGGCGACAAAGTCCCGCTTCACTTCGGGATGTGCGCGGTAAAGAGCCTCGCGCACCTCCCACAGTGAATTGACCGCGTCGCCTATGCTCCTGAGATGACGATCGACAGGCGCGAGGCCAAGCTCGCGTATCTCTGCGGCCGCCTCAGTTGCACACTCGAGCGCTTCGCCGATCACTGCATCGAGATGCTGGTTGCTCGCCATAGGCCTAACGACCGAGTTGAGCGGCCGGGCACGATGCCCGTTCGCAATGACACAGCGCGTCACGATTGTTCACGGTCCGCTCCAGCGAGTTGTTCGGCGTCACTTCTCAGCAATCGTGAAAAGGTCGACCGAGCACTCGAGTTGCTTGGCGCTGCACATTCACACGGTAGCCGATCTGCGCGGCGTTGCCGAGCGCCTGGCACTGCACGATCGTCCCATCGTCTAGCCGAACTGATGCAGAGGTAGTGCGACCGGGCGCTTGGCGAGAGACAGAACCTTCATGGACGGCGACGATAGTGCCGCCCACGAGCGCCGGCGAACCAGAGGGCTGATCGGCCCACGCAATCAGGAGAATGGCTGCCGGAATGAGGACGAACAGCCCGACAACCACGATGCCCGTTCGACGCTTGGGCATGGCGCCAACGATCGCGGCAACGTCAGTATCGTGGCGTTGCATCGAAATGACGCCTAACGACCAAGTTGAGCGGCCGGGCACGACGCCCATTCGCAAAGACACAGCGCGCCACGATGGTTCACGGTCCGCTCCAACGCGTTGTTAGGTTGCATTGCAACGAGTCCCGGCTTTTCCCATGCAACATCACCCTACAGTTGGTCTGCGTCTATCAAGTGGTCTCTGCCGGGTGAGGACCCGCCCCCTATTGCTGCTTCTTCAGTTCCTTCGCAAAGCTCTCGCGCGCATCCTTCGCGTAAGCGCGGCATACGGTGGAATCCATCAACGCATCCGCATCGCCCTGATCTCGCTTGGCGACGCGCTGCCAAAAGCTAACCATTCCCGGATGCGGAGCGAGCGCAATTTCGCAAGGCAACGCTTCGACCACGGCAAAGCCGTGCTCGAAATCCTTGACGATGTCGGGGTACTTTGGATTGGCGATCAACCTGTAACCGGGCGCCGACAGGCTGCCAACAAGCACCATATGAAGACACCGCGTGTCCTCGCATGACTTCCAGGTCCACGTTGTGTTTCCTTTGGTATGTCCTGGTGTGGAATGCGCGGTGAGCACCAAATCTCCCAAGCGCAGACTCTCGCCATCGGCGACCGTCCGCGTCACGCGCACGGGCGGAAACGGGAATCTATCGCTGTATTGTGGGTCGTCGCGACCGCCGCGCGCAAGCAACTGGGTGTCTGCGGCGCTTGCGATGATTTGCGCACCCGAGGCGCGCGCGAGTTGTGCGATGCCCCCAGCATGATCGCAATGTGCGTGCGAATTGAGAATCCACCTGATGTCGCGCAGTTTGATTCCGAGACTTCGAATGTTGGCTTCGATCAACGGTGCGTTGCCCGGTACGCCTCCGTCAATCAGGACATTGCCCGTAGGTGCTGTTATGAGAAAAACACCGAGGCCACGGGGGCCGACATGCCAAGTATTGCCGTAGATTCGAAAAGGCTTCTGGGGAGCCGTCCATGACGGATCATTGACGCAAGAGGCATCGTTCGCGGTGTGTGCGAATACGCTCTGTGCAATCAAACCGGAAGCGATAAACGCAGCCACGGAAAGCTGCCACCCGACGACCAGTAGCGCCGCGTACACGCGGCGAGCCTTCGTCGAAGGCCAGGAGGTCACGCTGCGATGCTGAAGCTGATCGCCTGGGGTCCGGTCTCGCTATTTTCGAGACGCTCAGCCAGAACTCGAAGGGCAAGGACTTGCGCCTTGGCCATGGCGTCGTCGGCAGAGGTGCCGTACGCAAGAACGCCGGGCAGCTGCGGCACTTCCGCAAGCCACCGGCCGTCGTCCTCGCGTTCGCACTCGATCTCAAAGTTCATGGCGACGGCCATTTTACTCCGGTGTTTTCGAGATGCCTAACGATCGAGGTGAGCGGCCGGGCACGACGTCCATTCGCAAAGACACAGCGCGCCACGTTGGTTCACGGTCCGCTCCAACGCGTTGTTAGGCGGCAACGTTGATGTAGTCGACCTGGCTCGATGGCGGAGGAATGGGGGTGCCGTCCTCCCGCATGCCCGAGAGATGCAGCTCGATCGCGTCGCGAATGGATTGCTGCACTTCTGCCACGGTGCTCCCCGTGGCAATGCACCCGGGTAGATCCGGGACATAGGCGGAGAAGTTGTTCGGGGTTTTCTCGATTACGACCGCGTAGCGCATCGGATACCTCATTTCTTGAGGCCAGACTGCTTCAGGATGCTGTTTAGTGTACCCGGAGCGATGTCGTCGCTGGGCTTGCCGTGGACGGTAACGCGCCCCGGCTTGGAGGGGTGCTTGAACTGTCGGTGGCTGCCCCGGGTAGTCACGATGTACCACCCATCGTCGCTAAGCTGCTTGAGTATGTCGCTGACCTTCGGAGGCATGGGTGCTTAACGTTGCGAGGTCGTTCGCGATGACACCTCTCGTTGCCGCCTAACGACCAAGTTGAGCGGCCGGGCACGACGCCCATTCGCAAAAACACAGCGCGCCACGATGGTTCACGGTCCGCTCCAACGCATTGTTAAACCGAACGCTACTCCTCATTGTGCTTCACCTCGTGCTCCAGCCTCTCGAACGCAGATGAGGCTTCACGCGTGCAGCCAATTGCGAAGACGGTAGTTGCGGCAGTGATGAAAAGTAACACCACAGCGGCCGAGCCCACCGCACCGTGTGCCCCATGACGATTGAAGAACGCGCCGATGGTCATGAATAGAGACATCGCGGCAACTGCCCAAAGGATGGCGGCAAGTGTGGCAAGCCCGTACGTGCTCACTTTGCTGGGCGGTCCCGGATTGAGAGACGCCTCAGCCCGCGCGATTGCCCGGAACGTTCCCCTGGGCGTAGAAGTGGGCCTCCATGTGGAATCCCCGCGAAAACTGGCTTGGCAGTTCCAACACTCAAGGGCCACGCGCTCTAGCTCGGCCGAACAGTTGGGGCAATAGGACATAGCCTTCGTGCGGCCTAACGACCAAGTTGACCGGCCGGGCACGACGCCCATTCGCAAAGACACAGCGCGCCACGATGGCTCACGGTCCGCTCCAACGCGTTGTTAGACGCATAGCGCACTTTCCGCTGATTAGTTCGTGAGATTGGCGCTATGCGCCCCAATGATGCAGCTAGAAAGTGCCTCGTCTGTCGATGGAGGCGCGGACTGACACTCAAGCATTGCCGCTCCGAGCCCATCACGGAACTTCGGTTCGACGCCAGTTATGGCGTCGCGCAAGCAAGCCGCAACGCGATGAAATTTCAATGTCCGCCCGGTCAATTTTGGATAGGCGTACACGTCATTGAGCCGAGAATAGGTGGCGCGATCAAAGGTAGAGCTCTGAAAAGTCAGCGGCGGGAGCTTCGTAAGCACTTCGGACTTGGCAATCCCGCGGTCGCGCCCCGCGACCATCAGTTCAGTGGTCTGCTCTCGCACGTTGCAGATTTTCGTTACCTCCTCCAATAGCTCGCGCTCCGAACGTTGAGCAAGCGCCGCCGACGATCCGATGAGACAAAGGGCTACGAAAAGAATAGGCAGCCTTCTCATGTTCACTCACGCCTCCCTATGACGTCTAACGACCAAGTTGAGCGGCCGGGCACGACGCCCATTCGCAATGACACAGCGCGCCACGATGGTTCACGGTCCGCTCCAACGCGTTGTTAGGTTGCATGACGCTTCCTCGCTAGCCCCGCTTGGCGACTCGCCTCGGCTGCGGCCTTTCGTGCTTGTTCCCGGCGCCTGCAGGTACGGCACCGGACGGCGACGGTCCAGACGTCGCCTTTCGCAGATTCATACCACCATTTCTGCTGAGTGGCTGTCCAGATCTGCGCGGTGCCGCAGTCCTTGCATTGGAACGGACGGTCAACATAGAACTCTCGATCGACGAAGTCCGGCGTGCGGTAACTGTTCGTCGGACGGAGATTGTCCGGGTTCACCAGAACCTGCCCCTTGAGGCGGGCCGCTCGAGCCTTCGCGGCTGCCTTGGTCCGCTCCTTCTCGGCAGCCAGCGCCAGGGCCTCACGCTTGCCCGTGCGGCGCTGCTTCAGTTGTGTACGACGTTCGCGACCGCTGGTCATGCAACCTAACGACCGAGTTGAGCGGCCGGGCACGATGCCGACTCGCAATGACACAGTGCGCCACGCTCTTTCACGGTCCGCTCCAACGCGTTGTTAGGCATCACATTGCTCACTGTTGCGACCGGTTCAACTGAACGGGAAAGAAGCGGTCGTCCACCTTCCGCACGATTACCGTCCACAGGCCGTATGTGTCCCCCTCGAGGGAGAACGCGAACGACGCATCAGTCGGCAACCCACCAGGCACGCGGCCAAACTCGATACCTTCAAAGAACCACGGCGACCCCGCGGCCAATTTGCCCCGATCCACGAACTCGTCGAGATAGGCGGCTGCGCGGCTCGCGAGAGCGTCCAGTTGCGGGGCCATCTCTTCGAAGAGCGCCAGATACGCTCCAGACGGTGACTGACGGTCCCCGACGACGATGATCTCGGCGGAGGGCTTCTCGGCAACTGTGAGGAGCCACACCCCCTCTTCGTCCAGGAAGCGCTGCTCGTAGGCCGCGACGGTCGGCATGTGATGCCTAACGACCAAGTTGAGCGGCCGGGCAGGACACCCGTTCGCAAAGACACAGCGCGCCACGATGGTTCACGGTCCGCTCCAACGCGTTGTTAGACCTCACCTGCCCTCCCAGTACAGACGACGATTGGTGTAGCCCTCCAGCATTGGACCATCTCCGAAACGACGACGAAACTCCGCAACGGCTCTGAGCCGCTTGGCGCGGTACCGAGCGCGAACTGGACCCACCGATAGATACTCCTCGGTGCTCAACTTCCGGATGGCGACGGTGAGGAACGCCTTCGAGAGCTTTGGCCAATGGCTCGCCAAGAAGTACGAACGCGGTTGCTTGGGCGACGGTCTCCGCACCGGATACTTGAGGTGATGAAAGCGAGAACGCCACGGCATCGTTCAGGTGAGGTCTAACGACCGAGTTGAGCGGCCGGGCACGACGCCCATTCGCAATGACACAGTGCGCCACGATGATTCACGGTCCGCTCCAACGCGTTGTTAGGCATCGCCGTTACGTGCCTCCGCATATGCTCTGCTCCCCAATCCCACCTGGCTCCAAACCTCGCGCGAAAAGTTGCCGCGGTAATCGTACTGCTGGTCGGCGTCGTAGAGAGTCATAACCTGGCCAGGAAAGTAGTGTTCGTGTGCATCAAATGAATGTGGGCCAGTGTCGTCTGCAGCAGCGATCCGCGAATGCAGCTCGGGTGCTGTCAGCTCGAACACCTCTGTGCCCCGGTAGACCGCGCGGAACTTGTCCGAACACGCGACTCCGATGAAAGAGCTTCGTCCATCGGTGAACTCCACCTGGACAGAGCTCTCACAGAAGTAATCGGACCTGCCGTGAGTTGCCTCTAGCGGAAAGCCGATGCTGGCCATTGCCTCCCGAACGGCAGCTCGGTCGGCGTCCAGTCGAGCTGGCCCAAAGCCTTCGTGCGGTCGAAATTCGAAGGTGATGGTCAAGCGATGTCTAACGACCAAGTTGAGCGGCCGGGCACGACGCCCATTCGCAATGACACAGCGCGCCACGCTCTTCCACGGTCCGCTCCAACGCGTTGTTAGACAGCAATGCTACGGCCACGTACCTCGCCCCTTCAGCTTAAAGTTTCCCAACTCCACGCTCTCCGCACGAACAAGGCCGTCCGGTTCCCGCACAAGAAAATACGCAAGGAAGTGCATCAATCCCTTTTCGCGCAAGCAGGTGTTCGCAGCCACGAGCGACTGCACCGCCTCTTGGCCCGGCGCAAGTGACAGACCACGACCAGCCAGCTTCAGCGTTTCGTTCGTGGGTATTATCGTTAGAGTGCTGCGACTGAACTCGGCGCATAGGCCTAGAGCAATCCCATCGGCGCTAAGGAGAACTTTGATGGGCTTCGAAGTGAGGTTCTTGACCGAGTAGACGAAGACCTCAAGGTCACCTGCGTCGCGCTCAACGCGGAGCGCGCGTACCTCCAGGCTCGCCGTCCTCTTCTCAAAGACATCCTTGATAGGAGGCCCCGCAACCACGACATTTGCAGTCAACAGGGCCAATGCTGCGGCTATGCATCTCATTGCTGTCTAACGACCGAGTTGAGCGGCCGGGCACGATGCCCATTCGCAATGACACAGTGCGCCACGATCTTTCCCGGTCCGCTCCAACGCGTTGTTAGACAGCCTCAAGGCACTGCAGGTCATTCTGATGCTTCGCAAGATCTTTGCCAACGCTCGCAACGGCGAGGCGCTTCATCGCGGCGAGGTCAGCGCGTCCGATGACGCGAACCCTGGTTGAACCATTCAGGATCGCCACCTCCGCTCGCGAGTCGAGCTCGGAAAAGGAGAACTCCGGTGGCGGCGTTAGAACGTCGAGAAGGTAGTCGCGCTTGACGGGCATTTGGACCTTCGGCTTAGCCAGCTGCGATGCCGTGATATTGGCGCCAGGTAGAACCGACAGCATCAAAGTCGCGAATCTTTCGGCGTTGCCCGGACTAGGGTCCAGAAGGATGTCGAGATCATCAACGTTTGATGGGTCACGGCAACCATGGAATACGACAGCAAGACCCCCGACGATCATGAACCGAACGCGCGCCTTCTCGAGTTCTGCGACGAAATCGGCATTTCGCCCAAATGTGTACAGCTGCGCGGTCAGCATTTGAGGCTGCCTAACGACCAAGTTGAGCGGCCGGGCACGATGCCCGTGCCGCGGCCAGACGCGGCCCACGCTGTACCCCGGTCCGCTCCAACGCGTTGTTAGGCAGCATTTCTACGCCGCACCAAAGAACTTCGCACGACGTGTTGCATCGTCGACGCGAATCCGAAACCAGTTGTCCAGCACCATGACGCCTTTCTCGGATAGTCCCTCAAAGTGGACAGTCCATTCGCGAGATGCCGAATCGAAACACACCCTCGGCGGCTGGAATTTGGACAAGTCGAGTCCTTGCGCCTTCGCACTGGCACTAGCGATGGAGATGACGTGCGTGGACGTCAGCTTCGGCACAACGGTCGCGCCCTTTAGCTCGCTGGAACATTCTTGCGCCGGCGCATTGGCCCAGGCCGATGGCACAAGGAACGTCATAACAGTGATCGCGATTAGAGGTGCTCGCATCGAAATGCTGCCTAACGACCGAGTTGACCGGCCGGGCACGACGCCCATTCGCAATGACACAGCGCGCCACGATCTTTCACGGTCCGCTCCAACGCGTTGTTAGGTGGCCTCATCGTCCTTAGCGCTGACCTTCTCTGGTTTGTCAGCGTCGATCTCGGGTACTGCGCGGTCAAACCACGAAAAGAATCGCACAATCAGCGCAAATACGCCCGCGACAAGCAGCAATGATTGCACCCACCGAGGTGAGCTCTCAAGGAGATCGTCGACAAAGGTGTGGAACTGCTCGTCAAGGTAGATAAGGGCCGGAATCCCGACGAGTATTGCGGCGATGACTGCGACGATGACTCCGCGCTCGCCCCAAGCACTGGTCCCGTCTGAACTTGGAGGTACTCGCTGCGTCACGGGGCCACCTAACGACCGAGTTGAGCGGCCGGGCGCGACGCCCATTCGCAAAGACACAGCGCGCCACGATGGTTCACGGTCCGCTCCAACGCGTTGTTAGACGTCAACACGCAAACGTACCCCTTGACCGCAGTGCAGCGTCAGATCGGCAAGCCGCGTTCCTGGCTTCCGGGCCTCGATGCATTCAAGGTTCGCTGATGAGAGTGACACCCGCGCTCTCTCCGGATGCAACGAATCCCACAACACGGAGAAGCCGAAGCTGTGGTCCCCCGGCCCCGTAGCAGTGGATATCGGCTCACTCTCGGTCGACGCAAGACGAAAGCTAAAGCGCTCACGAATTCGCGGTCGCCCGGCCAAGTCTCGGAAGAGTTCGGAGAGCGGCTGAGACGGCCCGACTGGCTCCTCATAGTCGGGGAAGAGTTCGTCGATCGTCTTTCCATCGACGTTGGTAGTCGCTGATTCCACCAAGGTGACTTCGATCTCGTCGCCAGGGCGCATTGGTTGATCGTGTACCCACGTTAAGTAAGTCTTCGGTCCCAAATTCTCGTCGTAGTTTCCGCCCGACACGTCGAGCGACGCGAAGTCTGGACCAAGCATGTCTCCGTTCACGCGCACGGTCAAAACGCTCGTCCCCTCCGTCGAAACCGTGGCCAATGGCACATTGTTGAGCGCGATTGCGATGCCGGGCATTTTGACGTCTAACGACCGAGTTGAGCGGCCGGGCACAACGCCCATTCGCAATGACACAGCGCGCCACTATGGTTCACGGTCCGCTCCAACGCGTGGTTAGGCATGAACGTTTCGGAACAGTTTGATCATTTCCTTGTTTCCGCCGCCCTTCGCAAGGGTCCTAGGCGTGAAGCTGAGCTCGGTGTGGGCATCAGGGTCCGCTCCGTGCGCAAGTAGCACCTCCGCTACCAGTACATGACCCTGCATCACGGCATAGTAGAGAGGCGGGCAACTCATGTCTCCCTTTGCATTGACGTCCGCGCCCGCCTCGATCAGCAGACGTGTGATGTGCCTATCTCCCCACAGGGCCGCCAGGTGGAGCGGCGTGTCGCCGTCGGAGCCCCTGGTATGAATGCTGAGCGGACGAGCCTTTTCCAGCGGATCGAGAACCTCGCCAGTCCTACTAAGGAACTGCTCGATAGTCTCGGTGTGCTTCGCGTTCATGCCTAACGACCAAGTTGAGCGGCCGGGCACGACGCCCATTCGCAAAGACACAGCGCGCCACGATGGTTCACGGTCCGCTCCAACGCGTTGTTAGACATGGCCTTACTCCTCGACGCTACGCTGGCGGCGCCAAGCTTCGCCGACCCCGATTCTCGATGCTTCCCAACCGGCCACTAAGTCACGCAGTTCGATCAGTGATGAGTCTTTGGCGATGACACTCTGAAGCGCAACAAGCTTTGCCTCGTCCATCGAAAATGGCTCGCCGGTGAGAAATTGCCAGGTGCCGTCTTCGGCGTCGCGCACCACTCTTAGGATAGGGCGTCCGTCTTCGATGAAGCTGCGCAAAGTAACGACTGCCTCGTTCGGCGGCTCGTCAAACTGCCACGGCGTTTCGGCCATGTCTAACGACCGAGTTGAACGGCGGGTGCGCGAGCGGGCCACCAGGCCCGCGTTGCGCACTGGCCCGTCCGTTCGAACGCGTTGTTAGACCTCATTTCTTGCTCATCTTTGCTCGGACCTTTTGGGCTTCGGCAACGTACCACTGGCGCGACATGTCGTTGTCCGACGGCTGCCAGCGGTCCGATGCGAGCAGTTGGTCAAGTGCCTCAAGTTGCGATGCAGCCGCGGCCGAGTCGCGCAGATGCTCCAAGTAGCCCGTCGCGGCGAGCAAGTAGCTCATGGGGTTGTCAGGGTCGAGTGCAACTGCCTCTGCATGAAGCGCTCGCGCTCTTGCAACGTCGCCTGCGCGAGCTTCCACGTTCGCGAGCTGATGGAGCAGAAATGCCGCTTGGTCGTGGAGTTCATGGCGGCGCGTGCGAATGATGAGCGCCTCAAAGTTTTCGCGGGCCGTAGAAAAGTCGCCTCGCATGACGGCAGGTACGGCTGCGATGTACTCCGGTTCATCGGAGAGGCGCATTGAAATGAGGTCTAACGATTGCGTTGAGCGGCCGCACGCGCTGCCGCTCCGCCCCTGAGAGGGGCGCCACGCTGGTTCACGGTCCGCTCCAACGCGAAGTTAGAACGCTGGCCCACAAGTTGAGCGCACATGGCTGTATTTTGCCCAAACTGGTGAAGATGGTCTTGCGCAGAGGCTCTATGCATTGGGGATGGTTGCGGATGTTGTCGCTTCTCCGCTTCACGCCGCTCGCATGAGGAAACCCAAGATTGAAGCGTGATCGCCAGCCACGAGTGCATGGACTTGGACTTTGCCTGCGATCTAACGACCAAGTTGAGCGGCCGGGCACGACGCCCGTGCCGCGGGCAGACGCGGCCCACGATGTACCCCGGTCCGCTCCAACGCGTTGTTAGCTGGCAATGCCATTGCGGCACTCCTTGCCCTTGGTGGATGCAACCTCGATCACAGCACCACGGGGATTGACCGTGACCCACGCTGCGGAAGGCTCCCCGGAGACTCTCTCGTCGAGTGGAAAGGACACTATGAACTGGAGGGGACAACCACGGGCGTCATAGACGAGCGTGCAGCGCTCGCCGCTCCAGCCACACTTGTCGGGGAACAGCTCCCCCGCGATTCGTCGCATGTCGTTGCTCGGGACCTTGGCGCGCTTGGCGTGCTCGTCGTCGCCCAAGGAAGGGCCAGATGCCAGCAGCATGGCGAGGGCGAGAAGTGAGGCGACCGTAGTTGGAGCGCTCATTGCCAGCTAACGACCAAGTTGAGCGGCCGGGCACGACGCCCATTCGCAAGGACACAGCGCGCCACGATTCTCCACGGTCCGCTCCAACGCGTTGTTAGATGTCACCTTTACTCCCCTTCAGACGGTGCTCGATGCGTTTGGAAACAACGGCGGCAACAAAGAAGGCGGCGATCACCGCGAGATGTTCAATCAAGGTGTCCGCCCAGAGCCACCACGCCGCAACCAGGGGAAAGACCATAGCGCAGATTATCCACACTGCGGCAACCTCGCGACGTGCAGCTTGGCGCTCGGATACATCGGCGGCGTCAAATTGCTCGGGGCTCTTGGGTGACATCTAACGACCAAGTTGAGCGGCCGGGCACGATGCCCATTCGCGAAGACACAGCGCGCCACGATGGTTCACGGTCCGCTCCAACGCGTTGTTAGATTGCATGATCACTCGAGGGTCACTTTCGTGTCGCGTTTGTCACCGGGGACGATCTCGCACGGCAGTGCACTCTCCGGCTGCAATACGCACCACCGCACCCAACCGTCGAAGCGAAAACGCCTTGTCTGGCCGGGCGCCAACCAGAGGCGCTCCAAGAAAGCTCGCCGACGCCTCATTTGGTCTTGCTCGGAGGTGCGCGCGTCGGTTTCGGTAGGGTATGCGGATATCTCGTAGGCGACGTCATGCTTCCGTTTGTTTTCAATATCGATCCAGCAGCATGGGGCGGGCGTAAAGGCTGAGGCGACCGGCGCGATGAGGCCCGCGAATGCAAGTGCGGCGACGGCGTATCGCATGCAATCTAACGACCAAGTTGAGCGGCCGGGCACGATACCCGTTCGCAATGACACAGTGCGCCACGATGGTTCACGGTCCGCTCCAACGCGTTGTTAGGCGTCACGATTCGCTAAGACTCCTGTGGACACGACGCCTTTGAGTGTCTTTCGGAAGTACAGGGTCCCGGCTCGAAATCCAAACTCCACGCCCCCACCCTCTCCCGATGCCACGATATCGAAGAGCGACGATCGAGCTTCCGGGAGCGCACGCTCAAGAATTGCCTCGCGAATGGTGCTTCGTAGGGCTTCCGACACCGAATAGACAGTGATGGTTGTGTGGGTGGAAGGTTGCCCGTCTCGTCCGACGCGCCGGTAGCGCCCATTGGAGCTTGCAGTAAGGATGCGTGGCGCCAAGTCAGCGCCGAATGCGACTGCCTTGTCATGGAGCCTCAGGATCCGAAAGTCGAGATGGATGTTGTCATTCACTATCGAGGTCCCGAGGCCAACCTCTACCTCTTCGCGCCCGACTGTCCAGACTTCGTCGGCTCGGAGCGCATCCTTCACGTTGGTCATGACGGGCATCGTGACGCCTAACGACCAAGTTGAGCGGCCGGGCACGACACCCATTCGCAATGACACAGCGCGCCACGATGGTTCACGGTCCGCTCCAACGCGTTGTTAGATTGCACCTGCCTCTCCCTCAAGGCGCTCCGGTCGATAGTAGTACTGGCACTTTGGACAATGAAACAGGCCAGGGCCCGGGGGCTGCTTTTCGCGAGTACGGAAGATGAGAATGCCAATCGCCACCGCTGCGATGCCGCCCAAGACTGAGGATAGGGCGTACTTCGCATCGACTGCGCATGACACTGCGCCCGCGGTGAGGGCCGCGACAATCCAGCCCGCAAACTCGCCGCCGATCCACGCAAGGGTGCCGGTTTGCTTGGGCGGTGGCAGATACCGCAAATCGGTCGAACACTTTGGACAGATCTTCGGAGCCACGGTGTTTGGGTGCAATCTAACGACCAAGTTGAGCGGCCGGGCACGACGCCCGTGCCGCGGGCAGACGCGGCCCACGATGTACCCCGGTCCGCTCCAACGCGTTGTTAGCTGGCAATGCCATTGCGGCACTCCTTGCCCTTGGTGGATGCAACCTCGATCACAGCACCACGGGGATTGACCGTGACCCACGCTGCGGAAGGCTCCCCGGAGACTCTCTCGTCGAGTGGAAAGGACACTATGAACTGGAGGGGACAACCGCGGGCGTCATAGACGAGCGTGCAGCGCTCGCCGCTCCAGCCACACTTGTCGGGGAACAGCCCCCCCGCGATTCGTCGCATGTCGTTGCTCGGGACCTTGGCGCGCTTGGCGTGCTCGTCGTCGCCCAAGGAAGGGCCAGATGCCAGCAGCATGGCGAGGGCGAGAAGTGAGGCGACCGTAGTTGGAGCGCTCATTGCCAGCTAACGACCGAGTTGAGCGGCCGGGCACGACACCCGTTCGCAATGACACAGCGCGCCACGATGGTTCACGGTCCGCTCCAACGCGTTGTTAGGCAGCATTCTTACAACCTTCGGGTTTGAAGATGCGTTCAGTCGATGCGGGGTTGCGCACAAGCTCCTCCGCTGGACGCCGAGGTCTGGCGACGAATTCGCCACCGCAGTTCGGACAACGGTTCTTCAGTTGCTCTTCGACGCAGTCTCTACAGAATGTGCATTCGAACGAGCAAATGCGTGCGTCTGGAGAATCTGGCGGCAGGTCGCGATTGCAGCATTCGCAATTGGGTCGAAGTTGGAGCATGAGATCTCCGCTCGTTGTGTTTGGTTCTGCCGATTTCTGGCTGCTGCCTAACGACCAAGTTGAGCGGCCGGGCACGACGCCCATTCGCAATGACACAGTGCGCCACGATGGTTCACGGTCCGCTCCAACGCGTTGTTAGAGAGCATGGTAACTACTTCGCAACGGCGTCTGTAGCCGCGCGGACGGCTCGAACACAGGACGCACAAAGCTGGCCCTTCCCTTCGAAGATGAGATGGTTTTCCGGCGAGTCGGGTTCGCCGCATATTGCACATTGAACCGCCGGCAGAAGGTCAGCTGCGGCAAACGTTTCGGTGGCCAAACGCACGCAGTCGCTGCAGATGAATGCGCCTGGGCCCGCGATGAGGCGTCTTTGCGGTGCCTCACCAAGTCCACAGAAGGAGCACTGGTGGTTCATCGGATGCTCTCTAACGATTGCGTTGAGCGGCCGCACGCGCTGCCGCTTCGCCCCTGAGAGGGGCGCCACGCTGGTTCACGGTCCGCTCCAACGCGAAGTTAGAACGCTGGCCCACGAGCTGAGTGCACATGGCTGTATTTTGCCCAAACTTGCGGCGCCGGTCTTGCTCAAGAGCTCGGCGCACTGGGGATGATCGCGCTCCGCTGAGCCGCCCCGTGACACGGCTGTAGCGTGAGGTGATCTGAGAAGCGGTGTGATCGTGAGCCACGAGTGATTGGTGTTCGACTTTGCCTGCGATCTAACGACCGAGTTGAGCGGCCGGGCACGATGCCGAATCGCAATGACACAGCGCGCCACGATGGTTCACGGTCCGCTCCAACGCGTTGTTAGGCGTCATCCCAAACGTAGCCACGTGCGGCGCTTCCACTAGCGGCGCGCCTCTCGCAGGCAAGCTTGTAGCTTTTCGATGAACGCTTCAACCTCATGCTCGGCCAGATCAACTGGATCGCCGTCCGCTGCCACGGCGATGACACAAATGGCACCGCCGTCATACCAGGCGTCGAGGCGTTCGGGATTGCTGTCAGTAGGCACGTCGCCTCCTCGTATGACGCCTAACGACCAAGTTGAGCGGCCGGGCACGACGCCCATTCGCAATGACACAGCGCGCCACGATGATTCACGGTCCGCTCCAACGCGTTGTTAGATGTCATGGCCGTCGAACCTGGCGATGAGGCTCTTGCATGCCCGAGGCGCAAACTCGCCCGCCCATTCTTCGGTCCGAGCTAGCTCTGGCGCCAGTCTTTCAAGTGCTGAGGGCGACCACAACGGTCGTTGTGCCTTGAGGGGAAGGTGATCTGTTTCGCAGCTAATGACAACAAACGCATCGAAATCGGGATCTCCATCCCCGACGCCCCCAACTGCGTAACGTAGTGGAGCCATCTGCACTGCACCCTCGAAGTAGCTAAGGCGACCTGCGAGCATGTCCGCGGCCAAAGCAACGGCCCTTCTTCGCGCCGCAATTTCGTCCTCAGTGATCGCGACTCGGTCTGCCATGACATCTAACAACCAAGTTGAGCGGCCGGGCACGACGCCCATTCGCAATAACACAGCGCGCCACGATGGTTCACGGTCCGCTCCAACGCGTTGTTAGGTGGCCGGGCGTCATTTCGATTTGCAGTGTTCCGCCCGAAAATCCCCGGACCACTTCTCGCCGTTCACGAGGCGAATTTCGTAGCGCCCACGGTACTCATTGGCCGATTGGTCGAAGGACCACTGGATTGTGCCACTGGAACACAAGTGCTGAGACGTGCTTGCGACCAGCATGCATACGGGAAGCTCCGCCACCTTCAGCGATTTCCCGGCCCCCTGGGGGTGGACGCCGCCGGGACCAACAACAATGAAAGGTGGCGCCTGATATTTAAGCTGGGTGCACGAACCCGCACGCGCGTACAGCCAAATTCCAAACCCATCCGCATCGTTCCAAAGTGCGTTAATCGGGGTAGGAGGTTCGCCAGCCGTTGATGCGATTTACATGGATGAGGCAAGCGCGACCACGACACGAGCGAGTAGGCCACGGTTGCAATTCGGCCACCTAACGACCAAGTTGAGCGGCCGGGCACGACGCCCATTCGCAAAGACACAGCGCGCCACGATGGTTCACGGTCCGCTCCAACGCGTTGTTAGATTGCTTGCTTGGCAGCATAGTCGCGTAGGGCCCTTGCTGCACCCAGGAGATCCGGACGCGCCTCGGTCTCTCGTGCGTTGAGCTCGGTGTCTACTCGCGCTAGGGCACTCTCGCTGTAGTGATTTCGCACGTGATCCAGCGGGAGGTGGTCGGTTTCGCTGTCGTGAGCCACGAATGGGAAGAAGAGAGGGTTCTCCGATTCCTCCACTTGATGACGCAGGTGACTAATCTCGCGACTCGTAGCAATGGTTCCCGCGTCCCCTGAGAGGAACCTCTCAAGCACGGTCAGCATCTGCTTCCATTGAGGGGTTCGATCCTGCATGCAATCTAACGACCGAGTTGAGCGGCCGGGCACGACGCCCATTCGCAATGACACAGCGCGCCACGATGGTTCACGGTCCGCTCCAACGCGTTGTTAGGCGTCACGATTCGCCAAAACCCCTGTGGACACGACGCCCTTGAGTGTCTTTCGAAAATACATGGTCCCCGCCCGAAACCCAAATTCCACGGCCCCTCCTTCGCCCGACGCCACGATATCGAAGAGCGAGGAACGAACCTCGGGAAGCGCCCGCGCAAGAATGGCCTCCCGAACGGCACCGCGTAGGGCCTCTGAAACGGAAAAGACAGTGATGGTTGTGTGTGTGGAGGGTTGGCCATCCCGCCCGACGCGCTCGTAGCGCCCATTCGAACTTGCGGTAAGAACGCGAGGAGCTAAGTCGGTCCCAAATGCGACTGCCCTGTCATGGAGCCTCAGAAGCCGAAAGTCGAGATAGATGCTGTCATTCACTATCGAGGTCCCAAGGCCCATCTCAATCTCGTCGCGGCCGACTGTCCAGGCCTCGTCGGCTCGCAGTGCATCCTTCACGTTGGTCACGACGGGCATCGTGACGCCTAACGACCGAGTTGAGCGGCCGGGCACGACGCCAATTCGCAAAGACACAGCGCGCCACGATGGTTCACGGTCCGCTCCAACGCGTTGTTAGCCGGCATGGTCCTAGCACCTAGTCGAAAGGGACATCGCAAGTCTAGCGATGATTCCAATTAGCCCGATGCCTGAAACCAGACAACCCACCGCGAAGAACTTGAAACGCACGGAAAGGATCCGCCATTCGCGAGCCACCGTGAGCCCGCCGACGAGAAGGCCCAAGCCTGTGATGAAAAAACCGGAGCACACAACAAGAATCACACTGCATGGGTTGGCGTCTGTCATGAGATAGCCGATCGAAGCCACGGCGACGCCAATGGCCATGATGGCGAGCATGGCCCAAGCTCCGACGTTTACCGCCCTCGGAATGCCAGCGCCGCTCACCAATGCTTCGATGCTCTTCATGCCGGCTAACGACCAAGTTGAGCGGCCGGGCACGACGCCCATTCGCAAAGACACAGCGCGCCACGATGGTTCGCGGTCCGCTCCAACGCGTTGTTAGAAGGCACTGGCTCCGCCAGCCACCAAGGACGCCTAAGGCTTGCCACCGGGGACCGACCCTTCGCTGCGGTCCGAAAGCAGGGCGATCCAGGCCGCGATTTCGACGACGATCGCGAGAACGGAAACTACGACGGCGCCCGATGTGAAGCCGATGACGTATAGGGTGATGGCGATTGCGAACAGCACGCCGGCAATTGTGAGGTGGTTCTTGCGAAGGCTCATCGAAAGTACCTCCCTTTTCGCTGATGCTTGATTGTGCCTTCTAACGACCAAGTTGAGCGGCCGGGCACGACGCCCATTCGCAATGACACAGCGCGCCACGATGGTTCACGGTCCGCTCCAACGCGTTGTTAGGCGTCACGACTGCTCGCCTGAGAGAGACCGGCGATTGCTGCCCCGATCCCTGCGATGCCGGCGTAGGCGCCAATCCACGCAAGATAGGCGCCCATTGCGATGAGCGCAAAGTACTCCCCAGCCCCAACGCGACGACGTATGACCAGGGAGAGGCCAAGGGCAGTTGTCACGACGATGCCGAAGGGAAGCCCCCATGCCGCTGCAGCGTGCTCGGGAGTGAACAGCGTGTTCCAGTAGTGCGCGAACCCGTAACGGGAGGCGATGGCGATTAGTCCCATTACCTGGACGGCTGCCAAGGCGAGAGCTATTGCTCCAATTGCCGCCACTGGTGGATGTCTCGTTCTCATGACGCCTAACGACCAAGTTGAGCGGCCGGGCACGATGCCCGTTCGCAAAGACACAGCGCGCCACTAAGGTTCACGGTCCGCTCCAACGCGTTGTTAGATCGCAATGCATCGCAACTCCCTATCGATTGGCCCGACGTTTTGCGGCGTCGGCCTCATAGCTGGCGCGTTGTCGTTCGATGTACGCACCGAAGCTAAAGAATGGATTACGTCCGAAAATACTCAGCACGAGAAAGAAAACGATCCAAACGAGCATCACTGCGACGAGGGCGCCTATTTCGCTGAGCCATTCGAATGGCGGTGCCGCTGAGTCTAAGCCCAGCAAGAACACGTACGGACCGGGGAGACCGAGGATCGCAAGGAGAAAACACGCGAAGCGGATCATCGGAGAAAGCCGGCGCGGCTCGTTCGTTGAGGTCTCCATTGCGATCTAACGACCAAGTTGAGCGGCCGGGCACGGTGCCCATTCGCAATGACACAGCGCGCCACGGTGGTTCACGGTCCGCTCCAACGCGTTGTTAGGCGTCATTTGTACAAGCACATCGCGAAGTTTGGTATGCCATCGTCGCGAACCTTTCGCTCCCACAGATCGAGCCAGACTCCACCCATCTCCCAGAACTTGCGGCACTGGTCGAGGTAGGTCAGTACGGCTTCCCTTTCGCCAGTGCGCAGCAGATCCCTCGCCAACAGCATAGACGGCCCAAACGAGTTCAACTGGGGCGACCCCTTGGTCGCTCCAGCAAGTAGAAGCTCTCTCGCAGCCCGCTCCTTGTCCTTCGCCCTAAGGGCGAGGAGCCCTTGCACGGTGTGCGCTGCATGAATTGCGTTTCCGTAGTTCCAGTCGTCGGGATAGGTCGGGGCGCTCTGAAGAGCTTCAGCGGCAAGTTGAGCGGCTAGGTCGAAGCGCTCGAGATGATAGGCGGCCTTCGCAGCCTCTGGAAGCGCGTAGAACCGATCCCGGCCTGGGGCCGCGGACTCCAACTCCGCAAGGTCTTCCGGTGCCCGCTCAACCGCGATGGCTCTCAGCTGCGCCTCGTGCTCGGGCGTCAGCGGGGTTTTCTCAGTGTTGGCCTCCCACCCCATTTCTAATGACGCCTAACGACTGCGTTGAGCGGCCGCACACGATGCCGCTTCGCGCCTGAGCGGCGCGCCACGCTGGATCACGGTCCGCTCGAACGCGTTGTTAGATCGCATGCTCACTCCGATTGAACACTTCTTGCGGTGCGGCACTGAATCCAAAACTGGATGCCGCGGAACATGCCGAAGCCAATGAACACATAGTCGAGGATTGTATATATGGGAAATGCGTCTGGATGAAGGACAAGGACGTCGATGGGAGATAGCCCGGCAATCGAGGCCAAGACGAACGACACAGCCAATCCAATGCCGCCAACCGCAAGCCACACCTTCCAGTACCGCGGCTCGACAATTTCGTCCCCATGCGGCGGTGGTTTAAGCATGCGATCTAACGACCGAGTTGAGCGGCCGGGCACGACGCCCATTCGCAATGACACAGCGCGCCACGATCGTTCACGGTCCGCTCCAACGCGTTGTTAGATGCCACTTCTTGTTTGCCCACCGCGCAATTGCGGGAACTACCACGAACCACTGGAGATGGCCGACGACCACCTGCAATCCCCAATAGACCACGAACCAGGCAAAGGACTCGGGCAGAGGCACGCCTAGGCTTCTGCGATGGGGTAAAAGACAGCCAGGAGTCCGATAACGAGGACTCCCGCCGGAAATGAGGCGCAGACAAAGAACGCCATAGCTAGCAAGACGGCATCCGGCGATTGCGAGAAAAGGGCAAGGATAAGAACGGTCAGGCAGGCACCAAACCACACCGCCCAAAGCACTCGCCCTGTCCGGCTATAAGGAAGAAGTGGCATCTAACGACCAAGTTGAGCGGCCGGGCACAACGCCCGTTCGCAATGACACAGCGCGCCACGATGGTTCACGGTCCGCTCCAACGCGTTGTTAGACAGCATTCCCCTCACTCCCCGACGCATAGCGACGATTGACAATGCCACGGCCAACCACAGCGATTCCTTCTGCGATGAGAAAGGATGCACCCGGCACAATCTCGACGAAGTGGACGTCCGGTTCGACTTCCTCAGGAGTTTCGGCGAGCTCGACGGGCGCCAGGAGTTGCCACGACGTGGGCGCCTCCACTCCCAGCGGAGCAGTGCCGTGGACGAGGCGCGAGACGATGGGTGAGCCGCTCTGAGTTCGCAGGATAGCAATGTACGTTCCGTCGGTAGGCGGAGATCGGTCGCGGCCCCCAGCACCGGCCACAAACATCACGACGTCCGCGTCGATTCTCTCGGTGGTCATTGAATGCTGTCTAACGACCAAGTTGAGCGGCCGGGCACGATGCCCATTCGCAAAGACACAGCGCGCCACGATGTTTCCCGGTCCGCTCCAACGCGTTGTTAGGCATCACTGTCTCCGCCAGCCACATCAGAGGTAGTTTAGTGCGATGGTGCGCACCGATGTCGCCTGGCTCGCCGACAAGGAGGTACCGCTCCTGTTCAGCTCGGCGAGGACGTATTTCACTACGTCGGCCTCTAGTCCCTCTCTGCTCAGGAGAGACTCGACGTGCGCCAACGTAGCTCCGGAGAGACATGCCCGCGCGAGTGATAGCAATTCACGCTGATCGTCGCGCTCGTTCATGTGATGCCTAACGACCAAGTTGAGCGGCCGGGCACGACACCCATTCGCAAAGACACAGCGCGCCACGATGGTTCACGGTCCGCTCCAACGCGTTGTTAGAAGGCAGCAGTGTCACGCTCTTGCCTGCCACTCTCGAAGCTCCGCGACCAGACCCTCGGTATCCAAGACATACTCTCGGTGCTCGTGGGAAAACGAAACTATGGGGGGTTCAGGGTATTCGTATTGCTCGGCCTCAGGCAGTTCGTTCCAGTTTCCGTCGCGGTGGTAGGACGCAGCGAATTGGAACAAGTGCCCTGGCGTCGGCCAAGACTCACCGTCTAAGGTGTCGGGGCCAAGGTAGACGAGCGTCTCCACGATAGGCTGAAGTAGCTGCTCGTCCATATAGCGGATGACGAAGTACGTGCGCCCGATTTCAAACGTGTCGCGAACCGTCATGCTGCCTTCTAACGACCAAGTTGAGCGGCCGCACTCGGCGCCGCTTCGCGCCTGAGAGGCGCGCCACGATGGTTCACGGTCCGCTCCAACGCGTTGTTAGGTGGCACTACGTAAGATCCCGTTTGCACTGGTAGATAACACCGTAAGCCTTTTCGGCAACGTTGTCGTCCAGCAGGCACGCGAAGGCCTCAATGAGGGACTGCGGCGCCTGGGTCTCGCGAAACTGCTGCAGAAGGTACTGCACAACTTCCCGTCGCTTCTCGTTGGGCTGAGACAACAGCATTTCCAAAGTCTCGTTGATGCCCGCGTCGTCGCATGCGGCGAGCAACATTGAGACGAAGCCCTCAATCTCCCCTACCGTTTTCGGTGCTGAGGCCATGCTCGCCGAGTGCCAGCTAACGACCAAGTTGAGCGGCCGGGCACGATGCCCATTCGCAAAGACACAGCGCGCCACGATGGTTCACGGTCCGCTCCAACGCGTTGTTAGACAGACTTCCATTCGACATTCCAGCCTCCTTCACGAAAGAATGCCTCAAGGTCGGCCCGGGTGTGAACCCAGCTGTCGAAAGCGTAGTTCCCGTTCGGACCATCGGAGCCGTCCCACCATTCGTAGATGAGGAAGCCACCGGTGCTGGCGGCGTCATCGACTACACGGACGCGATGATTTGGGTGCTCGCTGTTCGTGACGGTGCCCTCGCGTCCAATTTCGATAGTGGCCAAGGAAGGCTGTCTAACGACCAAGTTGAGCGGCCGGGCACAGCGCCCATTCGCAAAGACACAGCGCGCCACGATGGTTCACGGTCCGCTCCAACGCGTTGTTAGACCTCACCTGCCCTCCCAGTACAG
Organism: Usitatibacter rugosus; assembly: GCF_013003965.1. Taxonomy (NCBI): domain Bacteria; kingdom Pseudomonadati; phylum Pseudomonadota; class Betaproteobacteria; order Nitrosomonadales; family Usitatibacteraceae; genus Usitatibacter; species Usitatibacter rugosus. Next base: position 275,901 of record NZ_CP053069.1, on the reverse strand, counting down.
ACGACGATTGGTGTAGCCCTCCAGCATTGGACCATCTCCGAAACGACGACGAAACTCCGCAACGGCTCTGAGCCGCTTGGCACGGTACCGAGCGCGAACTGGACCCACCGATAGATACTCCTCGGTGCTCAACTTCCGGATGGCGACGGTGAGGAACGCCTTCGAGAGCTTTGGCCAATGGCTCGCCAAGAAGTACGAACGCGGTTGCTTGCGCGACGGTCTCCGCACCGGATACTTGAGGTGATGAAAGCGAGAACGCCACGGCATCGTTCAGGTGAGGTCTAACGACCAAGTTGAGCGGCCGGGCACGACGCCCATTCGCAAAGACAGAGCGCGCCACGATGTTCCACGGTCCGCTCCAACGCGTTGTTAGGCATCCTGTTCATATGGGAACGTGGGTAGTCGGGAGGTTAACCCCATTGGCGCTATCAAGATCGACGCCGGAGAGGAGCATCACGGCCTTGTACGCATCGAGCAGAGTCGTGTGAATTGACTCCAGGTCTTCCAGCATGAGCGTACGCCCAGGCTCAGAGTTTCTTCGGAAATTGTGCTGTCGGTAGAACGAATGCGAAAGTCTGTTTCTCTCCTTCAGTGCAAGAGAGAGTTGGCCTTCGAGCGTCGCAAGCGAATCCGTTGACCGATTCAAACTCTTCAGGAGTTGCCCAAGCGTTTGGCGATTGACGAACGTGAGCAAGTCGGAAGCTCTCGCTGGGTCCGAGCCGTCAAACAGCCCAGCCTCAATTGCGCCAATTGAGAGAAGCATGGTGCCGAGTTCCGTTTCCAAGAGTTGCGCCGCCTCGGAGGTGAAGCCGAACTTGCAGTAGACATCGTCAAGTGTTGGCACGGCGCCTCCAGGATGCCTAACGACCAAGTTGAGCGGCCGGGCACGATACCCGTTCGCAATGACACAGTGCGCCACGATGGTTCACGGTCCGCTCCAACGCGTTGTTAGGCGTCACGATTCGCTAAGACTCCTGTGGACACGACGCCTTTGAGTGTCTTTCGGAAGTACAGGGTCCCGGCTCGAAATCCAAACTCCACGCCCCCACCCTCTCCCGATGCCACGATATCGAAGAGCGACGATCGAGCTTCCGGGAGCGCACGCTCAAGAATTGCCTCGCGAATGGTGCTTCGTAGGGCTTCCGACACCGAATAGACAGTGATGGTTGTGTGGGTGGAAGGTTGCCCGTCTCGTCCGACGCGCCGGTAGCGCCCATTGGAGCTTGCAGTAAGGATGCGTGGCGCCAAGTCAGCGCCGAATGCGACTGCCTTGTCATGGAGCCTCAGGATCCGAAAGTCGAGATGGATGTTGTCATTCACTATCGAGGTCCCGAGGCCAACCTCTACCTCTTCGCGCCCGACTGTCCAGACTTCGTCGGCTCGGAGCGCATCCTTCACGTTGGTCATGACGGGCATCGTGACGCCTAACGACCAAGTTGAGCGGCCGGGCACGACGCCCATTCGCAAAGACACAGCGCGCCACGATGGTTCACGGTCCGCTCCAACGCGTTGTTAGGTTGCATGCCGCCTCCGTATGCGCGAGATGCCCCAAGCTACGACCGCGGCGCCGGCAAAGAGCGCAGCCCATGATGCGAGGAACGGCTCGAACTCGAGTTTGAAGGAGCTGTCCCTGGGAGACACAAAGCTGAAGTTGACCGGGAATGATCCTGGGTCGTAGCGGCTTAGGTTTTGCTCGATGAATGTGAAGGGATACCCGGTACGGTGGGCCTTCATCTGCTCCTGCGACAGTACGGGCCTGTCGATGCAAGCGGTCAGCGCAGTTGCGACGAAGGTCAAAGCTGCGATGCCGGTAGCAAGTACGATTTTCATGCAACCTAACGACCGAGTTGAGCGGCCGGGCAAGACGCCCATTCGCAAAGACACAGCGCGCCACGATCGTTCACGGTCCGCTCCAACGCGTTGTTAGATGCCACTTCTTGTTTGCCCACCGCGCAATTGCGGGAACTACCACGAACCACTGGAGATGGCCGACGACCACCTGCAATCCCCAATAGACCACGAACCAGGCAAAGGACTCGGGCAGAGGCACGCCTAGGGCTTCTGCGATGGGGTAAAAGACAGCCAGGAGTCCGATAACGAGGACTCCCGCCGGAAATGAGGCGAAGACAAAGAACGCCGTAGCTAGCAAGACGGCATCCGGCGATTGCGAGAAAAGGGCAAGGATAAGAACGGTCAGGCAGGCACCAAACCACACCGCCCAAAGCACTCGCCCTGTCCGGCTATAAGGAAGAAGTGGCATCTAACGACCGAGTTGAGCGGCCGGGCACGATGCCCATTCGCAATGACACAGCGCGCCACGATGGTTCACGGTCCGCTCCAACGCGTTGTTAGGTGTCACTCCGCTCTCCTTCAGGAGGTGAAGCCTCGCTACTCGACGGCCGAAGAGGCTTCTTGGGCTGCGAAGGACGGGCCACTGGGCCACCGTCGGGCGGGGTGCCTTCGCCGACGTCGTCGAGCCACCTCGGCCCACCAAGCAATTTTATGGCGAGGCGGACTCCATTCGGGGAGTCGGCCTGGCGAAGCGCGTCCTCATAGGGGAGCGTCTCATCGACGTATTTTTGAACAAGCTGCCTGTCGTGAGCGGTGAGGTTCATGTTCTAGAGGATGCTCGAGACAACGTGGAGTGACACCTAACGACCGAGTTGAGCGGCCGGGCAAGACGCCCATTCGCAAAGACACAGCGCGCCACGATCGTTCACGGTCCGCTCCAACGCGTTGTTAGATGCCACTTCTTGTTTGCCCACCGCGCAATTGCGGGAACTACCACGAACCACTGGAGATGGCCGACGACCACCTGCAATCCCCAATAGACCACGAACCAGGCAAAGGACTCGGGCAGAGGCACGCCTAGGGCTTCTGCGATGGGGTAAAAGACAGCCAGGAGTCCGATAACGAGGACTCCCGCCGGAAATGAGGCGAAGACAAAGAACGCCGTAGCTAGCAAGACGGCATCCGGCGATTGCGAGAAAAGGGCAAGGATAAGAACGGTCAGGCAGGCACCAAACCACACCGCCCAAAGCACTCGCCCTGTCCGGCTATAAGGAAGAAGTGGCATCTAACGACCGAGTTGAGCGGCCGGGCACGATACCCGTTCGCGAAGACACAGCGCGCCACAATGGTTCACGGTCCGCTCCAACGCGTTGTTAGGCATCAGCTCTCTCCAGGCCGTGACCGACTGCGGCGGAACTCAATGTTCGCCCGTCCGCATACTCTACGGTGATACGCCCAAGTCCGTGTTCGGCTCGGACGTCGATCTCCGTGATGCGCCCGAGATTGCCCCAAGTGTCCCGGACGCGGTCGCCCACCTTGAATGGGAGGGACGCTATCGCCACGGGCGAAGCGCCCAGCGAGGCGCGATCTGTCGCCCACGCGGCAATACGGGAGATAACTCCTGACCTCGGCGCAGAGACTGGGTTTCCCGCAGGGTCGTAGAACTCGCCGTCGTCACCCTGTACGGTCGCACCGAGCTCGGCAGCTAGCCGAGCCATCTTCTGCACTAGGAGGCGTTCTGGATTCTTCGCCTCGATATTTCCGGCGCGCCAGCACAGGAGTGCGAGGTCAGGATCGTCGGTCGAGCGAGACAGCCATTCCGCTTCGGCGATAGTCGGACCATCGGCGTCGGACCAAGAGTTCCGGCGCGTGATGTGAACCACGTAGCCCATTAGCTGATGCCTAACGACCGAGTTGAGCGGCCGGCCACGATGCCGACTCGCAATGACACAGCGCGCCACGATTTTCCACGGTCCGCTCCAACGCGTTGTTAGATTGCACTGCTTTTCTCCGCTTTCCGCCTGGCACGAAATGGAAGACCAATGACGATGGAAATGACGACCGCGACCACGGCCGTTGTCACTGCGGCAATCCCCGCAAATGCGTCGAGGTGGCCCGCTTCAACGTATGCCGCAGCCTGGAAGAGCACGACAGTCGTGATTGTGGCCCCAAGTACGGCGCTGCCGAAACCCGCCACGAAGCGGTGCCAGAGGGTAGCGGAAATGATCGCAATCGCCAGGAATACCAGAATTGCCACGGCGTCCCTTCAGTGCAATCTAACGTTCGCGTTGAGCGGCCGCACGCGCTGCCGCTTCGCCCCTCAGAGGGGCGCCACGCTGGTTTTCGGTCCGCTCCAACGCGGAGTTAGAACGCTGGCCCATGAATTGATGGCACATGGCTGTATTTTGCCCAAACTGTGGAAGACGGTATTGCGCGGGAGCTCGGTGCAGTGGGGATGGTTGCGCCTGGTGGCACACCCTGTACTCGTGGCGATTGCAGGAGGGGCTCCAAGATTGATGCGTGATCGCCAGCCACGGGTGCACGGTGCTCGGCTTTGCCTGCGATCTAACGACCGCGTTGAGCGGCCGCACGGCGACCGAGTTCCCGCGCGAGACGCGGGCCACGCTGGATCACGGTCCGCTCCAACGCGAAGTTAGAACGCTGCTGCTCGAGTTCTTTGCGCATGGTTGTATTTTGCCAAAACCTGGGCTGCCCGCCCCACCTGCGCAGGTAGTGGTGCCAGATAGGGTGGCACCAGTGTGCGGTGGTGACTTGAAGGCGTTGGATCCACGGGCCGACAGAGAAGTGCGCGAGGTGCTGTGGGTTCTTGGCCCCAACCGCCGACAAAGCTGTGCGAGGTGACGGTTTCAGCTGCGATCTAACGACCAAGTTGAGCGGCCGGGCACGATGCCCATTCGCAAAGACACAGCGCGCCGCGATAGTTCACGGTCCGCTCCAACGCGTTGTTAGACAGCACCATTCTCGATGTACCCCTCAATGCACGTTCTGACCCACGGAGCATCGAGGTCGTAACCCGTCACGTTCTTTCCGCTCCAATTTACTCCGACCAGGTACCCATCGCGAGCGAGCTCGGGAAGCCATTTGTCACGAAACTCTTCCCAAGAAATCTTCTCTGCTTCGAACCCGGCGTAGTCGGGGGCGATTTTCTTGATTCGATCTATTCGCGACTTCGACGACCAGAAGGGCTGCGCTCGTTGTCCTGTTCGAGTCTTCGGCGCGGGATACCCGCCAGAATCGCGGATCGTCCAAACGACGCGATTCTTTGCGACTTCCCGATAGAACGTGTGCGCCTGCGATGCGGACTGTCCCATGGGTGCTGTCTAACGATCAAGTTGAGCGGCCGGGCACAGCGCCCATTCGCAAGGACACAGCGCGCCACGATGGTTCACGGTCCGCTCCAACGCGTTGTTAGGCATCACATTGCTCACTGTTGAGACCGGTTCAACTGAACGGGAAAGAAGCGGTTGTCCACCTTCCGCACAATTACCGTCCACAGGCCGTATGTGTCCCCCTCGAGGGAGAACGCGAACGACGCATCAGTCGGCAACCCACCAGGCGCACGGCCAAACTCGATACCTTCAAAGAACCACGGCGACCCACCGGCCAATTTACCTCGGTCCACAAACTCGTCGAGATAGGCGGCCGCGCGGCTCGCGAGAGCGTCCAGTTGCGGGGCCATCTCTTCGAAGAGTGCCAGATACGCTCTAGACGGTGACCGACTGTCCCCGACGACGATGATCTCGGCGGAGGGCTGCTCGGCAACTGTGAGGAGCCACACCCCCTCTGCGTCCAGGAAGCGCTGCTCGTAGGCCGCGACGGTCGACATGTGATGCCTAACGACCAAGTTGAGCGGCCGCGCACGACACCCATTCGCAAAGACACAGCGCGCCACGATGGTTCACGGTCCGCTCCAACGCGTTGTTAGGCGTCATCCCAAACGTAGCCACGTGCGGCGCTTCCACTAGCGGCGCGCCTCTCGCAGGCAAGCTTGTAGCTTTTCGATGAACGCTTCAACCTCATGCTCGGCTAGATCAACTGGATCGCCGTCCGCTGCCACGGCGATGACACAAATGGCACCGCCGTCATACCAGGCGTCGAGGCGTTCGGGATCGCTGTCAGTAGGCACGTCGCCTCCTCGTATGACGCCTAACGTTCGCGTTGAGCGGCCGCACGCGCTGCCGCTTCGCCCCTCAGAGGGGCGCCACGCTGGTTTTCGGTCCGCTCCAACGCGGAGTTAGAACGCTGGCCCATGAATTGATGGCACATGGCTGTATTTTGCCCAAACTGTGGAAGACGGTATTGCGCGGGAGCTCGGTGCAGTGGGGATGGTTGCGCCTGGTGGCACACCCTGTACTCGTGGCGATTGCAGGAGGGGCTCCAAGATTGATGCGTGATCGCCAGCCACGGGTGCACGGTGCTCGGCTTTGCCTGCGATCTAACTTACAAGTTGAGCGGCAGGTGGCCAAAGCGCGGAGCGCGTTGGCCACACTCCTGTCCGCTCGAACGCGTTGTTAGGCCTCGCCGCCTCTAGATCGATGCTCAAGGCATCTCTTGATCGGAGCGTCGGCCTATCAATTCGCGTCGCTGGATGAGACTGCGCGCCATCGATGCCCCCACGTTCAAAGCCTCCCGCAGGGCGCTGCGCTTTTGCATTAATGCGGCTCACGAAGTCCCCGTTGACCGATTGGAATTTTCGACGGCTCATCGCCTAACTCTCTGCGGCGTAGCGCCTAACGATTGCGTTGAGCGGCCGCACGCGCTGCCGCTTCGCCCCTGAGAGGGGCGCCACGCTGGATCACGGTCCGCTCCAACGCGAAGTTAGAACGCTGGCCCACGAGCTGAGTGCACATGGCTGTATTTTGCCCAAACTCGCGACGGCGGTCTTGCTCAAGAGCTCGGCGCACTGGGGATGATCGCGCTCCGCTGAGCCGCCCCGTGGCACGGCGGTAGCGTGAGGTGATCTGAGAATCGGTGTGGTCGTGAGCCACGAGTGATTGGTGTTCGACTTTGCCTGCGATCTAACGACCGAGTTGAGCGGCCGGGCACGACGCCCATTCGCAAAGACGCAGCGCGCCACGATGGGTCACGGTCCGTTCCAACGCGTTGTTAGATGCCCACCATAACTTGCACATGCAAGCCTCCGGGGGTGAGAAAGAGGGCCGTTGGGTCATAGGTGGTCGGCTTGAGCTTGAAGCCACTCATATTGAGGAGCTGCTTCCCATTGTGGCTCACGACAATGTTGAGGCTGCGGTTCGCTTCCGCGTATACGGCTCCAAGTACGAGTTCTTCTCCCGAGGGAATGGTGACTTGGGAGTTCCACGTGATTGTCCCCAGGCCATGCGTCGATGGTTCATCTGGATCCACTATCGCGGCCGATCGCCATTCGTCGGTCGCATCGTCGCCCACTGATACATGGAGCCTCATGGTGGGCATCTAACGACCAAGTTGAGCGGCCGGGCACGACGCCCATTCGCAAGGACACAGCGCGCCACGATGGTTCACGGTCCGCTCCAACGCGTTGTTAGGCATACCTGTAGCTTCCTGCGAGCACAAAGACGATGGTAAAGCCTGCGGCCACAAGCACCCAAGCAACGATGAAGCCGATGCCCGCAAATGGCCAGCTCGGCATGGTTGTGAAGATGGCGAGGAGTGCCGCGGCTATGGTGACCCCGACTACCGCAAGGATCGCATGAGGTGTGCAGCCGATGCGCCGACGAAGAACTACTGCCGCGGTGATGCAGCCCGCGAATGTCGCGATGAATCCAATGATTGCGAATGCCCAGGTGTTTCCGTTGCCCCAGGCGCCAGGGATGAGGAAGCGAACAGCCACGATGATGGATGGAAGGATCGCGGTGCTTACAACCTTGGTCACGTTCACCGGTATGCCTAACGACCGAGTTGAGCGGCCGGGCACGATACCCGTTCGCAATGACACAGTGCGCCACGATGGTTCACGGTCCGCTCCAACGCGTTGTTAGGCATCAGATACCTCGCGATTCGGATTCCCTCGACGAAGTTTGAACCATGCCCAGGACGCCAGGCACCCGATAACGAACCACTGCGCGAGGACACCTAGTGCGGTCGCCACCGGCGACGGCGCGTGTACGTTGCCCGAGACCAAGAATCCAAGAAGGATTGCCGGCATGTTGAGCAGGGTGATGGCGTTGCCTATGTCGGGGTTATATAGCGTGAACTGGTAGATGGGACTGCTCTCGCTCGAGAAGAGCCACATTAGGGCAAGCATCGCTGTGGCGACGACCAATCCAACGACAGCGTGTCTGAAAGGTGCCCAATCCATTCGACGCTGTTCCTCTCTGATGCCTAACGACCAAGTTGAGCGGCCGGGCACGACACCCGTTCGCAAAGACACAGCGCGCCACGGTGGTCCACGGTCCGCTCCAACGCGTTGTTAGGCATCACTTCCATGCGACGTATGTCATACCGATGACGACGATCATCGCAATGATCACGGCGTTTCGCCGAGCGCGCCTGCGGATGTCTTGAGACAGCGCCTCGACTTCGGCGTCGGAGTACGCATGGAACGGACCAGACGCAGCACACTCTGGGCAAGTAAATGAAACTGTTTCGGTCCCCTGGAGGGAGTCCCACAGCTTTCGATGATGGAACTCGTAAGTGCACGCTTGGCACTTCACAAGGCCAGGCATCTTGTATCCCATTTCGACGGTAACCATTTAGTGATGCCTAACGACCGAGTTGAGCGGCCGGGCACGATGCCCATTCGCAACGACACAGCGCGCCACGATGGTTCACGGTCCGCTCCAACGCGTTGTTAGACGGCACTACGCCTCCTCGCCACAAAGTAGGGCTGGCACCTGTGCCGCGGTCGTGGTGAAGGAGATGCCAAGAGAAAGGCAAAGTGCGGCGGCCAACCTGTGGATGAGTAACCACTCGGGCTCACTTTCCATGGCTGAGATTGCGGCGAACAGGCGCTCGTGCTCGGAGGGACTTCGCGCGGCATCCAGAAACACTAGCTGGACCAACGCCTCCAACTCTCGAGAAAGCGAATCTGTTTGCATCGCCTCCAGCCATGGCTCATGGCTCCCAAGATATGGCAAGAATTCCTCGATTTCGGATAGCAGTTGCTTTGCGGTGGTTCCGGCTTCGAGATCTGACCTATTCGCCCAGCCGCATTGCTCGATCATTGCGCAACGCACGGAGGGTGCGAGTGAAACAAACGCTAGCAATTTGGCCGCGTGACGAGGGGCTGCGTCGATGGCTCTCAGTTCGATCACGTATCCAGTGCCGTCTAACGACCGAGTTGAGCGGCCGGGCACGACGCCCATTCGCAAAGACACAGCGCGCCACGATGGTTCAAGGTCCGCTCCAACGCGTTGTTAGACATCGCTGGCCTATCCCTGCCGCTTCACATTTGATTTCACGACGCCAAGACCACGCCAGAACTCGGACGGCAAGGCCATGTCGGGTGATCCAATCCAACCTCGAGTGACATTGAGCTCGTATCCATTGTCGAGACGCCGGTATTCCACCGAGTTCAGCGCGATTGCGTCCCACTCCCCGGTGAACTTGAGGTCCTTGAGAGATTCCGGATAGGCCCCGGTTCGGACCTTGTGAAGTTCCACCAAAGCGATGGTTGTCTTGAAGTGCTGATCTCCGAACTTCGCGTCTGCTTGCCGCTGAAAGTCGCAGCCGCACAAGGTGAGGACAACCAGGATGATCGCGGCTCTTAGCACTTCGAAGGCCTCCAGCGATGTCTAACGACCAAGTTGAGCGGCCGGGCACGACGCCCATTCGCAATGACAAAGCGCGCCACGTTCGTTCACGGTCCGCTCCAACGCGTTGTTAGACAGCACGTTACTCACCGCTCGCCGTGTCTCACACACATGTGCACCGATCCGACTCCGGTCGGCGATACGTGCCCGAGAAATCTTCGTACCTGTAACTCTTGTGGCCCGCCGCTTGGCACTTCGCCTGGCACTCCTTCTCGCGGTGCCCGATGAATTGGTACGTAGCCACGTACACCGCCCCAAAGATGAGCAGGAACATTGCGACGATGGTGATCGTACGGCGCGGCATTCGTGCTGTCTAACGACCAAGTTGAGCGGCCGCGCACGACACCCATTCGCAAAGACACAGCGCGCCACGATGGTTCACGGTCCGCTCCAACGCGTTGTTAGGCGTCATCCCAAACGTAGCCACGTGCGGCGCTTCCACTAGCGGCGCGCCTCTCGCAGGCAAGCTTGTAGCTTTTCGATGAACGCTTCAACCTCATGCTCGGCTAGATCAACTGGATCGCCGTCCGCTGCCACGGCGATGACACAAATGGCACCGCCGTCATACCAGGCGTCGAGGCGTTCGGGATCGCTGTCAGTAGGCACGTCGCCTCCTCGTATGACGCCTAACGATCAAGTTGAGCGGCCGGGCACGATGCCCATTCGCAAAGACACAGCGCGCCACGATGGTTCACGGTCCGTTCCAACGCGTTGTTAGGCATCAATCCTTACGCTCCTCTCAACTGTTCCGCTCGCACCCTGAATTAGAACGCCAAAGTGACCGCCAGCGCGAAGTGGCAACAAACGCACCATCACCCACCAGTTGCACCCAACTCGAGATGACTCAACCTTGAATTGACCCGGCTCGAGCTTGACCCAGCTTCGCCGAACTTCGGCAACGGCGATCTCCTGAGCCTGCGCATGGGAGGCGACTTGGGGATTCTCGACGCACTTCTCTTCGGGCAGCAAAGGGACAGCGGTGGTCGTCGCGAACGTGCTGTTCACGGCAAGGCAGGCGGCAATTGCGATAGTGGCGCTTCGCGAATGCATGCGATTGATGCCTAACGACCAAGTTGAGCGGCCGGGCACGACGCCCATTCGCAAGGACACAGCGCGCCACGATTCTCCACGGTCCGCTCCAACGCGTTGTTAGATGTCACCTTTACTCCCCTTCAGACGGTGCTCGATGCGTTTGGAAACAACGGCGGCAACAAAGAAGGCGGCGATCACCGCGAGATGTTCAATCAAGGTGTCCGCCCAGAGCCACCACGCCGCAACCAGGGGAAAGACCATAGCGCAGATTATCCACACTGCGGCAACCTCGCGACGTGCAGCTTGGCGCTCGGATACATCGGCGGCGTCAAATTGCTCGGGGCTCTTGGGTGACATCTAACGACCAAGTTGAGCGGCCGGGCACGACGCCCATTCGCAAAGACACAGCGCGCCACGATGGTTCACGGTCCGCTCCAACGCGTTGTTAGACGGCATGCGGCCTCTCACGAGGTTGGCTCGAAGAAAGAGTAGACATGCTTTTGACCATCGCTCTCTTCGAGCAGCTCAAACCCCTTCGAGAAAAATTCGCACGATGCGGATTCAGAGCGCTTCAGGCCCGACCCGATCTGGCCGAAACGAACACCAACTGATTCCTTTGCGGCGGACTCCAAGCGAAGAAGTGCCTCCCGATGCTTGGAAAGAAGGGATGGATCCGACTTGAATGTATGTACGAACCACCCCTCACGATCAAATAGGACACGAATTGTGACTCGCTCGCATTTCGACCAAGGAGCCTCAGGATCGTCGCCAGGGACGAGCACTACCACGGCAGTCTCGTGGGCACCGCGCGCGACGCTGGCGACCTTCACAGGCCAGGATGTGCCCCCGGCGCAGGCAGCATTGGCGACGACTGTCAAAGCGAACGTGGTGGCGATGGTTCTAAGCATGCCGTCTAACAAGATATGGATGGATTAACTGCAGGGAAAGTCGGCATCCGGTCCTCTAAAAAATGTTCCGGGGGCTGGAAGTGTCTGATCGCCAATTGGAATCCGTTTGGACAATGTTAAAACGATCCGGGAAATACATCACCCTCCCTTCGGCCTTCGCGCCCGCTGTTTTTCCGACACCGAACGCAGCACCGTCCTGAGCTTCGGCGCAGCCGCAAACGCCTCCGCAAACGGCGCCAGCGCCTGGTCGATCAGCGCGCGAATGTCCCGCCGGTCGAGGTCCGCCGCCCCGCCCTCCAGCCGCACACTGCGTACCTGGCTCCCATCCCCGAGCAGGAGCTTCTTCGGATCGTCCAGCTGCACGCCCTGGATGAAGAAGAGCGTCACCCACCGCGGCATGGCGGCGATCGACACCTGCGCCTCCGACGGCCGCTCGCTCGAGCAGTAGGCGAAGACGAGCGCGTTGTAGTTGTCGTAGACCATCTCGTAGCCACGGGGGATCATCGCGCGCATCTTCTCCCTCGCGGCGGTGATCTCGCGCGCCATCTTGGGCGAATATTTGGCTACGGCCTTCTCGATATTGGTTTCGACGTTCAGGGTCATGGCGACATTCTGCACCCGGTCAACGTGTTCGACGAACTGCCGTTGTTTCGCCTGTGGATGCCCCATCGCCCCAACTCGAGCCGCGTTTGCTGGACCAGGTGCGCCACCGCATCCGGATGCGCCACTACAGCATCCGCACCGAGCGGACGTACGTGCACTGGGTCAAGAGGTTCGTCGTGTTCCATGGCAGCACCCGTCATCCCCGCGAGATGGGAGGCCAGGAGGTAACGGCTTTCCTCTCCGCTCTCGCCACCGATCGCAACGTCGCCGCCTCCACGCAGAACCAGGCGCTCTCCGCCCTCCTCTTCCTCTACAAGGTGCTGGCCGTCGAGCTGCCGTGGCTCGATGAGGTCCGCCGCGCCAAGAAGCCGGTTCGCCTGCCCACCGTCCTCACGCAAGCGGAGGTGCGCGTGCTCCTCGCCCACATCGAGGGCATGCACGGGTTGATGGCGCGGCTCATGTACGGCACGGGCATGCGCCTGATGGAGTGCGTTCGGCTCCGGGTGAAGGATCTCGAGCTGGAGCGACGGGAAGTTATCGTCCGCATGGGCAAGGGCGGGCGCGATCGCATCACCGTGCTGCCCGAATCGCTGGTCATCCCGCTTGAGGCGCACCTGGCGCTCGTGAAGGAGTGGTGGCTCCGCGATCGCGCGGATGGCATCGAAGGCGTCGAGCTCCCCAACGCCTACGGCCGCAAGAACCCCGGCATCGGAAAGACGTGGGGCTGGCAGTGGGTCTTCCCGTCGCACGACCTGTCGATCGATCCACGCACGCAGCTGCGCCGGCGCCATCACACCTACGAGCAGTCGCTGCAGCGAGCGGTATCGCGGGCCGCGGCCCATGCGCGCATCGCGAAGCCCGTCTCCACGCACACCCTGCGCCACAGCTTCGCCACCCACCTCATGGAGGCCGGCTACGACATCCGCACCGTGCAGGAGCTGCTCGGCCACAAGGACGTCAGCACCACCATGATCTACACCCACGTACTGAACCGCGGCGGCCGCGGCGTGGTGAGCCCGCTGGATCGCTAGGGCGCCGGTCGCGCGGACAGCGCCATCTGCGTCGCCGCCTCCGCACTGCGTTCCTCTCCGGGCCCGTAGAGCACCGTGAAGAACAGCATCTGGTTGCCCGTGACGACGAAGCCCTGGCGCATGAACTTGAAGCCCTCGCCCGGAGCGCGGTCGGTGGCGTCGAAGGTGTAGCCCCACGCGTCCTTGCCCTTCACCTCGCGCGGCTCGATCTTCTTCTCCACGGCGGTCTCCAGGACGCTCGCGGCGGCGCGCTTCGCATGGCCGAGCGCTTCTTCCCGCGTGGGCACCGGTGCATCGGGCGTGCGCGGCGGGATCAGCGTCACCAGCGCTTCGAAGCCTTTGCCGGTGCCGGGCTTGAAGATCACCGTCGGCAGCTTGTCGCCGCCCATCGCATCGCGCCACGCCATGGGGACGTCGAACGCGTACGACTTGCTGCCCGGCACCGCGTAGATCCGCGTTCCGTCGAGCGCCTTGGGAGTGATCGTGATCGCGTCCAGCACCGCGAGCAGCTCCTTCGGATCCGGCCGCGTCTTGCCGACCTTCGAGAGGTGCACGTCGATCCAGTGGCCCTCCTTGTACGCATGGCCCCACGCGTTGGCCTGCACTACGTCCAGGCCCTCGGGCTTGTCGAGCTGGAACTCGATAACGCTGAAGCCGTTGCGCTCGGACTCGCGCACCGCGGTCGCCTTCGCGAGGCCTTCGGCGGCGTTGCTCTTCCATTTCGCGCGGCAGGTGGGGCCCGAGTCGCACTCGGCGCTCTGCTGGACGATGACGGAGACGTTCACGCCGCGAGCCGGGCTGGAGCCGAGGAAGTACACGCCGCTGTCGTCGGGCTTCAGGCGCTGCTGGGCGATGAACCAGTCCTCGCGCGGGAGGGTCACGGCCCAGGTGGGCGCCGGAAGGTAGAGCTGCAGCCGGGTGGCGGAGTAGCGGAAATCGGCGGCGGCGGGCGTGGCCGCGATCGCAAGCAACAGGACGGTGAGGTAATTTCTCATCCCGCCATTCTAGGGGTTCGAGCCGGTCCTAGAACTCCGCCAGGACCTTCTCGATCAGCTTCTCGGCTTGGCCTATGTAGCTGCCACCGAAGAGGTTCGCGTGGTTCAACACATGGTAGACGTTGTAGAAGTCGCGCCGCACCGGATAATCGTCGGAGAGCGGCCAGGCGTTTCGATACGCCGAGTGGAAGTCCTTGGGAAATCCCCCGAAGAGCTCCGTCATCGCGAGATCCGCCTCGCGATCGCCGACGTACACCGCGGGATCGAACACCACGGGCGTCCCGTCCTCCAGCGCCGATGTATTCCCGCTCCAGAGGTCGCCGTGCAGCAGCGACTTCTCCGGCGAGTAATTGCGGAAGAGAATCTCCGCATCCGCGAGCAACCGCTCGCCACGACTGATCATCCGCGAAGGCAGGCGGTTGTGAGCCGCGTACCGAAACTGCATCTGCAGCCGGTGCGTGCGCCAGAAGTCGAGCCAATCGTCCGCGAGTACGTTCGATTGCGGCGAGCTGCCGATGAAGTTGTCGCGCGCCCAGCCGAACTTGGGTTGCGGCCGGCGGTGCTGTGCCGCGAGCGCTTCGCCGAGCCGGGCGCCACTCGGACCGTCCAGCGGCATGAGGTCGAGCCATTCGAGCACGAGCCAGGCGGGGGCTTCATCCCCGTCGCGCGAATCGTCGTCCCCGATGACCGGACCCGTGATCACGCCCGGCACCCGTATCACCCCCGCACGCGTCAGCGACGCAAGCCCCCGCGCCTCGGCCTCGAACATCGGGGCCTTGCCCGCATCGTTCGCCTTCACGAACCAGGAATGCTTTCCGTCGGCCGCGTCCGTCGTGAGCTTGAACGCGCGATGAATGCAACCGCCCCCCACGGGCTCGAGCGAGAAGGCGGCGTGCGATGCGCCGGTCGCGTCGCCGATGGAGCGTGCGACGGCCGCGGCGATCGGGTCCATCGCTATCCGATCTTCGCGAGCGCCTGCTCGAGATCCGCGATCAGGTCGGAGGGATCCTCGAGGCCGATCTGCAGGCGCACGAGCGGGCCGCCCGTCCAGGGCCGCACCGAACGCATGCCCTCGATGTGCGCGGGCACCACGAGGCTCTCGTAGCCGCCCCAGCTGTAGCCGAGCGCGAAGAGCTCCAGCGCCTCGATGAACGTGGCGGACTGCGCCTCGCTCGCGGCCAGCTCGATCGCGAAGAGGCCGGCCGCACCCTTGAAGTCCCGCTTCCAGAGGGCATGCCCGGGATCGGACGGCAGCGCGGGGTGCAGCACGCGCTTCACCTTCGAGTGCTTCTCGAGCGCACGTGCGACCTCGATGCCGCTCGCCTCGTGCTGCCGCAGCCGCACGTCGAGCGTGCGCATGCCCCGAAGCGCGAGGAAAACGTCGTCCGGGCTCGCGTGTTGCCCGAGGTCACGATGCGTATCGCGCAGTCGCGGCCACCACGCCTCGTTCGCCACCACCGCGCCCATGAGGAGATCGGAGTGGCCGCCGGGATACTTGGTCGCCGCCTGGATCACGAGGTCGGCTCCGTGCTCGAACGATGGAAAGAAGATGCCCGTGGCCCAGGTGTTGTCGTGGATCACCGCGGCACCGCGTTCGCGCGCCACCTTCGCGATCGCGGGGAAGTCCTGCACCTCGAAGGTGTGCGAGCCCGGGTTCTCGAGGTAGACCACCTTCGTGTTCGGTTTCATCAGCGCGGCAATGCCCGCGCCGACGAGCGGATCGTAGATCGTGGTCTCGACGCCGTAGCGCTTCAACGTGCGCAGGCAAAAGCGCCGTCCGGGACCGTACGCGGAATCCGGCAGCACCACGTGGTCGCCCGCGCTCACCGCGGAGAGGACCGCGACGGAGACTGCGGCCAGGCCGGAAGAAACCGTCACCGCACGATGGCCGCCCTCCACTTCCGCGATCAGCTCCTCGAACGCGGCGCGGATCGGCATGTTCGCGATGCCGTACGTGGGCACGGGCTCGTCGGCATCGAAGCGGCGCTGCACCTCATGCAGGTGCTCGACGCTGTCGAAGACGACCGTGGACGCCCGCGCGACGGGGAGGTTCACCGTGCCCGGCTGCGAGCGTGCCTTGCGCCCCTGTTGCGCGAGCTTCGTACGCAGCTTCATTTTCCGAGCGGCCTCACGTCGGCCTTCACCTCGACGGTGGTCTTCTTGCCGTCCTTGCCCACGACAGTGAAGGTGATCGGCACCTTGTCGCCCGCCTTCAGCGGCTTCACGAGCCCCATCATCATCACGTGGTAGCCGCCGGACTTGAGTTCCACCGCCTTGCCCGCGGGCAGCGGCAGTGCCTCGACGGACTTCATCTCCATCGTGCCGTTGGCCATCGCCATCTCGTGGATCTCGACCATCTTCGCGGCGGGCGAGGATGCGGCGACGATCTTCGCGTCCTCGGTGCTCTTGATCTTCATGTAGGCGCCCGTCGCCGTTTGCGCGGGCACGGTCCCCCTCACCCAGGCATCGGTGATCGTCACTTCCGCGTGGGCCGCGGCGGCCATGAGGAGGGTTGCCAGGAACAGCGTCGTCTTAACCAAAGGTCTTCTCCATCTCTCGTCTCACCTTCACCGCTTCCGACGACGCGTCGTAGTCGACGTCATCCCAGCTCACCGTCGCGCCTTCGGGAAGATCGCGCTTCAGCTTCACGTGGTGCGCGAGCCCGATCGGCAGCGCGCCCTTCGCCTTCGAATCCCCCGCGCTCATCAGCTTGCCCCACACCGTGTAGCCGCCCTCCCCGTCGAGCGACTCGCCCGCCTTGAGGGCCCGCTTGGCCGTGGCCACCGCATCCCCGCGCCAGCCGGTGGCCGCACCCGTCGCCTCCTTGCGCAGGGCCGCGCTGGCCACGCTGATGCCCAGCTCCAGCCCGATCAGGTGCGAGGGTTTGTACATCGCTGCATACTCCCCGGAAGGATCGGTGACGATGCCGTACTCATTGAAGCACCGGCGCACGTATTCATGCTCGGCGGAGAAGGTGACATAGACGCCCCACCGCAAGTCGCGGAAGACCGGACGCCCATCGCGCTCGAGGCTCGAGATCACCTCGACCTGCCCTTCGTGCTCCAGCGAGCCGCCCGCCGAACGCGGCCGCAGGATGCGCGGCAGGTCGTCCACACCGCAGGGCGGGAAGGCGAGGCCCTCGCGCGCGGGGGTCAAACCGGTTGCATTCGCAACCGCCGCCATCTCGATCGCGCTCTTGGTGCCGTCGAGGAACGAGTTGAACATCTGCGCGTTGAAGTCGCCCTTGGCGACCATCTCCTCACTGAATCCGTAGTGGCCCCACACCGTCTTCGGCGTGGAGGCGTGATACGCGGGCAGGTACTTGGTGCCCTTGCCGGCCGCGACGACCTTGAAGCCCGCGGCACGCGCCCAGTCGACGAGCTCGCAGATCAACGCGGGTTGGTCGCCGTAGGCCAGCGAATACACGATGCCGGCTTCGTGCGCGCGCTTCGCGAGCAACGGGCCCGCCAGCGCATCGGCCTCCACGTTCACCATCACGATGTGCTTGCGATGCTCGCAGCACGCGAGGACGTTGCGGATTCCCACGGCGGGATTGCCCGTCGCGTCGATCACGACCTCGGTGTCCGGGTGCGCGATCTGCGCGGCGGTGTCCTGCGTGATGAGCGTGGCGGCGATGTCGGCATCGCTCCACCCCGTGCGCTGGAGGGATGCGCGGGCCCGATCGGGCGCGAGATCGCAGATGGCGCGGATGCGAATGCCCGGCGTGCGCCGCGCTTGCGAGAGATACATCGAACCGAATTTTCCGGCACCGATCAATACGACGCGCACCGGATTTTTTTCCGCTTCGCGCTTCTGCAGGAGGGAGTGGAGGTTCATTACCGATGAAGTGTTGCAGCTGAAATCGCCCACGGGGCCTGTGGACTGGCGCACAGAGTTTACCGCCCCGCCCCGGGAAAATGCACGCATGCAAAACAACGAACAAGATCTCGACCCCGCACTCGCCGCGCGCATCGCCGCGCTGCGGCCGGATCTCGACCGCATCACGATGCCGGCGTGCATCATCGATCTCGATCAGCGCTACCGCTGGATGAACGAGGCGTATCTCGCCCACTTCGGCCGCCCGCGCGAGGATCTCCAGGGCTTCCGCGTCTCCGACGCCTTCAAGGTCCAGCCCTCCGACGGCCGGCGCGAGCATCTGCGCCGCGCGCTTGCGGGCGAGTCCCTCATCTTCGACCGCGAGACGCTCGAGGGTCCGCGCCGCGGCCGCTGGGTGCGCGCGAGCTACCTGCCGATTCGCGACGGCGACCGTGTGATCGGCGTGCTGGTGATGACGATGGACATCCAGCATCTCAAGGATGTCGAGCGCGACCTCGCGCAGCGCGAGCGCCAGCTCACCCTCATCAACGACAACATCGGCCTGCCGATGTCGTACATCGATTCCGAGTGGCGCTTCCTCTATACGAACCAGCCGGGCCTGGATTGGCTGCCCGGCGGCACGCGTGAGAGCTCCGTCGGCCGCCCGCTGAAGGAGATCGTTTCTCCCGAGGCCTTCGAGGTTGCCCGGCCGCATCTCGAGCGTGCGTTCCGCGGCGAGAAGGTCGTCTACGAGCGCCAGGGCACGCAACCCACCGGTGCCAAGCGCTGGATCCGCGTGCACCTCGTTCCGGACATCGCACAGGACGGCAACGTCCGCGGCGTCTACTCGATCGTGATCGACGTGGACGACGACCATCGCCTGCGCGAAGCCCTGCTCGAGCAGGAAGCGAGGCTGCGCTTTTTCGCGGAGAACATTCCCGGCCCCATCGCGTTCGTCGATGCGGAATTCCGCTACCGCTTCGTGAACAACGTGTTCCTCACGATCCGCGGCCTCGGGATCGAGGACGTGATCGGCCATCGCGTTTCCGACGTGCTGGGCCCCGATCTTTCGCGCTCCTTCTTCGAGCCCTTCATCGACCGCCTGAAGAAGGGCGAGATGTGCGAGTACGAACGTCTTGTCGGCGGCTCCAATGGCGCGGCACGCTGGCACCTCGTGCGCCTCGTGCCGACACTGAACGCAAGTGGACAATTCGACGGCTACTACATCGTCGGCACCGACGTGCACGAGATCAAGAGCAGCCAGGAGCGGTTGCGCGTAGCGCAGCAGGCGCTGGAGGAGAAGGAGCGCCAGCTTCGCCAGGTGATCGATGCGATCCCCACGCCGATGGTCTATTGCGATGCCGAGGGCTGCTACCGCTACGTGAACCAGGCTTTCGTGGACTACATCGGCCGCCCCGCGGACCAGATCATCGGCCGCACGGTGCGCGACCTCCTCGGCGAAGACCGCTGGAACATCTTCCAGCCCAGCCTCGATCGCGTGCGCGCGGGCGAATCGCTCGCCGTCGAGCGCCTGATCCGCTTCGCCGACGGCCGAAGCCGCTGGATGAACGTGCGCCTGTCGCCGCGCCTCGATGCCGAAGGCCGCTACCTCGGCCACTTCGCGACGACGAGCGACATCCACGAGCAGAAGATGGTGGAGAGCGACCTGCGTCGCGCCAGCTCCATTCTTTCCGCGCACTTCGACAACACGCCGCTCGCGGTGATCGAGCTGGACACCGAGTCGCGCGTCGTTCGCTGGTCCGGCCAGGCCGAGAAGATCTTCGGATGGTCCGCGTCCGAGGTGCTGGGCCGCAAGCTCACCGGCTGGCGCTTCGTCTACGAGGAGGATCTCGAAGCGGTCTCGCGCCAGGTGCGCGACATCACGGACGGTCCCGAGCCGCACAAGACGATCGTCAACCGCAACTATCGCAAGGACGGCTCGGTGATCTGGGTCGAGTGGCATAACTCGGCGCTGCGCGACGAGGAAGGCCGCGTGATCTCGCTGCTCGGCCTGGGCCAGGATATTTCGTCGCGCATGCAGGCCGAGGAGCGGCTCATGTACCTCGCCACGCATGACGGGCTCACGAACCTTCCAAACCGCATGGTGCTCACGGACCGGCTGGAGAGCGCGCTCTCCCGGGCTCGGCGCTCGCGCACCGGCGCGGCGGTGATGTTCCTCGACCTGGACCGCTTCAAGGACGTGAACGACTCGCTCGGCCACCGCGTGGGCGACCAGTTGCTGAAGGAGCTGGCCCGCCGGCTGCGCGCGACGCTCCGCCAGACCGACCTCATCGCGCGCATCTCCGGCGACGAATTCGTGATGGTGCTCGAGGACCTTCCCGACGACGAGGCGCCGGAACGCGTGGCCACCAAGGTTCTCGAGGAAGCACGCCGGCCGTTCAACGTGGACGGGCACGAGGTGCACGTGAGCGCTTCGCTCGGCGTGGCGCTCTTTCCGGGGGACGGCGACGATGCGGATACGCTCATTCGCAACGCCGATGCCGCGATGTACTCCGCGAAGGAGCTCGGCCGCAACAGCTTCCGCCTCTTTTCCTCGGAGCTCGCCGAGCGGCGCACGCGCCGCATGGAATCCGAGACCGCGCTACGCCGGGCGTTGAAGGGCAAGCAGCTCCTGCTCCACTACCAGCCCGTGGTCGACCTCAAGACGGGAGCGGTGACGCGCGCCGAGGCGCTGGTGCGCTGGAACGATCCGACCCGTGGCCTCGTCATGCCCGCCGCGTTCCTCCCGCTGTTGGAGGATCCGGAGCTCGCGCACGACGTGAGCGTGTGGGTGCTCGAGCAGGCGTGCAAGCAAGCGCGCGCGTGGCGTGACGCGGGCCTGGGCGGCCTGGTCGCCACCGTGAACCTCTCCTCGATGCAGCTACGCGACGCGACGCTCATGCCCGCGTTGAAGCGCATCCTCACCCGCACCGGCTGCGAGCCCACGTGGCTCGAGTTCGACATCACCGAAACCGGCCTGATGCGAGATTACGAAGGGACGGTGCAATTGCTCACGAAGCTGCGCTCGCTCGGCGTGAGCATCGCCATCGACGATTTCGGCACCGGCTTCTCGAGCCTCGCCCACCTGCGCAACCTCCCGGTGGACGTGCTGAAGATCGACAAGGCGCTGATCGCGGATGTCGGCGGGACGTCGAAGGCGAAGGGTGCGGGCACGGGAGGCGCCATCGTCTCGGCGATCCTCGGCCTCGCCCACGGCCTGGGCCTCGAGGTCATCGCCGAGGGCATCGAGAAGAAATCGCAGGTCACCTTCCTCGCACGCGAGGGCTGCACCCACGGCCAGGGCTATCACCTCTGCCCGCCCCTCACGCCCACCGACCTCGCCAAGTGGCTCAAAGCGAGGAAGAAGAAGTAGCGGGTGGAATAAAGGGGTCAGAACAACTTATTCGAGACGCTTCAACCGGGCTCTTGCCCGGACCGTCTCGAATAAGTTGTTCTGACCCCTTTATTCCACCAACTACCAAGTGATCGAGACGCGTGCTCCGCCCAATGGTGAATCGGAGATGCGAGCCGAGCCGCCGTGCCATTCGGCCACGCTCTTCACGATGGCGAGGCCGAGGCCCACGCCGCCGGTTTCGCGATCGCGCGCGCCCTCCAGCCGCGTGAAGGGCTCGAAGAGACGTTCGCGCTCACCGGGCGGGATGCCGGGGCCGTCGTCGTCGACGTTGATCACCGTGCGCTCGCCCGCGGTTTCCACCGTGAGCGCCACGCGGGTGTTGGCGTAGCGCGCGGCATTGCGCACCACGTTCACGAGCGCGCGCGACAGGTACTTCGTGTCGCAGGAGATGTTCTCGGGCAGGTTCTTCGGCGCCTCGATGGCGATGTCGCGGCGCGTGGCACGCATCTCGTCCTTCGCGCGGCGGATCACTTCATCCATCAGCGTCCTGGCGGCGATCTCGCGCGGCTGGTAGGGCGGCGCCTCGCGCAGGCTCGCGAGCAGCAGCAGCTCGTTCACCAGCTCCTCGAGGTCGATCACGTCCTGCTCCATCGCGAGGTAGCGGCGCTCGCGATCCTCCGGCGTGTGGCTCGTGCGCGCGAGCTCGAGGTCGAACTTGAGCTGGGCGAGCGGCGTCCTCAATTCATGCGCCACGCTCTGCTCGAGATCGGAGTGGGAGCGCAGCAGCGCCTGCACGCGCCCCGCCATCGCGTTGAACGCCGTGGCGATCGGCTCGACCAGCGAGCCGCGTCCCACCGTTGCCCGCACGTGGAAGTCGCCCTCGCCCACCCGAGCCGTCGCCGCCTTCAGCGCTTCGACATCGCGCCAGATCGGCTTGGCCCACCGGTAGAGGATGAAGCACATCGCGAGCGACACCAGCGCGATGATCGTCACGTAGTACCAGACGACGTACTCGAAGGCGCCGACCGACTCGATCTTCAGGACGCGGTCCGTGTCCTTCAGCCGCCGCATCGACACCGAGCCGCCGCCGGGCCGGTCGCGCAGCGCCACCTGCCCGTCTCGCAACCGCTCCTTCTCCCCGGCCGACATGAACCAGTCGGACTGCGCCTGCGACATGGGGACGATGGTGTGCTCGATGCGGAACGTCTCCTCGATCAGCTTGAGGCGCCCCTGCCAATCCGGCACGCGTGTGTCGTTGATGATCCGCTCGGCGCGCTCGAACGCCCCCGCCCAGCGCGCCCGCGATTGCTCGAGGTGCATCTGGTCCATCACCTGGTCGGTGACGTACATGAACAGGACGAACGCGGCGATGGCCGGCAGCATGAGGAACACATACAGCCGGATGAAGAGGCGCAGCATGGTCTGGATGCCGGTCGAATAAAGGGGTCAGACCACTTTATTCGTGCCGTTTGAATAAAGTGGTCTGACCCCTTTATTCAATCAGCCTTCGCCGGTGAAGAGGTAGCCGCGCAAACGGACTGTCTTGATCATCGTCTCCGCCCCGCCCGCGTCGGCGAGCTTGCGGCGAAGCCGGCAGATGCGCGCATCGATCGACCGGTCCAGCCCGTCGTAGTCGATGCCGCGCACGACACGCAGGATCTCGTCGCGCGTGACGACGGTGCCCTGGCGCGTGGCGAGGAGCCACAGGATGTCGAAATCGCCCGTGGTGAGGTCCACTTCACGCTGGTCGATCTCCGCGGTGCGCCTGGCGCCATCCACGGACAAGCGTCCAATGTTGAGCTTCGCATCGCGCGGCTCCTGGGGCGCCGTACGGGCACGCCGAAGGATCGCCTCGATGCGCGCGAGCAGCACGCGCGGCTCGACGGGCTTCACGACATAGTCGTCGGCACCCATTTCGAGGCCCAGCACCTGGTCGATGTCCTCGCCCTTGGCGGTGAGGATCAGGATGGGCGTGCGGTCGGCACGGCGGATCTCGCGGCACACCGTGAGGCCGTCCTTGCCTGGGAGCATGAGGTCCAGGACGACGATGTCGGGGCGCAGCCGCTCGAGACGCTCGGCCACGGCCATGCCGTCGCCCTCGATGAAGACTTCGAGGTTGTGGTTCTCGAGATATTCGCGGATGGACGCGGCGAGCCGGGCGTTGTCCTCGACGAGCAGCACGCGCGAGCGGCGCAGCTGCGGTGCGGCACCGGAATGGGTGCGCGAAACGGCTTCGACCTGCATCTTGTGCTCCCTCGGGAGATTTGACCCGAAGGATACTCTACGCCCCGGGACGGCCCGTCCCGGTGACCCTTGATCACCCGTTGTTGCCGTTTGTTACCGGCAGGTGACCGGCTGGGAGCGGGGTCGGGGCCCCGGGCGCCCGCGTCTCATCCAGTTCATACCCAGATCACTTTCGGCGACTTGGGCACGATCAGGGAGGATTTCTTCAGGCCGCCGTCGGTGGCTCCGCGGGTCTGCGCAGCGAGTTCCCTGGCCTTTTCGACGGCTGTGGCGGGTTGGGGTGCCGGCGTGGGCGCGGCCACGGCTTCGACCTTGGCCACGGCCGGGGTCGTCGGGTAGCCGTCGTGGGCCGGATCGTTGCAGGCAGTGAGTGCAACGCAGGCAAGGAACGCCACGGGCATCACGCGATCGAACAGTTTCATGGCTTTCCCTCCCTGGGACGAGTTTTGGAACCTGGAGCCATGTTGGCGGTCGCCTCCACGGCGAGCCATCGGAACTCGCCACGGCCGAGAGTAGGACGGCGCCGACAAGACTTAGCGTTTTTTACCGATGCGGCGCGGCTGTCTTACAGAGTGAAATGGCGGGACCATGCAAACACCCCCGCCCCGCGAAGTCCCGCCGACGGAAATACGCCCGGAACCCGCGGACGCCGTTCCCTTCTCCCTCGTGCTCGCGGTGTGGATGATCGTCGCCCTCGGAACGATCGCCCTGCTCTATTTCGCGCGCGCGTTCTTCATCCCATTGCTCCTCGCCATCACGCTCGCCTACGTGCTGCGGCCGGTCGTCGATGCGATGGTGAATTTCCACATTCCTCGAGGCCTCGCGGCCTCGGCCGCGGTCATCTCGCTGGCGGGAGTCATCGGCCTCGGCATCTACGCCTTCTCCGATGACCTCGTGAAGCTGACGGAGACGCTGCCGCGCGCCGCACGCGAAGTGCGCGTGGCGCTCCAGGACACGCGCGGCAGCAAGCCGGGACCGCTCTCCCAGATGCGCGAGACCGCCAAGGAGCTGGACCGCGCAGCCGCGGCCGCCTCCGGCAACTCCGCACCCTCCGCGCCCGCTGCGGCCCCCACGCTCGGCACGCGGGTCCAGGAATACGTCGTCACGCAGGGCATGGCCGTCGTGCTGCTCGCGGGCCAGGCGCTCTTCGTCTTCCTCCTCACGTGGTTCGTGCTCTCCGAGGATGAGACCTTCAAGAGGAAGCTGCTGAAGATCGTGGGGCCTTCGTTCGCGCGGAAGAAGATCACCGTTCGCATCCTCGACGACATCGACACGCAAGTGACCCGCCAGATGGGCGCGATGGTCGTGGCCAACGTCCTCATCGGGGCCTGCACCGGCATCGCGTTCGCCGTGATGGGCATGGAGCAGGCAACACTCTGGGGCGTGCTGGCCGGCGTCCTCCACTTCATCCCGTACGTGGGGCAGGCGCTGGTGACGACGCTGAGCTCCGCCGCCGCCTACCTGCAATTCGGCTCGATGAGCTCGGCGTTGACGATCGGCGGCATCACGCTGGCGCTGTCGTTCGCCATCGGCACCGTGCTGATGACGTTCATGCAGAGCCGCGTCTCGAAGGTGAACGCCACGGTGCTCTTCGTCGCCATCCTCTTCTTCGGCTGGCTTTGGGGCGCGTGGGGCCTGGTGCTCGCCGCGCCGATCGTGGCGATGATGAAGAGCGTCTGCGACCACGTCGAAGCCTTTGCCCCCGCGCGCGAATTCCTCTCCGGCAGCCCTCCGGCCCCCACGCCGCCGGTGGCCGTCCCCGCCGACTGAAGGCAATCCTTCGCGTCGTCTCCCCTGAGCGCTTCCATCGGGGGCCCATCCATGACGTAGGAGTCCGGCTACACCGGATTGGGCGCCGACCTACGACCCGCCCTGTCCGCACCTACATCCCCGACCGCCGCTAGAACCCAGAATTTTCCGGCAGGCTCGCGGACTTTCCGCGCGCTTCGGAATCCATCGAACCACAGCCTCTTCTAAGGAGCATGCACATGAACTGGGATCGCATCGAAGGCAACTGGAAGCAGCTCAAAGGTAAAGCCCAGGAGCAGTGGGGCAAGATCACCGACGACGATTTCGACGTGATCGGCGGCAAGCGCGAACAGCTCGCCGGCAAGATCCAGGAAACCTACGGCATCAGCAAGGACGAGGCCGAGAAGCAGATCAGCGACTTCGAAGCCCGCGCCCGTCGCGAAAACTGGCTGCAGTAATTCAACCCGCAATTCATCACCACACACACACCGAGAGGAACCCATCATCATGAGAACGAAACTGATCGTCGCGGCCCTGGCAGGGGCGTTTACCTTTGGCACCGCTTTCGCCGCGAATGCCGCGATGAGCGACGCCGACTACAAAGCCCAGAAGGACAAAGTCGCCGCCGACTACAAGGCGATGAAGGACCGTTGCAAGGGCATGTCGGGCAACGCCAAGGACATCTGCCAGGCGGAAGTGAAGGGTGAGCACGAGATCGCCGAGAAGCAGCTCCAGGCCGATTACAAGCCCACGGAGAAGAACCAGTACGACCTCCGTGTCGCCAAGGCCGATGCCACCTACAAGGTCGCCAAGGAAAAGTGCGACGACCTGAAGGGCAACGACAAGGACGTCTGCAACAAGGAAGCCAAGGCCGCGTTCACCAAGGCCAAGGCCGACGCGAAGGTCTCCAAGACCGTCGCCACGCAGACGGCGAACCCGTCGACCACGCTCGTGAACAAGGAGTCGAAGGCGCCGGAGAAGATCGCCGACGCGAAGCGCGAAGCCGTGGATGACAAGAAGGACGCCGAGTACAAAGTCGCGAAGGAGAAGTGCGATGCCCTGTCCGGCCAGCCGAAGGACAACTGCGTCGCCCAGGCGAAGCTGAAGTACGGCAAGTAACCGGTGATCGGAGGGTCCGCTCTCTATCGGAGGGCGGCCCGTCCGCAGCTACCAAGAAAGAGGGCCTGTCCTAGGACAGGCCCTCTTTCTTTGCTGCTCTCGCTCCCGCGGGCTGCGGGGTTCGATGACGAGCTTGCCTCGTCATCGAATCACATCAGCCACCCAAGGACAGGTTGTTGTGGACTTCCGTGACGCCGTTCTGCGCGATCGCGATGCGCTGCGCGCGTTCGGCGGCGGCCGGGGTGGGCGCGGTGCCGGTGAGCGTCACCGTGGAGCCGACGGTATCGACGTCGATCTTCAGCGCGGAGAGCTCGGGGTCGCGCACCAGCTCGGTCTTGATCGCGGCGGTGATCGCGGCTTCCTCGGCGGTCTTCTCGATCGCGTTGCCGGCCTGGGCGAGCTTGTCGCCGGCCTTGTCCACGGCGGCCTGGGTCTTGGCGGCGGCGCGATCGGTTCGGGCATTCATCTCATTGCGATCGCAAGCGGCGAGCGCGAAAACGCCCAACGCGATGGCGACCGCTGCAACTGCGGGCTTGCGGTTCATGCGGATCTCCTGGTGATTGAATAAGGGTGGATCGCACGATTTGACCCCAATCACGCCGCCCCAGCCGTCGGCCAGATTCGGAAATGCCTGTCGGAATCCGCAGGCTCCTGCGATCTGTCAGTGGAATCCCACGCGGGAATCGGAGCTTGTACCCCGGCCCATGCACCGGCGCCGACATTGGCGGGACGGGTCGGGACCTACGCTGTCGGGGTGTGGCGTGATCTCGCGCCCCCAAGGATTCCATCCACCTTTCTTTGATCAACAGGAGAACGCCATGAACGTCCGTAAACTTTCCAGCTTTGCCGCCGCCGCCTTCGTCGGCCTCACGCTCGCCGCCTGCGCGGGTACGTCCACCACCAAGAGCACGGGCGACGTCGTCGATGACGCCTGGATCGCGACGAAAGTGAAGTCCAAGCTGATCGATGACCCGATGACCAAAGCCCGCGACATCCAGGTCGAGACGTTCAAGGGCACGGTCCAGCTCGCCGGCTACGCCGACAGCCAGGCCGAAATCGATCGCGCCGTCGCGCTCGCTTCCAGCACGCAGGGCGTGAAGTCGGTCCGCAACAACATCACGCTGAAGCAGACGACCCGCTAAGCAACTGTTCTCGATCCAAGGAGCCGAAATGCAAACTGCCCGCCCGACGAATTCCCAGACCCCCATCGCGCGCGACTTCCAGAACGTGGTCGATGATGCCCACGAGCTGCTGAAGACCGTGCAAACCGAGGGCGAAGGGAAGATCAACGAAGTTCGCAGCCGTGTGCAGGAGTCGATCGACTCGGCCCGCGTCAAGCTGTCCGACGTCGGCACGCAAGTGACCGAGCGTGCCAAGGTGGCCGCGACCACCACCGATGAGTACGTTCGCGCGAACCCGTGGCAAGCGGTTGGCGTGGGTGCTCTAGCCGGTGCGGTGCTCGGTTTCCTGATCGCACGTCGCTGATCGGGGCGCGGCCATGGCGCGGGGAGGCATTGTGGCGGACGTGAGGGGAGTCGCGGCGGATGCGTTACGCATCGTCCGTACGCGGCTCGAGCTTCTCTCCATCGAGTTCCAGGAGGAGAAGGAGCGGATCGTCCGGCAAATGCTCGTCGCATCGGCCGCGCTGTTCTTCGCAGTCTTCGGGGTGATGCTGGCACTGGTCTGGCTGGTGCTGGCCCTTCCCGAGGAGTACCGGCAGAGCGCGCTCGGCGTGCTCTGCCTCCTATTCCTGGCGGGGGCGGGCGGTTGCTGGTTCTCGCTCTCGCGCAAGCGCACCCGCATCCCCTTCGCTTCCACGCTCGGGACGCTCGCGCGCGACGAGGCGGCGCTGAAGGGTGGCGATGATTGACCTTCGCGTCGACGATCTCGCGATCCTCGAGCAGCGCAGGCAACTGGTGGAGCTCTCGTGCGAGCTCCAGCGCGCCACGCTCTCGCGGCGGCTGGATGCCATCCAGGCCCGTCCCGGTGGAGCGCTCCTCGGAACGCTCGCCGCGATCGGCGCCAAACCCGCGGTTCGCCGCATCGCCTTCGCCACCGCCCTCATGCTCTTTCGCAAGTGGCGGCGGCGTTAAGGCCCATTCCATTCAACTCAACTGAGGAGTTCGACATGAAACTGAAGATCCTGGGCGCCGCGGCGCTCTGCGCGATGGGCCTTGCCGGTTGCGGCAGCAGCCCGACGTACAGCGACAGCCCGTACTACGGCAGCACCGTCGCCAGCAACTCGTACACCGAGTATGGCCGCGTCACGAACATCGAGACGGTCATCTCCAATGACGGCAAGGCCTCCGGCGCCGGCGCGGTGATCGGCGGCGTGGTGGGCGGCGTCCTCGGCCACCAGGTCGGCAGCGGCCGCGGCAACACGGCGGCGACGGTCGGTGGCGCGGTCGCGGGCGCGGTGGTGGGCAACGAAGTCGAGAAGCGCCGCAACACGGGCGAGGAAGTCGGCTATCGCGTCGACGTGCGCATGGACAACGGCGGCACGCGCAGCGAGATGATGGACTACGTGGGTGACCTGCGCGTGGGCGACCGCGTGCGCATCGCCGACGGCCGGATCGCGCGCTACTGACCGCGAAATTTTGGTCCGCGAACCTGAAGGCAACCTGCAGCAGCCGGCGAAACCAGTACTTCCGACGAAGTACTGGTTTCCGCTTCTTGTCGCGCTGATCGTCACCGGCGCGATCCTCGCTGTCTCCGAGTTCTCCTCCCGCTCGTTCAACCGCACCCGCAACGACCTGGGCCAGTCCATGGGCCTGCAGTCGAAGCTGCTCGAGCTGCAGAAGAACCTCGCGCAGGCCGAGGCCGGGCAGCGCGGATTCCTCCTCACGCACAAACCCGAATACCGATCGCCGTACGACCAGGCGGTGACGGCGCTGCCCTCGATCGCCACGCAGGCGCGCGATCTCGCGGCGGAGGACAAGCCGGGACGCGACATGCTCGCCGCGCTCACCGAGCTCATCGCGTTGAAGATGGCGACGATGCGTTCGAGCCTCGAGCGCGCGGACACCGGCGATTTCGAAGGCGCCCTCGCCCTCCTCGATTCCACCGACTCCCGGGCGCTCGATGCGCGCACCACCGCCGCCTTCGAATCCATGGCCCAGCGCAACACCGCGGCGCTGGCCGACCGTGCCGCGCGCTGGGAGGATTCGCTGGACGCCAGCCGCAGCGGCATCCTCGCGGTCGTGGGGCTCAACGCGGCGCTCATCGCCTTGCTCGCCCTGGTGCTCATCCGGGACACGCGCCGTGCGCGCGAGAACGCCCAGATCCAGGCCTCCTTCGCCGAGCGCATGAAGCGCGAAGTGGACGAGCGCACGGCGCAGCTCTCCGCGCTTTCGGAATTCCTGCAGGTGCAGTCGGAGTCGGAGAAGGCCAAGCTCGCCGGAGAGCTGCACGACGAGCTCTCGCGCTTCCTCACGCCCGCGCAGATGGACGTGAACTGGCTCGCGGGCAAGTGCGACGACGATGGCGAGGTCACCCGCCGGCTCACGCGCCTGACCGAGCTTCTCGACTCCGGCATCGACGTGAAGCGCCGCATCATCGAGAACCTGCGCCCCTCGTTGCTCGACCACCTGGGCCTGGTGCCCGCGGTGCGCTGGCACGTCGAGGAGGCGTGCAAGGCCGCCAACCTGCGCTGCAACCTGGACGTGCAGGGCAACGTGGAGCGCCTCTCACCGGACGTCGAGATCGCCCTCTATCGCGTCGTGCAGGAGTCGATGGCCAACATCGTCCGCCACGCCCGCGCCGGCCGCGTGGACATCCTGCTGGAGCGCATGACGGATGGCATCGGCGTCACTGTGCGTGACGACGGGGTGGGGATGGCTGACGTGAAGGTCGCGGCTCGCGACTCGTACGGTATCGAGGGAATGCGCCAGCGCCTTCGCGCCGTCGGCGGCCGGATGGACATCGATTCGCGTCCCGGCTCCGGCACCGCCGTGCGCGCCTTCGTCCCCCAGCGCCTCTCCGAAGCCCTCGACGCCACCCTCACCCGCCAGAACGAATAAAGGGGTCAGACCACTTCATTCGCCTCGTTGCCCGGCCCTCGCCGGGTTGAACCGAGACGAATGAAGTGGTCTGACCCCTTTATTCGTTGCTGTTTACTGGCGTTCGGAGAGGAGCTCTTCGACGACCCGCGGAACGGCGGGGAAGTCCTTGCTCTTGTCCAGGAAGTGATCGGCTCCCGCCTCGAAGGAGGCGACCTTCAGCGCCGGCACCGCATGGTTCGTGAGCACGACGATCGTGGTGTGGCGGCCCGCATCGGCACGAAGGCGGCGGATGACGCCAAACCCGGTGCCCTGCGCGAGCTGGAGATCCACGACCGCGATGTCGAAGACGCGCCCTGCGCAAGCGGCGACCGCTTCGGCTTCCGTCGTTGCGGTGGCAACCACTTCGACGCGGCCCGGGATGTTCAGCATCTCCACGAGTCGCTCGGCGATGGCGGGCGAGTCCTCGACCACCAGCGCCTGCAAGGGCTTTTGGGACAGCTCCGAATCGTCGCTCATCTGGGGGGAAAGCTTCATGAAGTCCCTTCCGGGCTCGGTATTCACCTGCACGGCGGCGCCGAACAGCGTCGCGAGCCAGGGCCTGCGGGGAACATTGAGGGTTTGGCTATGGATCATCGGGATCACGCAATCAGTTGGTTTTTCACCGCGTAATAAGTGATGTCCGCGTTGGATTTGAAATTCATTTTTTCGAGGATGCGCGAACGGTAGGTGCTGACGGTCTTCACGCTGAGGAAAAGCTCCTTGGCGATGTCGGACACGCTCTGTCCGCCGGCCAGCTTGCAGAAGATCTGGAACTCGCGCTCGGAGAGCGCGGCGTGCGACGGCTGGTCGGCCGCGTGCCCCGAGAGGCCCTGCGCGAGGCGATCGGCGACACGCGGGCTCACGTACCGGCGGCCCTGCGTGGCAGCGAGCACCGCGCTCACCAGGCTCTCGGGCGGCGCGTCCTTCGGGACGAATCCCGATGCGCCGGCCTTGAGGATGTTGATGGCGTATTGGTCTTCCGGATAGCCGCTCACGATGAGCACGGCCATTTCCGGTCGGATCGCCTTGGCGCGCGTGAGGACGTCCACGCCCGACATGTCGGACAGCGACAGATCCACCAGCGCCACGTCGAACGGTTCCTTGCGGATCAACGTGATCGCTTCGTCACCGGTGCGCGCTTCGGCCGCGATTTCCATGTCCACGCGGCTGTCGAAGACCTGCTTGAGGCCCATGCGAACTACGTCATGGTCGTCGACGATGAGCAGCCTGATCATTGGTTTTCTTCCGGTTGCGGTTGGATGTCAGCAAGGATTACATCACGGTCCTACAGGTGGGCCCCGTAGTCCGGGGCGGATTGTCTCGTAGGACAAATCCTACACCCCGTCATGAGCCTTTCCGGGCCTACCTGAAGCTGTATTTGAAGGTGACGCGGTCGCGCTTGACCGAGATGTGCTCCGCCCTCATGCCCGGGATGCTGGGCATGTACTCGGCGGTCTTCTTGTAGACGACTTTCCCCGAGTCCGTGTCGTAGCAAAGCGAGCGCCCCCCGTTCTCGCACGACGCCCGGATCTCCTTCAGGCGCTCGTCCGTGTTGTGGGGCTGGAAATCGAGGTTGGGCTCGCCCGGCTGGATCAGGAACGGCGCCTGCTGGATGGCGGAGGGGCTGGGCGTGAGGATGGCTTTCGGGCGCAGCTGGAGCGACTTGCCCAGCGAAGCGGGCGCGGCGTCGTCCGCGGCCGCCCCCAGGGGCGACACGGCTGCGAGTACGGCGAGAACCTTCAGGGCTCTTTTCATGCCGCCATCGTCGCCTTCCATACCTTCTACATATGCCGGAGGGCCGCGCGACCCAATGTCCGCACCGGCGCAAAGGCTTGTAGGACAGCATTCCGGGGAGTTGTCCTACACGGGGTCGGCGTGGGCCGACCTGCGCATCAGCACCGGTCGGATGCCCCGCCGAAGCCCGCCTGCCTATCGTGGAGTCCGGTAGCGCCGACTTTGGGCGCGAAGAAACCGGAGAAAAACGATGGACCGAAACACCCTCTTCCTCGCCGCCGCCGTCGCCATCGGCTGCTACGGCCTTTCGGCCAAGGCGCAGGACCCCGCGGTGCAAGCGGGCGACCCGGCGCGCTGGTACCAGCCGGCCGACACGCCGCAGAAGAAGTTCGAGACCCTCAAGAAGGAAGCCGGTGCCGCGCTGAAGGAAGCCCGCGACGAGTGCCGCAAGTCCGCCACCGATCGCCGTGCCTGCGAAGCCCAGGCGCGCGCCCAGTACGACTCCGACATGCAGCTCGCACGCGGCTACCTCGCGGGCGACAACCCCATGCCCCGATAAGACAACGACCATGAAATCCACCCTGCTCTCCACGCTTGCCGCCGCCTGCCTCTGCGCGACGGCCGCCCACGCCGCTTCGATGGACCCGACGTCGCCGTATCCGACCGCCGGCGAGGTGATCTCGCTCAAGCCCAACGGCACGAGCTGGCCCCCGTACATCCCGACCGCGAGCTACACGCGCCAGGGCAACATGCTCAACTTCGAGCTCGACCTCTCCGACGGCTTCTACTACAGCGGCGCGTTCGGCGCGTCGCCGATCGACGTGGGCGGCCTGCCCCCGGGCACCTACACCGCGAACATGCGCATGCGCACGCTGGGCCATGACGACGCGCCGCCGAAGTACGCGACGAGCTACTTCGTGGTCGCCGCGCCCTACCAGCCGGACGCGTACGCCGCGCCCGCGCAGCCGTTTTCCTACGCCAACTGGAACGCCGTGCTCTCGAG
This sequence comes from Usitatibacter rugosus, assembly GCF_013003965.1. Taxonomy (NCBI): domain Bacteria; kingdom Pseudomonadati; phylum Pseudomonadota; class Betaproteobacteria; order Nitrosomonadales; family Usitatibacteraceae; genus Usitatibacter; species Usitatibacter rugosus. The sequence continues at coordinate 242,709 of NZ_CP053069.1, read as the reverse complement.
CGCGTACTACGTGTATCCGATGAGCCTGCGCGCGACGGTCGAAGGTTCCGTGGTCCGCGTCGCGTTCGAATACGAGCCCGCCTACCCGACGAGCTCGGGTGGCCCCGGCCCGGCAGGCACGACGCCCTATGCCTCGGTTCCCGTCCAAGGCCTCGCCCCCGGCATCTACACGCTGCAGTTCAACGGAACGCCGCGCGGCGCCAATGGCGTGACGCTCCAGTACGCGAAGACGATCGAAGTGCGTCGCGAAGCGCGCACGGCCGAGTTCTATGAGGAAGCCAGCGGCCACTATTACCTCACCGCCGATCCCGCCGAAGTGAATCGCCTCGAAACGCCGGGCTCCGGCTGGCGCCGCACCGGCGAAGGCTTCAGCGTATGGATGAACGCGAACGTCGCGCCCGCCAACGCCGTGCCTGCCTGCCACTACTACCTCGCGTCTTCGAACTCGCACTTCTATTCGGTGAGCAACGGCGACTGCGAGATGCTGAAGTCGATGGAGGCGAACGAGCGCCAGGGTGGCAAGGCCTTCACGGGCTGGGCATCCCAGGGCACGGCCTTCTATGCGCTCGCCCCGGTGAACGGCGATTGCGGCGCGGGCACCACGCCGGTCGCGCGGTTCTACAGCGGCGAAAACGGCGCGAACCACCGCTTCGCGGTGAGCCAGGGCGTGCGTGATGCGATGACGAATACGTCGTGGAACTCCGAGGGCCCCGCCTTCTGCGCCCCGCTCTAGGAACTGGCCGAAAAAGCCCTCTTTCCGCTATAATTCGCGGCTCACCGTGGGGTGATAGCTCAGCTGGGAGAGCGCCGCGTTCGCAATGCGGAGGTCGAGGGTTCGATCCCCTTTCACTCCACCAAATTTCCTGCTCCGCGTGGCTCGTCACCATCGCATAGCGCATTTCGCGGCCCTGGGCCTCGCTGTCTTGTCGTCGAGCGCGCTGCCGGTTCGTGCAGCGGATCCCGCCAACGGCATCCCCACGCCGATCCAGGCTCCCGAGTGCATCGGCGACCCCTCGTCGCTCTTCTTCTCCGAGAACGTCACGCCGGCGGAGCCGCCGCATCCGACGCTTCCCATCGGGCACTACTACCAGATCGTTCGCTACCTCGGCGACTCGGTCTCGGCGCCGGTGTCGATCGACTACGGGCACATCTCGCAGTCCTATCCGTGGCCGCCGTTCCGCGGCGTGCCGCTCACGGGACTGACCGTTCCCGAACCGGCGGCCTCGTACCAGCGCGCAAGCTTTCCCGAGGCGAACCCGGACAATTCATCCGGCTTCCAGCTGCACTGCTACGACGCCGGTTCTTTCATCAACACCTGGACGTTCCCGCGCCTGCCGATCACGGGGGGCGGCGCGCATTCGATCTACGGCTACAGCTTCTATCCGACGCAGCTGCCGTCGATCTACGACGCCAGCCCCGGCACGGACTTCGTGCTGCAAGCAGGCATCGAGATCCCCTGGTTCCAATCGGTGCTGGATCCGGACGCGCCCGCCGGGATCGTGCCCGTGGGACAGGTCAACTTCTTCGCATACTTCCTCGACCGCCGGTCCGGCAAGACCTTCGCGTTGCTGCTGGGCGTCTTCGACAATCGCTACAGGCCGTCCGACCCGACGGGTACGGGCTTCATCGCTCACGATGTGGCGACACCGTTCGTGTCCACGCCGATGGTCGCGACGTCGAAGTACGCGACGGTCTCGCCCTACTCGGGGACCTTCACCGGCACGACCTGGTCCGGCTTGCGCTTCTTTCGCGCGCACATCACGCAAGACAACTTCCGGCGAATGCTCGGTGACGTCAATGCGTACTGCGCGGCCAACCCGGGAATGCGTTACTGCTCGGCTTCCGCGCCCGGCGCACCGGCTTACAGCACGGCGGTGACGGACTACTTGATCACCGATTTCGGCGTGCTGCACGAGGTGTTTCCGCAAGGCGACAAGGCCAACCTCAGCATGGGCGTGCACGTGAACGGGCTGGGGGCCTGGAACTTCCGCTAGAACGGCGAACGGCCGGTCCTCCCGGCGCGTGGGAATCCGACTACGCGGCTATGGGAATCCCTCCGGCAGTCGCGGCCCTTGGGGCTTGCGACCATCTTTCAAATGCCTCATCGCCAATACCTCCGCCGGGCGCGGCGTACGCCCCGAAATTTCACGCGCATGTTGCTGCCGCACGAACGGGACGAGACAGCGGATCGTTCGCGGGCTGGCGAGCCGCACCCCGAGATGCAGCAGGCGGAGAAGGACCTGGCCGCGGGGCGCGAGGATACCGACTGCCGTTCGCAGCCGCCCGCACAGCGCGGCGGCTCGTGCGACGGCGGCAATGCCGGACGCGATACGAAGGAATGACCATGGCGAAATGCGACGTTTGCGGCAACGAGTACCACCGCTCCTTCGAGGTCCACAAGGACGGCCGCACGTTCACGTTCGACAGCTTCGAATGCGCCATCCACCGGCTGGCGCCGCTCTGCGCCCACTGCGGCTGCCGCATCGTGGGGCACGGATCGGAATCGGAAAGCCGCATGTATTGCTGCGCCAACTGCGCCCGGCTCTCGGGCATCGACACGATCGTCGACAACACAGCCACGCGCCCCACCTACGAGGCGCAAAGGAGACTGTCATGAGCACCATCATCGCCGGATTGTTCGACACGGGCCCGCGCGCTGCCGACGCCAAGGAGCGCCTGCGCCAGGCGGGTGTGCAGGAAACCGACATGTGCGAGTTCGTCGTGAACCCGCCGGGCCAGCACGACCAGTACCCGATCGGCGGCGACCGGAATGAATCCCCGGGCGCGCGGGGTGCCGATGGCTCCGCCGCGACCGGTGCCGTGGTGGGCGGTGCCGTGGGCATCGCTGCCGGTGCAGCCGCCGCGATCGCCGTGGGTCCGATCGCCATTCCCCTTGCCGCCGGCGTGGGCGCGTACACGGGCTCGCTCCTGGGTGCCCTGAACGGGACCGACGAAAACCCGAAGCGCGAGCACGAGGTCCTGCGCACCGCGGGCACGATGATCGCCGTCAACGCCTCGAGCAGCGACGTGAACACCGCGACCATTGCGCGCGTGATGATGGAGTGCGGCGCCGAGGAAGTGGAGCGCGCCGACGGCTCCTGGAACTACGGCGTCTGGTCGGACTTCGATCCGCTGAGCATTCCGCAGCGCGTGGACATGCCCCCGCCTATCCCGGAAGGCCGCCGCGCCGCTCCGCCCGGACACTGAGGTTTCCCGAGCGCACCGTGCGGTCGAGCAGCTTCACCGCACGGTAGAGCGCCTCGAGCGCGGGGGTGGGCACGCCCACCTTCGCCCCGAGCTCCACGACCGCGCCCGTGAGCGCGTCGATCTCCAGCGCGTTGCCCGCTTCCACGTCCTGAAGCATCGAGGTCTTGTGATGGCCGATGCGCCCCGCGACGTCGATGCGATTTTCGATGGTCATCGGGAAGGTGACGCCGAGCTTCGCCGCGACGGCGCTGATCTCCATCATCCCCTGCGTCACCAGCTTTCGCGCGTCCGGGTCGTTGCAGATGTCCGCGAGCGTGGAGTGCGTGAGCGCGGAGATCGGATTGAAGACCGCGTTGCCCCAGAGCTTGAGCCACACCTCGTTGCGGATGTCCTCGAGCGCTGGGCACTTGAAGCCGGCGTTGCGAAGCTCGGTGGCCACGCTCTCGAGGCGCTGCGTGGAGCGGCCGTCCAGCTCTCCCAGGCGCAGGCCTTCTCCACCGGTGTGCTTCACCTCGCCGGGACCGGGGCGCTCGCCCGCCATGAAGGTCACCACGCCGAGCACGCGCCGCGCGGGAATCGCACCCAGGCATTTGCCGCCGGGATCCACGCTTTCCACCGTGCTGCCGGCAAGCGCTCCGCCGTGCTCGTGGAAATACCAGAAGGGCAGGCCGTTCTGCATCGGGACGACGGCCGTGTCGTCATTGCAGATCGCCGCCACGCCGCTCCCCACCGCCGGGAGCTGGTGCGACTTGACCGCCACGATCACGACATCGAAGCCCTTCGCGTCTTCGAACCGCTCGGACGCATGCACCCGCGCCACCTCGCGCCGCCCGTCCATCTGCGTGATCGCCAACCCGCCTCGCGCGATCGCCGCATGGTTCTCGCCGCGCGCGAACACCGTGACGTCCTTGCCCGCCAGCGCGAGCCGCGCCGCCACGATGCCTCCGATGGCTCCCACCCCGACGACGGCGATTCTCACGTTCGTCGTCCCCGCGAAGGCGGGGACCCATGGATTCCCGCCTTCGCGGGAGTGACGATTTTCACTTTCGGTAGGCCCAAGCCATCATCGCGGCACCGATCACGATCATCGGCAACGAGAGCCATTGGCCCATCGAGAGCCCCATCGCCAGCAGGCCGAGGAAGTCGTCGGGCTGCCGGCCGAACTCCGCGATGAAGCGGAAGACGCCGTAGCCGATGAGGAACGCCGCGGAGACGGCACCCGCAGGCCGCTTCTTCGAGGCGAACCACCACAGCAGCACGAAGAGCAGCAGACCCTCGAGCGCGAACTGGTAGAGCTGCGAGGGATGGCGAGCGAGCGGTTCGCGATCCACCTGCGGGAACCACATGCCCCACGGCACGTCGGTAGGACGCCCCGGCAGCTCGCCGTTGATGAAGTTGCCCATGCGGCCGGCCGCGAGGCCCACCGGCACCGAAGGCGCGATGAGATCCATCACCTCGATCCAGCGCTTCTTCCGCCGCCAGCAGAAGAACGCCACCGCGAGCAGCACGCCGAGGAAGCCGCCGTGGAAGCTCATGCCGCCTTCCCACACCTTGAAGATCTCCATGGGGTGCGAGAAATAGAAGCCGGCCTTGTAGAAGAGGATGTAGCCGAGGCGGCCGCCGAGGATCACCCCGAGCACGCCGTAGAGCAGGAGGTCGTCGACGTCGTTCACCGTCATGTCGCCGCCGAAGCCGCGCTTCACGCGCAGCTTGGTGAGCATCAGGAATGTGACGAACGCGACGACATACATCAGCCCGTACCAGCGAACCGCGATCGGGCCGAGCGAAAAGAGGATGGGGTCGAACTGGGGATGGGTCAGCATGGGCGCGGCTCGGGAAACCGCGCCCATTCTAACGTGCCGCTACTGCGAGTCCTCCTCCGCGAAGACGAACACGTCGCGAACGCCGTCGACATGCCGGGCGACGCGATAGATCTCCGCTTCCTGCGCCTGGTCCTTCAGCGTGCCGGTGACGCTCACGTGCCCGTCGTGCACGGAGACGGTGAACATCGCGCCGTCCATGCGATGGTCGACCACGAGGCGGTTGTTGATGTCTTCCTGCACGCGGACGTCGGAAGGGCTCTCGAGCACGGCCGGGCCGAGCTCCTGCGCGAAGACGGTGGAATGCGTGGCAAGGGCCGCGGCGGCAATGCCACAAGTGGCGAGGATGCGTTTCATGGTGTTTCCTTTCGGGTAGATGAATGACCTGTGCTTATCGCGGCGCGATGATCGACGCCCCGTATCCCTGCGAGGGTCCACCGCGGCACGCCGTTCCTCGACGAAGCAATTCGATACAATGAAAGGCTCGATTCCGCTCTCGAATTCCCATGGCCGATAAATTCCGCTCGTTCACGATCACGCACGGCGTTCCGCGCTCGCCGAACCGTTCCATGCTCCGAGCCATCGGCTACCAGGACGCGGACTTCGAAAAGCCGATCGTCGGCATCGCGAACGGCCACTCGACGATGAATCCGTGCAACGCCGGCATCCAGCCGCTCGCGGATGCCGCGGACAAGGCCGCGCGCGAAGCCGGAGCGATGCCGCAGATGTTCGGCACGATCACCGTCACCGACGGCATCTCGATGGGCACCGAGGGCATGAAGTACTCGCTCGTCTCGCGCGAGGTGATCGCCGATGCGATCGAGACCGCGACGCAAAGCCAGTTCATGGACGGCGTGCTTGCCATCGGCGGCTGCGACAAGAACCTTCCCGGCGCGATGATCGGCATCTGCCGCATGAACGTCCCCGCGATCTGCGTTTACGGCGGCACCATCAAGCCGGGTAAACACAAGGGGCAGGATCTCCAGATCGTCTCCGTGTTCGAGTCCGTGGGCTCGTTCACCGCCGGCAAGATGTCGAAGGAAGACTTCGAATGCATCGAGCGCAAGGCGCTCCCGGGCGTGGGCGCGTGCGGCGGCATGTACACCGCCAACACGATGTCCTCTTCGGTGGAAGCGGTCGGCATGTCGCTGCCCTTCTCCTCGACGATGGCCGCGGAGGATGACGAGAAGCGCGAAAGCGCCGCCGAGAGCATGCGCGTACTCGTGGACGCCGTGAGGAAAGACCTCAAGCCCTCGGACATCATCACGAAGAAGTCGATCGAGAACGCGATCGCCGTGATCATGGCCACGGGCGGATCCACCAACGGCGTGCTCCACTGGCTCGCGATCGCGCATGCGGCCGGCGTGCCGTGGACGCTGGACGATTTCGAGCGCGTGCGCCAGAAAGTGCCGGTGCTCTGCGACCTGAAGCCCTCGGGCAAGTACGTCGCCGTCGATCTCCACAAGGCCGGCGGCATCCCGCAGGTGATGAAGATGCTGCTCGTGAACGGCGCGCTGCACGGCGATTGCATGACCATCACCGGCAAGACGGTCGCCGAGAATCTCGCCAACGTGCCGAACGAACCGCGTGCGGACCAGGACGTGATCCGTCCCTGGTCGAACCCGATGTACAAGGAAGGCCACCTCGCGATCCTGCGCGGCAACCTGGCGGTGGACGGCTGCGTCGCGAAGATCACGGGCCTGAAGAGCCCCGCGATCACCGGCCCGGCGCGCGTGTTCGATTCCGAGCCGCTCGCCATGGATGCGATCCTCTCGGACAGCATCAAGGCCGGCGACGTCGTGATCATCCGCTACGAGGGACCGAAGGGCGGTCCCGGCATGCGCGAGATGCTCGCGCCTTCCGCGGCGCTGATCGGCAAGGGTCTTGGTGAATCCGTGGGCCTCGTGACCGACGGACGCTTCTCCGGCGGCACGTGGGGCATGGTGGTCGGGCACGTCACGCCCGAAGCCTTCGAAGGCGGCACCATCGCGCTCGTGAAGGAAGGCGACTCCATCACCATCGATTCGCGCAAGCGCCTCATCCAGCTCAACGTGGACGAAGCGGAGATCGCGAAGCGCCGCGCGGCCTGGAAGCAGCCCGAGGCCAAGTACAAGACCGGCGTGCTCGGCAAGTACGCGAAGCTCGTCGGCACCGCGAGCAAAGGCGCCGTCACCGACTAAGCGTCATTCCCGCGAAGGCGGGAATCCAGCCAAGAGAACGATCATGAAAGCCCTCTCCGCCACGCCCGTCCTCTTCGTCGACCGCGTCGAGCCCACGCGCGACTGGTTCCTGAAAGCGGGCTTCACGGTGATGTTCGACGTCCCCGAGGGCGACCACCTGGGCTTCGCCGGGCTGCAGAACAACGGCGTCCAGGTGATGGTCGAGACGCGCGGCAACAAGAACGAGTCCGCCGGTGTGCAGGCAAAGACGAAGGAAGCGCGCAACGCCGTCGTCTTCATCGAGGTCGACGACGTCGAGTCGGTGATTGCCGCCATGAAGGGCACCAAGGTCCTCGCCGAGCGCCACAAGACCTTCTATGGCGCCGACGAGATCACCTACGAGGAGCCCGGCGGGCACCTCGTCACATTCGCGCAGATGGACCGCTAGGGGTCAGACTCCCATTCGCGTTTCTGTCCGAATCATGGGACTGCGAATGGGAGTCTGACCCCATGAATTTCGCGTCCGAGTTGCGGGACCTACTTCTTGGTGGCGTCCTGCACCTTGTCGCCGGCGGCCTCGATCTTCTGGCCGGCCTTCTCGACGGCGTTGTCGACTTTCTTGCCCGCGCGCTCCATCGGGCCTTCCTTCTTCTCGCAAGCGGCAAGCGACGCGGCGAACGCGACGACGGCAAGCAGGGCGAGGGGCTTGGTGATCTTCATCTTGTGCTCCCTTTGTTCGGTTGAGGAGAGAACAAGTTACCGGTCCTACAGACCCCGTTGAATAGGCCCTGTCCTACAAGGATGAAAGGAGTCTGACCCCATTCACGGCGCCCGATCTTTGCCAAATGGAGTCTGACCCCATTCATTCCGCCTCGATCTTCGCGGACTTCACGATCTTTCCCCACTTCGCCGACTCGAGCCCCTGGAATTTCGCGAGCTCCACGGGCGACGAGAACGCGGGCGTGGTGCCGGTCGACTCGTAGAACTTCTTCGCGCTCTCGCTCTTCATCGCCGCTCCGAGCAGCTCGTTCAGCTTCGCCACGACGTCCGGCGGCGTCTTCGCGGGCACGTAGGCCGCGAACCAGTAGCCCATCTCGTAGCCGCGGACGCCCGACTCGTGGAACGTCGGCACTTCCGGCGCCAGCGGCGAGCGGCTCCAGCTCGTCACGCCGAGCGCGCGCACCTTGCCGGCCTTCACCTGCGGCAGGCCCGTGGCCGTGTCGGTGATCATCATGTCGATCTGGCCGCCCAGCAGGTCCGTGATCGCGAGGGGGTTGCTCTTGTACGGCACGTGCAGGAGCTCGATGCCCGCCATCTGCTGCAGCAGCTCGCCGGCGATGCGTGACGAGGATGACCCGCTGCCGAACGTGAACTTGCCCGGCTGCCGCTTCGCGAGATTGATGAACTCCCACAGCGTGTTGCCGGGCACCTTCGGGTTCACGATCATGATCTGGCCGCCCTTGCCGAGCAGCGCGACCGGCGCGAAGTCCTTCACCGGGTCGTACGGCAGCGTCTTGTAGAGATGCTCGTTGGCCGCGTGCGTCGTGTTGGTGGTGATGAGCACGGTGTAGCCATCGGCGGGCGCCGTCGCCACGGCCTGCGCGGCGATGAACCCGCTCGCGCCCGGCTTGTTCTCCACGACCACGGACTGCTTGCCTTGCTCCGCGACCGATTGCCCCAGCGCTCGCGCGATCTGGTCGGTGGCGCTGCCCGCGGCGAAGGGCACCACGAACGAGATCGACTTCGCGGGATAGGTCTGTGCGGAAACGGATGCGGCGCCGAGCACGGCCGCGGCCAGGGCAATGGCTCGAAGGGGGGTCTTCATCTTGTTCTCCTCATTTCGTTGTCGTGGCATCGTCGACGCGATGCGATACGTACTTCTCGAGCGCCGCCGGAATCTCCACCGGAAGCTCCAGCAACAGGAAAGCCAGCGTCTTGCCGTGCGTGTCGAGGTTGAGCGATCCGTTCACGCCGCCATCGAGCACGCCATCCAGCACGAAATTCATCGCCCCCAGCTTCGGCAGGAGGTAGCGCTTCACCGCCGTGGGCTTGCGATGCGCGAACAGCTCCGCCACGCGCGCCTCCGTCACCTGCGCCACCAATACATCCCACAGCTCCGGACGATACGCGATCAAGCTGACGTTGGAGCGATCGCCCTTGTCGCCCGTACGTCCGTGGGCGATGCGGTGCAGGGCGACTTTCACGAAAGCATCTCCCAGCTCGCGGGCACTGCTTCGCGCGGCACGAAGCCCGAAAGCGTGTCGAGTCGCGGACGCAGGCTCGTGCGCACGCCGCCACCGCCCGCCGGCCCGCACGTGTAGAGCGCGGTCACCTCTCGCGTGAGCCGTTCCGCACTCGAACGGTCGACGTGCTTCGCCGCGACGCGCAGCCGCACCTCACTCGCGTGGCCCGCCGCCGTGCGCTCGAGCAATCGCCCCGAGTCGTCGCCGAAGACACTCACGATGCCGATGAGATCCACGCGGACATCCAGCCCCGGCAAGCGTTTGCGCAGGACTTCGCCTGCAAGCCGCGCCCGCGCCTCCGCGCCCGGTCCCGCATAGGAAATCTCGCCCTCCGCGAGCCATCCGCCCTCGTAGCAAACGTTGACCTTCAGCGTGGCGGGGCGTGCATGGCCGCGCACGCCCTCGAGCGCTACGCAATCGCGGCCCACGGTGCGAACTTCCGCCTGCGAGATATCGGCCGTCACGTCCGGCGTGAGATAGGCCGCGGGATCGTGCACCTCGTAGAGGAGCTGCTCCTTCAGGGTCGCTTCCGTGACGAAGCCGCCCGTGCGTTCGGCCTTGCCGATCGTGCAGCGGCCTTCCGCGTCCATCTCCGCGATGGGGAAGCCCACGTTGTGCAGATCGGGCACGTCTTTCATGCCGGGATCGGCGAAGTAGCCACCCGTCACCTGCGCGCCGCACTCGAGCAGGTGGCCGCACATGGTCGCGCGGCCGAGGCGCTCCCAGTCGTCCTGCCTCCAGCCGAAATGCGCGAGCGCGGGGCCGACCGCCAGCGACGGATCGGCCACGCGTCCGCAAACGACGATCTCCGCGCCGCCCTGGATCGCCGCCGCGATGGCCTCGGCGCCGAGGTACGCATTGGCGCTCACGACATCGATGCCGTCGAGCGCGGACCCGAGCGCCGAACGCAACAGCGGACGATGCACTTCGCCGGAGAGATCGTCTCCGTGGACGACGGCGATGCGCGGCTCACGCAAGCCGAGCTCTCGCGCGAGCGCCCGAATGCGACGCGCAGCTCCCGGTGGATTCGCCGCGCCGAAGTTGCTCACGATACCGATGCCGCTTACGAGGCAGCGTACGAGCACGGGCCGCAGCAGCTCGTCGAGGAGCGGTTCGTAGCCTGCATCCGGGTTCGAACGACGCGCGAGCTGCGCAAGGGCCAACGTGCGCTCGGCCAGCGTTTCGAAGAGAAGGAATGAGCGGCCGCCGCGAGCGGCCAGCGTCTCCACGACGGGCGCCGCGGCATCGGTGCGGTCGCCCGAGAAGCCCGCGGCACAGCCGAGATGGAGGGTCTCCATCCGGCGATTGTGCCGCGAAACCTACGGCCGGTTGCGAAGCACCGCGATGCCGCTGTCGATCCCGATGTAGAGGTCCGTGCCTTTCACCACCAGCGACCGCGGCGTGACGACGCCCGGCAGCCGACCCGGCGTGAATCCGTCCTGGCCCTTGGTGCCCGCGACGGTCGTCACCACGCCGGTAGGCGTGATCTTGCGGATCGTGGACGCGTCCGTCGCGTAGAGATTGCCGTCGCTGTCGATCGCAAGCCGGTTGACGCTCGCAAAGCGGGCCGCCGCGCCGTTGCCATCGGTCCCATCGGCCGGTGTCGCTGTACCCGCGATCGTGGTGACGACACCCGCGGGCGTCACCTTGCGGATCATCGAGCCTCCGTCGGCGACGAACAGGTTGCCGTCCCGATCGATCACGAGGCCGCGCGGGCCGAGGAAGCGCGCCTGCGAGCCCGTGCCGTCCGTGTGGGATCGAAGGCGCGGGCTGCCGGCGATCGTCGTCACCACGCCGGCGGGCGTGACGCGGCGGATCGTCGCGGAGCTGAAGTCGCTCACGTACAGGTTGCCGGCGCTGTCGATCGCGATATCCACCGCCGCTCGGAAACGCGCGGCCGTTCCGGTGCCGTCGGCATCGCCGGCCAGCGCGAGGTCGCCCGCGAGGGTCGTGATGGTGCCGGCGGGATCCACGCGTCGGATGGCGGAGCTGTTGCTCTCGCAGAAGAGGGGCGTGTGGCAGAAGAAGGTCTGCGTGTCGACGACGTAGAGGTTGCCCGCGCCATCGCTTGCGACGGCACCCGGCCCCATGAAGCGCCCCGTACCCGCCGGTCCGTCCTGCGTGCCGTTCGATCCCAAAACGCCGGCGATGGTCTGGACGTTGTTCGTCGCATCGAGGCGGCGGATCGCAAAGTTGCCCCAGTCCGCAACAAGGACGTTGCCCGCGACGTCGAGCGCGAGATCCGTGACAAAGCCGAAGCGCGCGGCCGCGCCGGCGCCATCCGTGGCACCCCGGGGTGGCGCAGCACCGATCAGCGTGAGGACGGATCCGGCACGGGTCAGCAGGCGGATCGTGTGATTGTCCGTATCGGCAATGAGCAGGTTGCCCGTCCCCGCGTCGACCGTGATTCCCGCCGGATGATTGAAGCGTGCGGCCGCACCGGCGCCGTCCGCGGAACCCGTGGCATCGAGCGTTCCGGCGACGGTCGTCACCAGGCCCGAAGGGGCGCGTTGCCGGATGACGTTGTGGACGTTCTCGGTCACGAAAACCGTCGCGTCGTTGGCGACCGCGATGCCGCCAATGTCTCCGAAGCGGGCGGTCCCGGAAGGACCGTCGACGACCTGGAGTTGCCCTGACGCTCCCGCGAGGGTCGTGACCAGGCCGAAGGACGTCACGAACCGGATCGTCCCGTTGTCCGCGACGTAGAGATTGCCGGTCGCGTCGATCGCGATCGCCGTCGGAATGAAGAACGACGCGGCCGTGCCCTGGCCGTCGATGGTGGCATGCAGGTTCGGATTGCCGGCGAACGTCGTGACCACACCCGCCGGAGTTACTCGGCGGATGGCGGCGTTGCCGGTGTCGAGGACGAAGAGGTTGCCGGTGGCGTCGCGCACGATGCCCTGCGGGAAGAGGAACCTGGCTGCGGCACCCGTTCCATCCGCATAGCCGCGCTCGGCACTGCCCGCGAGCGTGGTCGTGTTGCCCGCCGCGTCGATCTGGCGGATGGCGTGGTTGTAGGTATCGGCCACGTACGCGGTGCCGCCCGAGCTGGCGGCGATCGCGCTCGGCTGGTAGAAGAGCGCGTTGAGCCCGTCGACGAAGCCCGGTGCGCCCGTTTGCGAGGTGGGAAACTTCGAGACCACCCCGCCCACCGCGCGCCGGATCCGGTTGCTCAGCGGCTCCGTGACATAGATCGTTCCCGCGCCATCGGTCGTGATCCCGACCGGCCCGGACAACCGGGCGTTGGCGTACGCCCCATCCGCGCTGCCGGAGCCGCCGCTGGCACCGGCCACGAGCTCCAGCCTTGCGTTCGGAGGCGGCGCAGGGGGAGGCTGCAACTCGCTGCCGCCGCCGCCACCCCCGCACGCCGCGACCAGCGCCGCGATCGCGGCGCCCAGCACCAGGCGAATCATGGTCAGGCCGCCGAGACCGGGCGGGTGATGTCCTCGATCCGCTTCATGGCCGCGGCATCGAGCTTGGGGATCAGGGCTGCAGCTTTCATGTTCTCGGTGACCTGTTCGGGGCGGGATGCTCCTGTGATCACCGTAGAGACTTGCGAGTTCCTTGCGCACCACGCGATTGCGAGCTGGGCCACCGATCCGCCGAGGTCTTTTGCAACAGCTTCCAGCTTGCCCACGGCCTCGTTGGCCGCCTTATCGGTCAATTGCGGCAGGAGAAACTTCATGCGCTCGAGCGCGCCGCGGCTTCCGGCAGGAACGCCGTTGCGGTACTTGCCGGTGAGCAGCCCCGAGGCGAGCGGGCTCCACGTCGTGAGGCCCAGGCCGAAGTCCTTGTAGAGCGGCGCGTATTCCTGCTCCACGCGCTTCCGGTGGAGGAGGTTGTACTCGGGCTGCTCCATCACCGGAGCGCGAAGGCGGTACTTCTCCGCGAATTCGTACGCGGCGCGGATGCTCTTCGCGTCCCATTCGGAGGTGCCCCAGTAGAGCGCCTTGCCTCGCTCGATCATGTCGTGCATCGCCCACACCGTTTCGTCGACCGGCGTGTTGGGATCCGGGCGGTGGCAATACACGAGGTCGACGTAGTCCATCTGCAGGCGCTTCAGCGAGCCGTCGATGGCGTCCATCAGGTATTTGCGGTTCAGCGTGTTCTTCGTGTTGGGCCCCTCGGTGATGCCCCAGAAGAACTTGGTCGAGACCACGTACTTCACGCGCGGCCACGCGAGCTCCTTCAGCGCCGCGCCCATGATCTCCTCGCTCTTGCCGTTCGCGTAGATCTCGGCGTTGTCGAAGAAATTGACGCCGGCGTCCCAGGCGGCGGCCATGCACTCGCGTGCGGCCTTCGTGTCCATCTGGTTACCGTATGTCACCCACGAGCCGAACGAGAGCTCGCTTACCTTGAGGCCGGAACGGCCGAGTCGTCGATAGTCCATGCAGCGATTATAGTGGGCTGAACCAGGGGGATCGCATGAGATATCTCGCTACCGTTTTCCTCGTGATCGCGGCCAACGCGTTCGCACAGTCACCGACGACGATCACCACCCCGCCGCTCGCCACGCCGCCGCCCGGCCCGCAGCTTCAACCGCCGAAGGTCGCCGCGACGATCAACGACGCCGCGTGGCTGCAGGGCTATTGGGTCGGGGAAGGCATGGGGGGCGTCGGCGAGGACAACTGGATGCCGCCCAGCAAGGGCGTGATGCTGGGCACGTTCCGCCTGACGAAGTCCGACGGCTCGAAGGAATTCTACGAATTGCTCGGCATCGAGGAGTTCGAGGGGTCGCTGCGCATCGTCGTGAAGCACTTCAATATCGACTGGGTCGGCTGGGAAGAGAAGGACGTGTCGTACAAGTTCCGCCTCACCAAGCTCACCACGGACGAGATGGTCTTCGGCGCGCTCGCGTTCCAGCGCACGGCGCCCGACACATTCGTCTTCCGCCTGACGATGCGGCAGAAGGAAGGCCCGCCCAAGGTCGAGACGATCACCTTCCGCAAGAAGCCGCTGTAGCGATGCAGTACGCCGAACACGCGCCGCGCGCGGAGCTCGCGAGCGTGGTTCGCTGCATCTGGATCGGCGTGGACGCGTCGCCCGACCCGTCGCCGCAGCCCGTCGTGGGCGATGGATGCCCGGAGCTGCTGGTGCACTTCGGCTCGCCGATGTTCGAGCGCGACGAGGAGGGCCGTGAACATCTCCAGCCGCGCGCGTTCGTCGCGGGACAGCTCACGCGCCCCTTGTGGTTGCGGCCTTCGGGTCCCGTGGGCGTGCTGGGCGTCCGCTTCCATCCGTGGTCCGCGCATCGCGTCGTGCGCCGGCCGCTCAACGAGCTCACCGATCGGCGCGTGGCCCTCGACACGTTGATCGAGGGCTCCGGGGCGCTCATCGAAGCAGTGACCGCGTGCTCCGACGATGCCGCGCGCGTTTCGGCCGTGGAGTCCTTCACGGTTCGCCGGCTCGCGCACGACGATCCCGGCGAGGACCCGCTCCTGGCGCAATGCGTGGCAAGGCTCGATGCGGCCCGCGCCGGCCCCGAGGGTGACGATGCAGCGCTCTCGATCGACACGCTGGCCCGCGACCTGGAAGTCGGGCGCCGCCAATTGGAGCGCCGCTTCGCCGAGCGCATCGGCGTCTCGCCTCGTGCCCTGGGCGGCATCCTTCGCCTGCGCCGCTTCTTCGATCTCCTCGACCACGCCGGCGCACCGCTCGTCGACGCCGCGCTCGCCGCCGGCTACTACGACCAGAGTCATTTCGCTCGCGAGTTCCGTCGCTACGCCGGCCTCACCGCCACCGAGTTCCTCGCCACCCGTCCCGCCCTCGCATCCGCCATCTTCGAGATCAAGAATTAGGGTCAGACCCTGATTCTTGATGTCGCAAACGTACAAGCCCCGCCCCGAACCTCCGACTAGACTTCCGCATCCACACATCCGGGAGTCCCGATGAAACGCGCCGTCCTCGCCCTTGCAGCACTTCTCTTCGCCACGGCCGCGTTCGCACAGACGGCGCGCGTGGCCCAGCTCGACTGGATGACCGGCACCTGGGTCAACACCACGCCCGAGGGCACGACGACGGAGACGTGGCTCGGCCCCGGCAACGGCCTCATGGTCTCGGCGAACCTCGCGACGTGGAAGTCGGGCCGCAAGTTCTTCGAGTTCCTGCGCATCGCGGACACGGCCGACGGGTTCTCGTACTACGCGATGCCAGGCGGCAAGCCGCAGACGGAGTTCAAGATGAAGATGCTCGGAGATCGCAAGGTCGTGTTCGAGAACCCGCAGCACGATTTCCCGCAGCGTGTGATGTATTGGCGCGATGGCGAGGCGCTCGTGGCCCGCATCGAAGGCACCAAGGGCGGCAAGGAACTGGGCGAGGAGTGGCGGTTCGAACGGAAGTGACCGCGTAGTTAAGTAGAATCCATGGGTGGATCGCGCCCGCCGTAACATCCTTCTCCTGGCTGCCTGCCAGGCCCTGCTGCTCACGAATGCCGTCACGCTGATCTCGGTGACCGCGCTCGCGGGCTACTCGCTGGTCGACAACAAGCTCTTCGCGACGCTGCCTTCGGCCACGTACGTCTTCGGCGCCTGGCTCTCGACCATGCCCGCCTCGCTGTGGATGAAGCGCGTTGGCCGGCGCAATGGATTCCTCACGGGCGGCGTGTTCGGCCTCATCGGCTCGGTCATCGCCTCGATCGCGATCGCCACGGCGTCATTCCCGCTGCTGTGCGCCGGAACCTTCGTGCTCGGCATCTACAACGCCTTCGGCCAGTACTACCGCTTCGCCGCGGCGGACATGGCGCCGCCCGACTTCAAGGCGAAGGCGATCTCCCTCGTGCTGGCGGGCGGTCTCGTGGGCGGCATCGTGGGCCCCAGCCTCAGCAAGGTCACGATCGACCTGCTGTCCACGCGTTTCGTCGCGACCTACGCTTCGCTCTTTTTCTTCTGCCTGCTCGCGATGGCGATCGTCTCGTTCCTCGCCATTCCCGACGCCAAACCGGAGGGAAAGCCGGAAGCGCCACGTCCGCTGCGCGTGATCGCGATGCAACCCACGTTCATGGTCGCGGCCGGATGCTCGGCCATCGGCTACGGGGTGATGACGCTGCTCATGACCGCGACGCCGCTCGCGATGAGCTTCTGCGGCTACCCCTACTCGGCCTCCGCCGGCGTGATCGCGGCGCACGTCGTGGCGATGTTCGCGCCGTCGTTCGTGACGGGCTCGATCATCCAGCGCGTGGGCGTGCTGCCGGTGATCGTGACCGGCCTTTGCCTGGAGCTCGCGTGCGTCGGCGTGGCGCTCTCCGGCCAGGAGGTGATGAACTTCTGGTGGGCGCTCGTGCTGCTGGGCCTGGGCTGGAATTTCACCTACGTGGGCGGTTCCACGCTGCTGATCGAGTCGCACCGCCCCAACGAGAAGGCGAAGGTGCAGGGCCTGAACGAGATGATCACTTTCGGGGTGCAGGCGCTCGGAGCCTTGACCTCGGGCGTCTTGGTGAACGCCGCCGGATGGGCCACACTCAACTATCTTGCGGTGCCGCTGCTGGTCCTGGCCGGCAGCTCCGCCGCCTGGCTCGCGTACCGGCGCCGTGCCGCCGCGGCCCTCACCTGAGGAGAAGCATGCGATGAGCGAGGAATTCGAGGTCCACGTCGCCTGGCCGGCCGACGAGACGGCGAAGCGTCCGCCCGACACGGTGTACTCCCGCGACAGCTGGCTCTCCGCTCCCGGCAAGCCGGAAGTGTTCGGCTCCTCGCCCCCGGCCTTCGGCGGCGATCCAAAGGGCTACAACCCCGAGGTGCTGCTGATCCTCTCGCTCTCGCAGTGCCACATGCTCACGTTCCTCGCGCTCGCCGCCAAGAACAAGCTCTCCGTCCTGCACTACGAGGACCGCGCCATCGGCAAGCTCGGCAAGAACGCCGAGGGCAAGATGCAGATGATGGAGGTCGTGCTGCGGCCGCAGGTGACGGTGGCCAAGGGCACGGACCGGGACGCCGCCGATTCGCTCCACAAGCGCGCGCACTCGCTCTGCTTCATGGCCAACTCCGTGAACTTCCCCGTGATCCACGAGCCGGGGCTGAACGAACGATGACGGAAGGGTTGTCCGGCGCGCCGCTCTCCGCGAGCGCCGCACGAGTGCAGCAAGCGTTGGCCGACCTCGGGCTGGACTGCCGCATCACCGAGCACGCCGCCTCCGCGCGCACGTCGCAGGAAGCGGCCCACCTCCTGGGTTGCGCCGTCGGGCAGATCGCGAAGTCGCTGATCTTCCGCGCCACGGTGAGCGGCGATCCGGTGCTGGTCGTCGCGAGCGGATCCAACCGCGTCGACGAAGGCAAGATCGGCGCGCTCCTGGGTGAAGCGATCGGTCGCGCCAAGCCGGAGTTCGTGCGGGAAGTCACCGGCTACGCCATCGGCGGCATTCCGCCCGTCGGCCATGCTCGCGTCATCCGGACGTTCGTCGATGAAGACTTGCTCGCGTTCGACGTCGTCTACGCCGCGGGCGGTACGCCCAACGCGCTCTTCCCCATCCAACCCGCCGACCTGCTCCGCGTCTGCGGCGGCCACGCCGCCGACGTCAAGAATTAGGGTCAGACCCTATTTCTTTTTCTTCTTCTTGGCGCCGGACCTGAGCGCCGCCGCGTAGGCGAGCCGCGCCCACTCCAGCATCTCCGCCGGACTGTCGAGCGCTTCCTCGGGTGCCTGCACGTACGACGTGGTGACCTTCTCGCCGGTCTGGGTCTTCTCGAACACGAAGGGCTCCAGGCCGCGGGCCTGGAAGACGGGCAAGGTCTCGGCGTCGGTCTTGAGGAAGAGCGTGTCGTCGACGATGAGCGCGAAGAAAACCTCGTCGCGCCAGATGCCCCAGCCGCCGAACATCGCCTTCGTGCGCACGGCGCCGAAGTCGCGCATCGTCTCCACGACGTGTTGGACGAACCCGGTCTGTTTCGGCATGAATTCGATGTCCGGAAACGGCGAGATAGCGCGCTCATGCAAGGCCATCATGGCCACCTCAATCACCGAGGAGGTTACATGGCTTTCAGGATCACCGGACTGGACCCGCGCGAGTTCACGCATCTCGCCCCGCTCACCGACGAGGCGCTCGCCCGCCACCGTGCCGTTCGCCGCATCTGCGACGCGAACCCGGGCTTTCCCTGCCGCGTGAGCCTCGAGGACGCGCAGCCCGGCGAGGCAGTGCTGTTGCTCAACTACGAGCACCTGCCCGTCGACTCGCCGTACCGTTCGAGCCACGCTATCTATGTGCGCCAGGCGGCGAACGAGCCGTTCGACGGGGTCGACGTGATCCCCCCGGCGCTGCGCTCGCGCCTGCTCTCGGTGCGTGCCTTCGACGCGCAGGGCCACATCGTCGATGCGGACATCACCGAAGGCCGCGACGTGGAGCCGCTCATCGAACGCTTTTTCGCCCTCGATGACGTGTCCTATATCCACGCCCACTTCGCCCGGCGCGGCTGCTTCGCTGCCCGGATCGACCGGCACGTCATTCCCGCGTAGGCGGAAATCCAGGCTCGATTTCGATGTCCGAAAACGGCGAGCCGAAAGGCTTCCGTCGGCAGATAATACGATCATGATGCTCGACGACACCCAGTGCTACCGCGCGCTCCTTTCCCACGACGCCCGTTTCGACGGCCGGTTCTTCGTGGGCGTGCGCACGACACGGATCTACTGCCGCCCGGTCTGCACGGTGAAGCCGCCGCTCGCGAAGAATTGCCGCTACTTCCCGAGCGCGGCGGCCGCGGAGATCGAGGGATTCCGCCCCTGCCTGCGCTGCCGGCCGGAGCTGGCCCCGGGGTTCGCCACGGTCGATGCCAATCGCCGCCTCGCGCAATCGGCCGCGCGCCTCATCGATGATGGGCGGCTGCAGGAAGCGAGCCTCGAGGACCTGGCCACGCAGCTCTCGGTCACGGACCGGCACCTGCGCCGCGTCTTCCAGCAGGAGTTCGGCGTCTCGCCCGTCGAGTACGCGCAGACGCAGCGCCTGCTCCTCGCCAAGCGCCTGCTCACGGACACGGACATGACGGTGCTGGATGTCGCGCTCGCCAGCGGCTTCGCGAGCCTTCGCCGCTTCAACGACCTCTTCAAGAAGCGCTATCGCATGACGCCGGGCGAGCTCCGCAAGTCGCGGGGCGCCAAGTCGCCGACCGATCGCCTGGTTTTCGATCTCGCCTATCGCCCGCCGTACGACTGGCCCGCCACGCTCGCCTTCCTTGCGAAGCGCGCGATCACCGGCGTGGAGGTCGTGGACGACAAGCGCTACCGGAGGACCATGCGCGCCGGGAAGCTCTCGGGATGGATCGAGGTCGTGCCGGCACCCAAGCGCGCCGCTCTTCGCGTCACGGTGAGCGCCTCGCTCGCACTCGCCTTGCCGTCGGTCCTCTCGCGCGTGAAGGCGCTCTTCGATCTCGCGTGCAATCCGACTGAGATCGCCGACGCCCTGGGTCCACTCGCGAAGGCAAACCCCGGCCTGCGTCTTCCCGGCGCCGTCGATGGCTTCGAGATCGCGGTGCGCGCCATCCTCGGCCAGCAGGTCACGGTGAAAGCCGCGATCACGATCGCGGGCCGCTTCGTGAAGGCCTTCGGAGACGAATGCGAAACTCCCTTCGAAGGCCTCGACCGCCTCTTCCCGAAACCGGAGGCGATCGCGACCCTCACGCAGGACGACGTGGCGAAGCACGGCATCATCGGCGCCCGCGCACGCGCCATCATCGCGCTCGCCCAGGCGCTCGAGAGCGGCGATCTTTCGCTCGAGCCCACCGCCGAGATCGATGCGACCGTCGCCGCGCTGGAGACGATTCCCGGCGTCGGCCCCTGGACCGCGCAATACATCGCCATGCGGGCTCTCGCGTGGCCCGACGCTTTCCCCCATCCCGACGTCGCGGTGCTGAAGGCCATGCGCCACGACAAACCGCGCGACGCGCTCGCGAACGCCGAGGCCTGGCGCCCGTGGCGAGCCTACGCCGTGCTCCACCTGTGGAAGTCCCTGGAGAAATCGACATGACGACCAAGTACGCCCGATTCGAAACCCCGCTCGGCACGATGTTCGCCGTGGCCACCGATGGCGAGATCACGCGCCTGGATTTCACCGACGCCAAGTACGTCGCGAAGCTCTCCGACGACGCTGTCGAAGACGCCAAGGATCCGGTGCTCGCCAGATGCGCGAAGCAGATGGCCGAGTATTTCGCCGGCAAGCGCGACACGTTCGATCTTCCTGTCGCCCCGCACGGCACCGAGTTCCAGGAAAGCGTGTGGCGCGAGATTGCGCGCGTGCCCTTCGGCAAGACCATCACGTATTCGGAGCTGGCGCGCCGCGCGGGCGCTCCCGGCTCCGCGCGTGCCGCCGGTGCCGCGACCGGCCGCAACCCGATCGCCGTGGCGATTCCCTGCCACCGCATCGTCGGCGCGGACGGCAGCCTCACGGGTTACGCGGGCGGGTTGCCGCGGAAGACGAGGCTCCTCGAGTTGGAAGGCGTGTTGCAGGGCTCGCTCGTTTGAGGCCAGCCGATCTCGCCCGCCTCGTCACGCTGGCGGCGATGTGGGGCGCGTCGTATCTCTTCATGCGCCACGCGGTGCCGTACTTCGGCCCCGTGCCGATGATCGAGCTGCGCGTGATCTTCGGCGGCTTGCTGCTGCTCGCGTACGTGATGGCCACGCGCGACACGGTCGGTTTCCGCCAGCACTGGCCGGCATACCTCTTCGTGGGTGCGATCGGCCTCGCCACGCCGTTCGTGCTGATCGCCGAGGCGCTCACGGCCATCGATGCTTCGACGGCCGCGATCCTCAACGCGCTCTCGCCGCTCTTCGCTTCCGTAGTGGCCGCGATCTGGATCAAGGAGCGCCTCACGCCCGTGAAGCTCGCCGGCATCGCGCTCTGCGTCGCCGGTACCGCGGTGCTGGTGGGCTGGACGCCGAAGCCAATGAGCGGGCGCGAGCTGCTCGCGGCGTCGTTCTCCGTCCTCGCGACGGTGATCTACGGCTACACGATCGTCTTCACCAAGGTGAAGCTGAAGACCGCGAGCCCCATCGGCACCTCGGCGGGCACGCTGCTCATGGCCGCGATCGTGCTCGCGCCCTTCCTGCTCGTCGCTCCGCCCGCGCATCCACTTGCGGAGATCCCCGCCATCGCGTGGATGTCCGTCGCCGGCCTCGCGGTCTTCTCGACGGCCTTCGCGTTCATCCTGTACTACCGGTTGATCGCCGACGTGGGCCCCGTGAAGGCGATCACCGTCACGCTGCTGGTGCCGATCTTCGGGATGATCTGGGGCGTGCTGTTCCTCGGCGAGCCCATCACGCCGGGACGCATCGCCGGTTGCGTGATCATCCTCGCCGGCTGCTCGCTGATCCTGGGCCTCGTTCGATTGCCTTGGGCGCGAGCCGCGGGGTAACGTTGGAGCGATGTCTTCCCGCACCTCCCTCCTCGTACTGCTGATCGCGTTGGGCCTCTCCAGCTGTGCCTCGATCGCGCCTCCCGCGCAGGAGGCCGCGCTGCCGTTCAAGGCGACCGAACACGCCGGTGTGTGGCTCTCCGACGGCTACGGCTATGCGCTCGATTCGCGCCGTGGCGTGCGCCTGTTCCACGTCGCCGGCGAAACCTGCGTGGAAGACAAAACCGAGGGCGACGATTCGATCGTCGCGTTCTACGACCGGTACCGCGCGGCCGATGGCGGGCGAACGCTGCTGCTGTCGAGCACGCTCGATCCCTACGAGGTCCGCTTCCGTCGCGCCGAGCGCTTGCCCGAGCCCTGCGACGCACCGATGCCGAGCACGCCGGCTGCGAACCTGCAGGCCTTCTCCGACTATTACGCGCGTCACTACGCGTACTTCGATCTCTACGGCGTGAACTGGGCCGAGCGTTCGGCCGCGATGCGCAAGGGCGTCACCGGTGCCACGACCGACCGCGAGCTCTTCGAGCGCATGCGTGAAGCGGTCGCGCCGCTCCGTGATTCGCACGTGAAGATCGAGGCGAAGATCGATGGCAAGGCCGCGGTCCACGAGGGTGACCGCGGACGTACGAAGATCAACCCGCGCGCGTATTGGCTCGACGACATCCAGCGCGACCTGCTCGGCGGCAAGGGCCGGATGGTCGCCAACCGGCGCATCCAATACGGTTTCGTGGCGCCGGGTGTCGGCTACCTCGCGTTCGCGAGCATGGGCGGCTTCGTCGACGGCGAGCTGGCTTCGATCCGCAAGGAGCTGCCCACGCTCGAAGCGGCGATGGACGAGGCGATCGCGCACCTCGACGCAGGCGGCGCACGCGCGATGATCGTGGACGTGAGCTTCAACACCGGCGGCTACGACTTCATCGGCCTCGCGATCGCGGGGCGTTTCGCCGAGCGGCGCACTTTCGCCTACGGCCGGCGTGCGGGCGACGATCCCACCGCGCGCGATTTCCCCATCGACGTCGTGCCCTCGGGTGGCCCGCGCTTCACCGGTCCCGTGTACCTGCTCACCTCCGACGGCACCGTGAGCGCCTGCGAAGTCCTCACGCTCGCGATGCGCGCACTGCCCAACGTGACACATGCGGGCGAGCGCACGCGCGGCGCCTTTTCGACGGTGCTCACGAAGTACCTGCCGAACGGATGGGAGCTTTCGCTCTCCAACGAGATCTACACCGACCCGCGTGGCATCGTGTGGGAAGGGCGGGGCATCGAACCGGCGGTGCCGCTCGCCGTGTTCTATCCGGATAACCCGCTGCAGGGCCACGTGGAAGCCGTCCACGCCCTGGCCCGCAGCCTCGAGCCTCGCTGAACCATGCCCAATCGCCTCGCGCAGGAAACCAGCCCCTACCTCCAGCAGCACGCGGACAACCCGGTCGACTGGTACGCGTGGGGGCCGGAGGCGCTCGCGGAATCGAAGCGCAGCGGCAAGCCCATCCTGCTGTCGATCGGCTACTCCGCGTGCCACTGGTGCCACGTGATGGCGCATGAGTCGTTCGAGGACGCGGACGTCGCAAAGGTGATGAACGAACTCTTCGTGAACATCAAGGTGGACCGTGAAGAGCGCCCCGACATCGATCAGATCTACCAGACCGCGCAGGCGATGCTCACGCAGCGCAATGGCGGCTGGCCGCTCACGATGTTCCTCACCGCGGAGCAGGTTCCGTTCTTCGGCGGCACGTATTTTCCGAAGACGGCGCGCTACGGGCTGCCGGGCTTTCCCGATCTCCTGAAGCGCGTGCGGGCGTACCACGACGAAGCCGGCGGCGAGATCCGCGAGCAGAACGCGCAGCTCCTGGCCGCGCTCGCCCGCACCGGTCCCAAGGCAAGCGGTGCGGTGGCGATGCCCGATCGCGGCGCGATCGATGCCGCGTTCGAATTCCTGAAGCAATCGTTCGACGGCGAGAACGGCGGCTTCGGAGGCGCTCCGAAGTTTCCGCATCCCGAATCGATCGAGACGCTGCTCCGCCGCTACGCCGCCGACGGCGACCGCGACGCGCTCTCGATGGCCGCCTTCACGCTCGCGAAGATGGCCGAGGGCGGGATCTTCGACCAACTTGGCGGCGGCTTCGCGCGCTACAGCGTGGACGACGAGTGGGCCATCCCGCACTTCGAGAAGATGCTCTACGACAACGGCTGGCTGCTGCGCCTCTATGCCGATGCGTGGCTCGCGACGCGCGAACCGCTCTTCGAGCGCACTGCCGAAGAGACCGCGGCGTGGGTCATGCGCGAGATGCAATCGTCCGAAGGCGGCTACTACTCCTCGCTCGACGCGGATTCCGAGGGCCACGAGGGCAAGTACTACGTTTGGACGCCCGACGAAGTGAAGGCCCTCCTCAAGCCGGAGGAATACGCGGTCGTGGCGCCGCACTACGGACTCGACGGTGCGCCCAACTTCGAGAACGTCGCATGGAACTTCATCGTGACGGGGCCGGTTACGGATTCCGCTCTGCTGGAGTCCGCGCGGAAGAAGCTCTTCGTCGCGCGCGAGAAACGCATCCGGCCCGGACGCGACGACAAGGTGCTGGTGTCGTGGAACGCGCTGATGATCGCGGGCATGGCACGTGCGGCCCGTGCGTTCGGCAAGCCCGAGTGGCTCGCCTCGGCACGTCGATCGCTCGCGTTCATTCGCCAGCAGATGTGGAAGGACGGCCGCCTCCTCGCTACTTACAAAGACGGCCGCGCGCACCTCGATGCCTACCTCGACGACTACGCCTTCCTGCTCGCCGCTCTCCTGGAGGCGATGCAGGCTTCGCATGAGCCCGGCGATCTCGAGTGGGCCACGCAACTGGGCGACGTGCTCCTCGAGCATTTCCAGGATGCGCAGGACGGCGGCTTCTTCTTTACCGCCCACGACCACGAGACGCTGATCCACCGCCCGAAGCCCGGCCACGACAACGCCACGCCTTCGGGCAACGGAGTCGCGGCGCTGGCCCTGAACCGACTCGCCTACCTCACGGGCGAGATGCGATTCCGTGATGCCGCCGAGAGAACGCTGGCGCTTTACGCGCCGCAGATCGCGCGCCACCCCGCCGGCTTCGGCAGCCTCATCGCCACGCTGGAGGAGATGCTCGTGCCGCCGCGCCTGGTGAAGCTCTCCGGTCCCGAGGACGCCATCGCGCCCTGGAAAGCGATGCTCGACGCCGTCTACATGCCCGCGACGATGGTCGTGTCACAACCCGGAGCCTCGAGCGTCAACGCTTTGGTGTGCGAGGGCGTTACCTGCCTGCCGCCCATCACGAGCGAGGCCGCATTGCGGGAAACGCTGAAAATCCCGACAATCGCGTCTTCGTAGATCCGCGACATTCCACCCGGGAGCTCCCCCTCATGAAGACCCCAGCCATCCTCCTCGCCACGGGCCTCGCCGTCCTCGCGGCCCCCGCTCTCGCCAACGAGGAGCTCGCCAAGAAGAACGCCTGCACCGCCTGCCACGCCATCGACAAGAAGCTGGTCGGCCCCGCGTACAAGGAAGTCGCCAAGAAATACGCCGGCGATGCCACCGCCGAAGCCAAGCTCGTGGACAAAGTGAAGAAGGGCGGCGTGGGTGTGTGGGGCCAGGTCCCGATGCCGCCCAACGCCACCGTGAAGGACGAGGACGTGAAGACCCTCGTGAAGTGGATCCTGGCGCTGAAATAGCGTGGACCACGGTGCCGGGCCAGGAGTGGCGAGGGGGTTGGCGAAACGATGTCCGGACACCGGCTGGTTCCGGAAGGTTTCGACAACCCCCTCGCCACTCCTGGCCCTGATCCTCTTCTCGCTCGCGGCATGCGGCAAGACTGAGGCACCTGCACCTCCCGCGTCCGACACGATCACCGTCACCATTGCCCACGCCGGTCCGCTCACGGGATCCATCGCGCACCAGGGCAAGGATGACGAGAACGGCGTGAACCTCGCGCTCGACCAGGCCAACGCGAAGAAGCTGAAGATCGGCGGCAAGACCGTCACCTTCAAGATTCTCTCCGAAGACGACCAGGGCGATCCCAAGCTCGGCACGCTGGTCGCACAGAAATTCGTCGACGCGAAGGTGGCCGCCGTCATCGGGCACTTGAACAGCGGCGTCACCATCCCGGCCTCCGAGATCTACGCCAAGGCCGGCATCCCCGTGATCTCCGGCTCGGCCACGAATCCGGACCTCACCGAGCGAAAGCTGAAGGGTGTGTTCCGCACCGTCGGCCGCGACGACCAGCAGGGCCCCGCGATCGCGGCCTACATCGCCGGCGAGCTGAAGGCGAAGAGCGTGGCCATCGTCGACGACAAGACGGCGTACGGCGAAGGCCTCGCGACCGAAGTCGACAAGTCGCTGCGCAAGGCCGGCGTCACGATGGTCGGCCGCGAGCGCACCACGGACAAGGAAACCGACTTCAAGTCGATCCTCACGCGCATCAAGAGCCGCAATCCCGACGTGATCTTCCACGGCGGCATGGATGCCACGGGCGGCCTGATGCTGAAGCAGGCGCGCGAGCTGGGAATGAAGTCGGTGTTCGCGTTCGGCGACGGCGCATGCACGGAAGAGATGGCGCAGCTCGCCGGACCGGCCGGCGAAGGCCTCGCGTGCTCGCAGGCCGGGCTGCCCGCGGAGGCTGCCAGCAAGGAATTCCTCGACGCCTTCACGAAGAAGTACGGCCCCACCAAGCTCTACGCGCCGTTCTTCTACGATGCCACCAACGTCGTGATCGAAGCGATGCGCAGGGCCGACTCCGTCGATCCCGCGAAATTCACGCCGGAGATGTACAACGTCTCGCTCGCGGGCGCCACGGGCAAGCTCGAGTTCGACGCGAAAGGCGACCGCAAGGACGCCGAGATGACCATCTTCCGCATGCAGGGCGGCAAGATCGTTCCGGTCGCGGTGGTCAAAGGTGGAGTAGCAACACCTTTTACCAAGTAGGGCTATAATTTTGCCCTTGGTTTTCTTGGCCTCACCGACCCCCGCCGCACCCCCATTCCAATAGTCCAAATCAGGAGAAGTCCATGAATTCGTCGTTCAAGCTGGCCCTCGCCGTTGCCGCCGCCATTGCGGTCGCATCGTGCGGCAAGAAAGAAGAAGCTCCGGCCCCGAAGGCCGCTGACGCCAAGCCGGCCGCCCCCGCCGGGCTGACGGTGACGATCGCCCACGCGGGCCCGCTCACCGGCTCCATCGCCCACCTGGGCAAGGACGACGAGAACGGCGTCGCCCTCGCCGTCGAGAACGCCAACAAGGCCGGCATCAAGCTCGGCGGCCAGCCCGTGACGTTCAAGATGGTGAGCGAGGACGACCAGGCCGACCCGAAAGTCGGCACCACGGTCGCGCAGAAGCTCGTGGACGCGAAGGTCGCCGCCGTCGTGGGCCACCTGAACTCCGGCGTCACCATCCCGGCCTCCGACATCTACGCCAAGGCCGGCATCCCGGTGATCTCCGGCTCCGCCACCAACCCGACGCTGACCGAGCGCGGCCTGAAGAACGTGTTCCGCACGGTCGGCCGTGACGACCAGCAGGGCCCGGCCATCGCCGCCTACATCGCCGGCGAGCTGAAGGGCAAGAAAGTCGCCATCATCGACGACAAGACCGCGTACGGCGAAGGCATCGCCAACGAAGTCGAGAAGACGCTGAAGGCCGCCAAGGTCAACATCGTGGCGCGCGAGCGTACGACGGACAAAGAAACCGATTTCAAATCGATTCTCACCAAGATCAAGGGCAAGAGCCCGGACGTCGTCTTCCACGGCGGCATGGACGCCACCGGCGGCCCGATGCTGAAGCAGGCACGGGAACTGGGCATCAAGGCCGTGTTCGCGTTCGGCGATGGTGCATGCACCAACGAGATGTCCAAGCTGGCCGGCCCCGCGTCGGAAGGCATGGCCTGCTCGCAAGCCGGCCTGCCCGCGGAAGCCGCGAGCAAGGAATTCAAGGACCAGTTCACGGCCAAGTACGGCGAGATCAAGCAGTACGCCCCGTACTTCTACGACGGCGCCATGGCGATGATCGAGGCGATGAAGAAGGCGGATTCCGCGGATCCCGCCAAGTTCGTCCCGATGATCAACCAGGTGAGCTTCACGGGCTCCACCGGCAAAGTCGAGTTCGACGCCAAGGGCGACCGCAAGGACGCGGAAATGACCATCTTCCGCATGGGCAAGGACGGCAAGATCGCCCCCGTGGCGATCGTGAAGAACGGCGTCTCGGCTCCGTTCGTCGCCGCTGCCGCCCCGGCTCCGGCTGCTGCCGCTCCGGCTGCCGCTGCCCCGGCCTCGGCCGCTGGCGCTCCCGGTACGGCTCCCGCCGACGCGGGCAAGTCGCAGGTTCCGGCAGCACCCGGCAAGGTCGAAGAGAAGAAGAAATAAGCCGGCAATAAGGCACAATGGAACGGCACCGGAAACGGTGCCGTTTCCATTTGAGCCGGGGGCACTCGACTGGATATTTTCCTTCAGCAGGTCGTGAACGGCTTGACGCTCGGCTGCGTGTACGCGGTCGTGGCACTCGGCTACACGATGGTCTACGGCATCATCCAGCTGATCAACTTCGCGCACGGCGAAGTCGTGATGATCGGCTGCATGACCGCCTTCTCCGTGATCGTTGCGCTGGCGGGCAGTAGCATGCCGCCGCTCGTGATCGTGGGCCTGGGCATCCTCGCCGCCGTGCCCGTGTGCATGGCCGTAGGCTATGTCGTCGAGCGCGTGGCCTACAGGCCGTTGCGCAATGCGCCACGCCTGGCGCCGCTCATTACCGCCATCGGCGTCTCGATCATCCTCCAGCACCTCGCACTCCTGGTGTGGAGCCGCAACGTCATCGCCTTCCCGCAGATCATCGAGCTGAAGCTCTTCCACCTCGGTACTTCGGAAAACAGCGCGGCGATCAGCAACGTGCAGATCGCGATCATCCTCACGTCGGTCGCAATGATGGCCGGCCTCCTCGCGCTGGTCTACAAGACGAAGATCGGCATCGCGATGCGCGCGACCTCGCAGAATCCTCAGGTCGCCGGGCTGATGGGCATCAACATCAACAACGTGATCTCGTTCACGTTCGTGATCGGCGCGGCGCTCGGCGCCACGGCCGGCGTGATGGTCGGCTCGTACTACGGCATCGCGCACTACCAGATGGGATTTCTCCTCGGCCTGAAAGCCTTCAGCGCCGCGGTGCTGGGCGGCATCGGCAACCTCGCGGGCGCGGTGCTCGGTGGAATCCTGATGGGGCTCATCGAATCGCTGGGCGCGGGCTACGTGGGGGATGCGACCAACGTCTGCTTCCTCAACCACTTCCTGCCGGGCTTCGCGGACGTGTGCGCGGCAAGTCCGGAGTCGAGCCTGTTCGGATCGAACTACAAGGATGTGTACGCGTTCATCGTCCTGATCCTCGTCCTCGTGTTCAGGCCGTCGGGGCTCCTTGGCGAACGTGTAGGCGATCGGGCATGACCATGCGTTATCGAGTGACACATGGAAAGTGCTTTGGAACCGCCGATCCCCGCCGATCTGCCGCCAATTCCCGCCGATATGGATCGAGAGCGACTCGATGCGATGTCGCGGAAGATCATCGGGGCCGCCCAGAAGGTCAGCACGAAGCTGGGTTGCGGGTTCCTGGAGAAGGTCTACGAAAATGCGCTGTGCGTCGAGCTCGCGAGGTCGGCAGTGCCGGTCGAGCAACAGCGCTCCGTGCTGGTCGAGTACGAGGGAACGGTGGTGGGGGAGTACATTCCGGACTTGGTCGTGGACAACGAGATCATCGTCGAGCTCAAGGTCTCGGACTTCCTGACCCGAGTGGATCGTGCGCAGTGCATCAACTATCTTCGCGCCACGGGCTATCGCGTCTGTCTTCTTCTCAACTTCGGGCAAAGGCGCCTGGAGGTTCGCCGTCTCGTTCACCGCTTTTGATCGGCGGCCATCGGCGATCGATCGGCGGGGATCGGCGGTTCCAAAGCCTTTCGTGACCATGGGCACAATCGTCGACATTATTCGGAAGCATCCCCAGGCCCGCTGGATCGGCATGGCGCTGATCGCCGTGGCGCTGCTGGCCCTCCCTTTCGTGCTGATCCAGGCAGGCACGGCGTGGGTGCGCATCACCAACCTCGCCCTCCTCTTCGTGCTGCTCTCGCTCGGCCTGAACATCGTGGTGGGCTTCGCGGGCCTGCTCGATCTCGGCTACATCGCCTTCTACGCGGTAGGGGCGTACGTCTACGCGCTCCTCGCCTCGCCGCACTTCAACCTCCACCTGCAGTGGTGGATGATCCTTCCGATCGGCGCCGCGATCGCGTGCTTCTTCGGAGTGGTCCTCGGCACGCCCACGCTGAAGCTGCGCGGCGACTACCTCGCCATCGTGACGCTGGGCTTCGGCGAGATCATCCGCATCTTCATGAACAACCTGTCGGAGCCGTTCAACCTCACCAACGGCCCGAAAGGCATCAGCAGCATCGACCCGATCCATTTCCCCACGGAGTCGTTCGGCGTCAGCTTCGGCAACATCACCACGTTCGGACCGCTGCAGTTCAACGAGGCGACGAAGTACTACTACTTCCTGCTCGCCGTGCTGATGCTGGTGATCGTCGTGAACCTGCGCCTGCAGGATTCGCGCATCGGCCGAGCGTGGGAAGCGATCCGCGAGGACGAGATCGCGGCGCGTGCGATGGGCATCAACACCACGCGCATGAAGCTGCTCGCCTTCGCGATGGGCGCTTCGTTCGGCGGCGTGGCCGGCGGCATCTTCTCCGCGATCCAGGGCTTCATCAGCCCCGAGAGCTTCGTGCTGAACGAGAGCGTGATGGTGCTCGCGATGGTCGTTCTGGGCGGCATGGGCAACATCTGGGGCGTGATTCTCGGCGCGATCCTCCTGTCCTTCGTGCCCGAGATCCTGCGCTACACGGTCGATCCGGCGCAGCGCATGATCTTCGGCCGCTCGATCATCGACCCCGAAGTCTTCCGCATGCTGCTCTTCGGCCTGGCGATGGTGGTCGTGATGCTGGTGCGGCCGGCCGGCCTCTGGCCCTCGGCCGTGCGCAAGCGTGAGCTCGCGCGCGAAGACGAAGACGTGCCGGTGCCCACCCCCGCGCCCACGCCGTGAGCCAGCCTCCCGTCGCACTGCTCCAGGTCGAGGGCGTCACCAAGCGCTTCGGCGGCCTGACGGCGCTCTCCGACGTCACGTTCACGATCTTCCAGGGCGTGGTCTACGGCCTGATCGGTCCGAATGGCGCCGGCAAGACCACGCTCTTCAACGTGATCACGCGCCTGTACAAGAACGAGGAAGGCACGCTCAAGTTCAACGGCGAGTCGCTCGCCGACGCTCCGCCCGACCGCATCGCCGCGCTCGGCATCGCGCGCACGTTCCAGAACATCCGGCTCTTCGCCAACCTCTCCGCCCTCGAGAACGTGATGATCGGCCGCCATGTGCGTACGCGCGCGGGCGTCTTCGGCGCCATCGTGCGCAACAAGGCCACGCGCGACGAAGAGAGCGCGATCCACAAGCGCGCGATCGAGCTGCTGGAGTACGTCGGCGTGGCCGATCGCGCGAACTCGCTGGCCAAGCACCTCTCGTACGGCGACCAGCGCCGGCTGGAGATCGCGCGGGCGCTGGCCACCGACCCGAAGCTCCTCGCGCTCGACGAACCGGCCGCGGGCATGAACGCCACGGAGAAGCTGGAGCTGAGGAAGCTCATCGAGCGGATCCGCGGCGACGGCATCACCATCCTGCTGATCGAGCACGACGTGAAGCTCGTGATGGGGCTCTGCGACCGCGTCCTCGTGCTCGACTACGGCCGCAAGATCGCCGAGGGCTCGCCGAAGGACGTGCAGAAGGATCCCAAGGTCATCGAGGCCTACCTCGGCACTCCCCATCCCTCGCAAGCCGCGGGCGGTGGTGAATGATTCTGAGAATCACCCCGGAACCGCCGATCCCCGCCGATCGTTCGCCGATGGCCGCCGATAGGAGCTTGGAGAATGGCGTCATCGAGACGCGACCCATCCCTTCATCGGCGGATATTGGCGAACGATCGGCGGGGATCGGCGGTTGCAAAGCCTTTTTCCCATCACTGTCATGCCGCTACTAGCACTCGAGAACCTGCAGGTCTCCTACGGCGGCATCAAGGCCGTCAAGGGCATCGACGTCACCGTCGAGCAAGGCGAGCTGGTCTGCCTCATCGGCGCGAACGGCGCCGGCAAGACGACGACCTTGAAGGCCATCACCGGCCTGATCCATCCCGCCGGCGGACGCGTGGTCTACGGCGGCGAGGATATCTCCGGCCGAAAGACATTCGAGATCGCGCGCAAAGGGCTGGCGCTCGTGCCCGAAGGCCGGGGCGTCTTCCCGCAGCTCACGATCGAGGAGAACCTCCTCATGGGCGCGTACTCCCGCGACGACAAGCCGCAAGTCGCCGCGGACGTCGATCGCGTCTTCGGCCTCTTCGCCCGCCTGAAGGAACGCCGTGGGCAGACCGCCGGCACGCTCTCGGGCGGCGAGCAGCAGATGCTCGCGATCGGCCGCGCCATGATGAGCCGCCCCAAGCTGCTGCTGCTGGACGAGCCCTCGATGGGCCTGGCACCCCTCATGGTGGAGAAGATCTTCGAGGTGATCCGCGGCATCGCGGCCGAGGGCGTCACGATGCTTCTCGTGGAGCAGAACGCCCGCCTCGCGCTGGAGGCTAGCCACCGCGGCTACGTGCTGGAAGGCGGCCTCGTCACGCTCTCCGGCGAGGCCCGGTCCCTGCTGGGAAATCCGCAGGTCCGTCAGGCATACTTGGGGGAGTAGTTGCAGCTGTAACCCCACGAGTGATACGGCTCACACGAGCTGCGCCCGTACAGGACAACAATAACGAATGACCCTCACTGGCAGCCGGCGATCCGCCTTGCTGGGAGGCATTGCGATCGCGCTGCTGGGCACATTGGTTTTTCTTTTCGTGCGCACGGCCGGCTTCGATGCCCGCCGCGATTCGGATAGCGCCAACCTCCTGCGCGAGCTCCGCGCGCTCGACCTCCGCCTCGACGGCGATGCGGGTCGCCTCACCAACGACTATTCCGCCGCGCAGCCCCCCGCCATCGACCGCAGTGCGGTGATCGCACGCGTGCTGCGCGAGCTGGAGCAGCGCGCCGGTCCCGAGCTCTCCCAGAAGGTACCGGGGCTGCGCGAGGGCATGGACCAGAAGCTCGCCGCGCTGCGGGCCCTGCGCACCGAGCACGGCAACTCCGTGGCGGCCCTGCAGGTCGCGGAGGAAGCGATCTCCCGCCTCAGCACCGAAGCGGCGACGGCCCGGCGCAAGAATCCGTCGCTGGCGCAGGCCTCGTTCGCGATCGAGGCGCAAGCCGAGGCACTTCGCTTTCGCTTGAGGGATGCCGGCGTCGACACGCACTCCGAAGACGCACGCACCCTCGACCCCGTGTTGCTCAAGCTGCGTGCCGCCACCGCGCTTCCGGATGCCAGCGTCGTGTCGGCCGGTGCAGGTGCCGATGCCGCGGCGCGCTCCTTCGTCGCGGCCCTCGCTCGCGAAGCCGATGCCTCCCGCAAGGTCCTCTTCCATTCGATCGGCTCGCGCATCGAGCTCACCGCGAACCAGCTCTCGCGCACGGTGGACATGCAGCTGGACGACCAGCAGCGCTGGCGCACCTACCTCTTCTTCTACGCGGCCGCGCTCCTCGTGATCGTGGGCTACCTCGGAACGCGCGTGGTCGCCGGCCAGGCGCTGCTGCGCTCGGCCAACGAAGGGCTCGAGAAACGCGTCGGCGAGCGCACCAGCGAGCTCTCCACCGCGCTCGTGCGCCTGAAGGAATCCGAGGCGCAGCTCGTGCAGTCCGAGAAGATGTCCTCGCTGGGGCAGATGGTCGCGGGCGTCGCGCACGAGATCAACACGCCGCTCGCCTACGTGAAGAACAGCCTCTGGTCGGTGAGGAGCCGCATGCCCGACCTTCGCGACGCGCTCGCCCATGCCGAACGCCTCAAGGTCATCCTGCAGAGCGAGTCGCCGGATGCGAAGGACCTCGAGGAGACCTTCTCCGCCCTCACCGTGCGCCTCGGCCAGCTGAAGGCGCACCACGTGATGGAGGACCTGGATTCGCTCACCAAGGACGGCGTGCACGGCATCGAGCAGATCTCGGAGCTCGTCACCAACCTCAAGAATTTCTCGCGCGTCGACCGCAGCCGGGTCGCGAGCTTCAACGTGAACGAGGGCGTGCAGGCCACGCTGCTGATCGCGCGCGCGCAGCTTCGCAACGTCACCATCGACAAGCGCCTGGGGGAGATTCCCTCGATCACCTGCTCGCCCTCGCAGGTGAACCAGGTGCTGCTGAACCTCGTCACCAACGCGGCGCAGGCGCTGGACAAGCCCGGCGGGCGCATCACGGTGTCCACGCGCCGCGTCGATGCGGGCGCCATCGCCATCGACGTCGAGGACAACGGCCGCGGCATCGACCCCGCGATCCTGCCGAAGATCTTCGATCCCTTCTTCACCACGAAGGAGGTCGGCAAGGGCACGGGCCTCGGGCTTTCGATCGCCTACAAGATCGTGCAGCAGCACGGCGGCCACATCGACGTGCGCAGCGAAGTGGGCTCCGGCAGCACGTTCTGCGTCACGCTGCCGCTCGTGCCTCCCGCCGATCTCGAGAAGGCCGCGAACGACGAGAAGGCCGGCGCGTGAAGCTCCCGGGCCGCATCGGCCGCTACGACGTGCAGTCGGTGCTGGGCAAGGGCGCGGCGGGCACGGTCTATCGCGGCTTCGACAGCGGCATCAAGCGTGCGGTGGCCATCAAGGTCGTCGTGAAGGGCGAGCTCGATCCCTCCGACCAGGACTACGTGCTGCAGCGCTTCCGCCACGAAGCCCAGGCCGTGGGCCGCCTCATGCACCCGCGCATCGCGGCGATCTACGACTTCCTCGAAGACGACGAGATGGCGTGCATCGTGATGGAGCTGGTGGAGGGCCGGCCCCTCGACAAGCACCTGCATGAGGTCCCGCAGTACGGCTTCCGCGAGGCGTGGGAGATCCTTCGCCAGCTTCTCGACGGCCTGGCCTATTCGCATGCCCAGGGCGTGCTGCACCGCGACCTGAAGCCCGGCAACATCCTCGTGCACACCGACGGGCGCATCAAGATCACCGACTTCGGCGTCGCCCGCCTCGACAACTCCACGATCACGCAGCTGGGCGACATCGTCGGCACGCCGCACTACATGGCGCCCGAGCAGTTCAGCGGTGCGGACAGCTCCGAGCGTACCGACCTCTACCAGGTCGGCGTGATCGCCTACGAGCTCGTGACCGGCGCGCGCCCCTTCCTCGGGACGAACGCGGAGATCCTTCGCCTGGTGCTGAACGAGCGGCCGGCGAACCCGTCGCAGCACAATGCGCGCATCACCTGGGGCCTCGACTGGGCGATCCAGAAGTCCTTGTCGAAGGATCCGGCCGACCGCTTCCCGACCTGCAAGGCGCTCGCCGAGGCACTGCGCAAAGGCCTCGAGGAAAGCCTGGGCGGCGCGATGGCGACGACGCGTGCCGCGGCCAACACGCCGCTCGCGGCCCCCGTCGGAGGGGCGACCACGCTGCTCGACAAGGCGCGGCTCCTCGCGGGCGCCAAGGAAGCGGGCTTGCTCACCAACACCGTTTCCGGCGACCTCAAGGCCTCGACCTTCATCGCGCCCGGCGACCCGAAGAAGGCGCGCGTGCTCTTCGTGGACGACGAGGAGCGCATCCTCAACGCGCTGCGCACCGTCTTCCGCTCGCAGTACCACGTGTTCACCGCCGAGAACGGCACGCTCGCCCTCGAGTTCGTGAAGCGCTTCGGCATCCACGTCGTGGTGAGCGATCAACGCATGCCGGGCATGTCGGGCGTGGAGCTGCTGCGCCAGGTGCGCGAGGCCGCGCCCGCCACCGTGCGCATCCTGCTCACCGGCTACTCGGACCTCGCCGCCATCGTGGGCTCGATCAACGACGGCGAGGTCTTCCGCTTCGTGAAGAAGCCGTGGGACAACGCGGACCTGCAGAAGACGCTCGCCGACGGTGTCGCCATCGCGCTCGAGCTGGCCGCGGCCGCCACCGACAAGCCCGCCGTTCCCGAGAAGTTCGAAGGCTCCGTGCTGGTCATCGAGCCCGCCAACGAGGTGACCGACGGCCTGCGGCAGCTCTTCGCCGGCAGCGCGGGTGTGCACCACGTCGATTCCCCGATGGACGCCGTGAAGGTGATGGAGAACGAGCCGGTCGCGGTCATCGTCGCCGACCTCGCCTCCAGCCGCGAAGGTCTCTCCACGCTCTTCAAGCTGCTGAAGGTGGAGCGCCCGGAGATCCTCGCCATCCTCGTCTCCGACACGCCCGACTCCGAGCTCGCCATCGAGCTCATCAACGAGGCGCAGCTCTACCGCCTGCTCGCGAAGCCGATCGACGCACGGCAGCTCCGCGTGCACGTCGATGCAGCGCTTCGCCGCCACGCGCTCTACAAGCAGAGGCCGTCGCTCACGAAGCAGCACAAGGTCGAAGAAAACGGGTTGATCGAGACCTCGCTCTGGGGCGCCCGCCTCCTCGACCGCGTCCGCTCCCTCTCCGAGAAATAGGCAGGGGAATAAAGGAGAAATAATTAGGGTCAGACCCTTTATTCCGCCAGCGTCGGCCTCGAGGCCGACGACGGAAAAAAGGGTCTGACCCTAATTATTTCTTCAGCCAGGCTTCGAGGTCGGCCGCGGGCATGGGCCGGGCGAAGCGGTATCCCTGGGCCATGTCGCAGCCGAAGCGCTGGAGGTTCGCCAGCTCGTGGTCGGTCTCGACGCCTTCCGCGACGACCACCAAGCCGAGGTTGTGGCCCAGCTCGATCGTGGAGCGCACGATGGCGGCGTTGCGGTCGTCGACCTCCATCCCCGCCACGAATGCGCGGTCGATCTTGAGCTCGTTCACCGGCAGCTGCTTGATGTAGGCGAGCGACGAGTAGCCGGTGCCGTAGTCGTCGATCGAGGTCGCCACGCCCAGGTCGCGGATGCGCCGCAGCGTCGCCTGCGCGCTCGAAGGATCCTCCAT
This sequence comes from Usitatibacter rugosus, assembly GCF_013003965.1. Classification (NCBI taxonomy): domain Bacteria; kingdom Pseudomonadati; phylum Pseudomonadota; class Betaproteobacteria; order Nitrosomonadales; family Usitatibacteraceae; genus Usitatibacter; species Usitatibacter rugosus. The sequence continues at coordinate 205,964 of NZ_CP053069.1, read as the reverse complement.
GAGGCCGCTCTCCGTGATCTCGAGGCACATCAGCGATGCGGGCACTTCCTCGACGCGCAGTGCGTTCGCCAGCGTTTCCACCAATGACTCTCCGGTACGAAGGTCGCGCGCGGAGACATTCGCCGACACGCGAAGCTGCAGCCCCTGCCGGTGCCACACCGCGCACTGGTGGACGGCTCGGCGCAGCACCCAATGCGTGATGGCGCCGATGGATCCCGTCTGCTCGGCGAAGGGCACGAACTCGCCGGGCGGGATGAAGCCGCGCACCGGATGGTCCCACCGCACCAGGGCCTCGACCGCGCCGACCTTCATCGTCGCGAGCGTCATCTTCGGCTGGTAGTGGAGGACCAGCTCGTCGTGCTCGACGGCGTGGCGAAGCTCCCCCAGCAGCGTGAGGTGCTCGCGGCGGCGCTCGTCGTGGCCCGGATCGTAGATCGCATACCCGCCCTTGTTGCGCTTGGCGACGTACATGGCGACGTCGGCGGCTCGCAGCAGTGCCGCAGGGTCCGAGCCATGCTGCGGGAACGTCGCGATGCCGATGCTCGCACCCAGGTCCATCGATTGGCCGTCCACGACGAGGCGCTGCTCGAGCGCCTTGAGGATCTTGATCGCGACCTGCGGCGCTCTCTCGGCGTCGCCCGTGGCGAGCAGCACCGCGAACTCATCGCCGCCCAGGCGCGAGACCACGTCCGACTCGCGCAACGCCGCGCGCACGCGCAGCCCCACTTCGCGCAGCACCTGGTCGCCCACGGGATGTCCCAGCGTGTCGTTGATCGCCTTGAAGCGGTCGAGGTCGAGCAGCATCACGGTGAGCGGCTCCTCGATGCGCTTGGCGGTCAGCACCGCCTGCTCGAGCTGCACGTTGAACATCGCGCGGTTGGGCAGCGCCGTGAGGCCATCCTCGTAGGCCAGGCGCAGGATCTCGCGCTCCCGGCTCTTGATGCCGTCCAGCATGTGGTTGAAGCCCACCGCGAGCTCGCCGATCTCGTCCTTGTGCTCGACCTCCACGGGACGGGAGTAGTCGCCCTGCTGGATGCGCTTGGCCCCGTCGGCCAGGCGCTGCATGGGCCCGGTGATGCCGCGCGCGATCACGAGGCTGCCGAGGGCCAGCGTGACGAGCGACGCGATGGCGAGGCCGACGAAGATGTTGTCGATGCGCCGGAAAGGCAGCAGCCCCTCGGCGAGCGGGCGCTGGAGCACCGCCACGATCGGCACGCCCGTCGCGGTGCGAAGGTCGCTCTCGCGCGTCTCGTAGGGCACACCCGCGACCTCGAGCTCGCGCGTGAGCCCGGCGAAGCCTTCGGCGGGCAGCGCCGCGGCGAGCGCAGCGCGCGCTTCAGTCCCGAGCGTCGAGGCATACAACCGCCATGGCGCCTGATGCGCCGTCCGCCCGACGAACGAGACCTCCAGGCCCGTGAGACCCTTCATCTCGCGCGCGAACTCGTCGTTTACTTCGAACGCCAGGCCGACCCACGCGATGGCATCCGGCGCCAGCACCGGTACGACGACGAGCTGGTAGGGACGCTCGCCCTGCACCACGATCGCCGTGGCCTTGCCTTCGTTCACGGCCTCTTCGATGAGGCTTCCGAACGGGAACGGTCTGCCGGTGCGCGCACGATCCTGCGTATCCGCGCGCACGACACGGTCGAGCGAGATCAGCATCATCGCGCTCGCGCCCAGGCGCGCCCCGTGGTTGCGCAGCACCGAAGTCACGGTGTCCGCGTCGCCCGTCGCGATGGCCTGCCGGAACGCGAAGTCCGCCGAGAGGATGGCGGCACCCTGCTCGAGGCGTGCCTGGTTCTGCGCCAGCAGCCGCTGGAACACGCGCTCGCCCTGCAGGAGCGCGGCGTCGATCGTCTCGCGTGCGACCTGCCCATTGGCGCGCGTCACCAGCACCGCGGCGATTCCCTGCACCAGGACCAGCAGGACCAGGAAGAGGATGGCGATGCGCGCGCGAAGGCTGCGGACGGCCATCAGTACTTGAGGCGATCGAGCGGAGGCTTGAAGCGCGGCTTGCGGGGTACCACGTCGATCACATACGCGGCTTCGTGGCGGCCCTGCGCATCGAGGGTCACGGTGGCGGGCTCCACGGCCGCACGCTGCCCCGGGTGCCACACGCGAAGCTCGTAGGCCCCCGCGGGAAGCTCGCGCAGCCGTGCCGCCCCGTGCTCGTCGGTGCGCGCGAAGTGCGGCGTCGAGACCACCAGGATGTAGGCGATCATCCAGTCGTGGATGTTGCAGCCGAGGGTGACGAGGCCGGGCCGGTCGAAGCGCACCTCGCCGGGCGGACGACCCGTGTAGAGCTTGATCTCGAACGGCTTGGCGGGCGAGAACGAATAGACGTGGTGCTGGATGGGATCGCGGTTGGGGAAGGCGACCTGCGTGCCCGTCTGGATCACGCTAACATACGGCACGAATTCGCGATCGACCTGCTGCACGTCGACCGTTTTCGCGGCGCGCGCTTCGACGGGGCCGCTTGCAGGCGTGGCATAGACCACCGCATCGGCCAGGGGCTTGCCGGACGCATCCCGGACCAGCGCCTCGATGGCGGCAGCTTCCACGGAAAGCGCCGTGAGCAGCGCGAGCGCCGCGCAAGCAGGGAGGAGGACCGCAGGTCTGGATCCCATGGGCGCACCTATTCTAGAGCTTCTCGTTGCCTTCGCATCGGTCTCCGGCCTGGCCGAGGAGCCCGCGCCCGGCCCCATGGACGCGCTCCAGGGCGGCCGCGCCATCGTGGAGCTGCGGCCCCGCTACAACCGCATCGAGGAAAGCGACAAGCCGCTCACCAGCGAGGGCTTCACCTACCGGGCCATTTTCGGATGGGCGAGCGCTCCCTGGCAGGACCTTCGCCTCACCGCCGAGCTCATCAACACCGGGCACATCGGACCCAAGAAGTACAACGACGACGGCGCCCTGATCCGCACGTCGCCTTATCCCCTGCTGCCGGATCCCGATTCGACCGACGTGAACCGCGCCTTCATCGACTACACCGGCATCGCATCGACGCGCCTGCGGGCGGGCCGCCAGCTCGTGCGCATGGACAACCAGCGCTGGGTGAGCGACAACGACTTCCGCAACACGCCACAGCTCTTCGACGGCGTGGCGGGGACCAACACCTCGATCGCCAACGTCGAGCTGCACGCGAGTTATTACTGGCGGCAGCGCACCACCAACGGCACGTCCGCGCCGCTGAACCTCACGCTGCTGCACGCGGCGTGGAATCCCGCGCCGGAGCACGCCCTCGGGGCCTACGCCTACTTCCATGACCAGGCCGTGAATGGTGCCTTCACCGGCTTCGCCGACAACTCGTACCGCGTGACAGGCGTTCGCGCGGAAGGCGCGTTCCGCGGCGTCGTGCCCTTCGACGTCGTGTACACCGCCGAAGCGGCCGCACAACGCCCCTACTCCGGCGGCGACTCGCGCATCGACGCGAACTACTGGCGCCTCGGCGGCGGGGCGAGCGCGGACGCCTGGACGATCCGCTACGACTACGAAGTAAAGGGCAGCAACGACGGCGTGTACGGATTGCAGATGCCGCTCACCGACTTCTACGGCTTCAACGGCTGGACGCTGCATTTCTTCAACACGCCGCCGCGGGGCCTGCGCGACCAGTGGCTCACGGGCCGCTTCCGGGCCGGGGCCTTCACGCTCTACGGCGAGACGCACCGCTTCAAGTCCGACTTCGGCTCGCTCGACTACGGCAAGGAAGACGACGTGGGCCTCACGTGGCAGGCGATGGACGGGCTGGCGCTTCGGCTGCAGCACGCGCGCTACCGGCCGGGAACTGCGCAGCCGCCGCAGCCTCGAATCACCAAGACCTGGGCCACCCTCACGTACACTTACTGACGATGCCGCTCTCGAAAACCGACCTCGAAGACCTGCAGCGCGCCAAGGGGCTGCTGGAGAATCCCGGCCTCGCCGCGAAGCTCACGGGCATGCTGGGCGCGCCGCTGGAAAAGGGCATGAAGCTGCTGCCCTCCTCGATGCAGAAAGCGGTGCACAAGGCCACGACGGCGGCACTGAACAAGGCCCTCGATACGGCCGTGAGGTCCATGGGAAGCCAGACGCATGGACCCGCCCGCGATCGCATGCACACGCTGGCCGCGGCTGCGTCGGGAGCGGTGGGTGGGGCGTTCGGCATCAGCGCCCTCGCCATCGAGCTGCCTATTTCCACCACCGTGATGCTCCGTTCGATCGCCGCGATCGCCGCCTCCGAGGGCGAGAATCCGCACCACATCGAGACGAAGGTCGCCTGTATCGAGGTCTTCGCCCTGGGCAGCACCAAGGACAGGCGTGACGACGCGGCCGAGTCGGGCTACTTCGCGGCACGGAGTGCGCTCGCCACGGCGGTGTCCGAAGCCACCAAGTACCTGGCGCAGAAGGGGCTGTCGAAATCCGGCGCGCCTGCGCTGATCCGGTTGGTAGCGCTGATCAGCTCGCGCTTCGGGATCGTGGTGTCCGAGAAGGCGGCCGCGCAGGCCATTCCGATTCTCGGCGCCGCGGGCGGAGCGATGATCAACACCATCTTCATCGGCCACTACCAGGACATGGCGCGCGGCCATTTCATCGTCCGCCGCCTGGAGAAGATCCACGGCGCGGAGCCGGTGCGCATCGCCTACAACAAACTCTAGGGAGAGAAACCGCAATGGCTGCTGCTTACGTGCTCGCCGAGATCGAGATCACCAACGCCGAGGGCTACAAGGATTACACCGCGGTCGTGCCCGCCACCATCGCGCAATACGGCGGCAAGTTCCTCCACCGCGGCGGCGGGGTGCATGTGCTGGAAGGCGATTGGCCGCAACGCCGGCGCGTGATCCTCGAGTTCCCCTCGAAGGAGCGCGCGCTCGAGTGGTACAACTCGCCGGAGTATGAGAAGCCGCTCGCGCTTCGCCAGGCCAATTCCAATGGCCGGCTGCTCCTCTTGGAAGGCGTTTAGAACCCTTCGGAACCCCTTGAACCACGGAGGCACGGAGACACGGAGGGCCACGGAGGAATGCTTGTGCGATCGTGAGGGATGCGAGCGGAGGTGAGTCGCGATCGCTTGAATCGATTTCCCTACAAGATTTTCCCGTGGCCCTCCGTGTCTCCGTGCCTCCGTGGTTCAAGGGGTTCCGAAGGGTTGTCTCTAAACCCAATCCCTTCCGACCAGGAAGTCCGAGTAGAGACGAGCCTCGGGTGAGCCGGGCTCCGGCACCCAGTTGTAGCGCCACGAGACGTTGGGCGGCATCGACATCAGGATCGACTCGGTGCGCCCGCCCGACTGCAGGCCGAAGAGCGTGCCGCGGTCCCACACCAGGTTGAACTCCACGTAGCGGCCGCGGCGATAGGCCTGGAAGGCGCGCTCGCGTTCGCCGTAGGGCGTGGCGACGCGCCTGGCGAGGATCGGGCCGTAGGCGGGAAGGAATGCGTTGCCCGTCGCGCGCATCACGTCGAAGGCGTGATCGAAGCCGCCGAGCGTGAAGTCGTCGAAGAACGTGCCGCCGATGCCGCGCGGCTCGCGGCGATGCTTGAGGAAGAAGTACGCGTCGCACGCCTTCTTGAAGCGCGGGTAGAGCGCCGGATCGTGGGGGTTCAACGCGTCGCGCAACGTGGCGTGGAAGTGGACGCAGTCTTCCTCGAAGCCGTAGTAGGGCGTGAGGTCCATGCCGCCGCCGAACCACCACACGTCGCCGGCGACGAAGCAGCGCACGTTCATGTGCACCGTCGGCGCGTAGGGATTGCGTGGGTGGAACACGAGCGAGACGCCGAGCGCCTCCCAGGGACGGCCGGCGATCTCGGGCCGGTGCACTGAGGCCGATGGTGGAAGGCTGGCGCCCTTCACATGCGAGAAGCCGACCCCCGCGCGCTCGAGTACGTCGCCGCCCTCGAGGATGCAGGTGAGGCCGCCGCCGCCTTCGGGCCGCTGCCATTCGTCGCGTGCGAAAGCACCGCCGTCGCGTTGCGACATCTCGGCGACGATCGATTGCTGCAGGCCCAGCAGGTAGTCCTTGACCGCGTTCACGTCCATGGCGCGCAGTCTATCAAGCCGTGGCGGGCTCGCCCTTGAAAAGCGCCTCGACCTCGTGCGCCCATTCGACGTGGTGGTCGGCCGCCGCGCGGCGCGACGCGATCTGCCCTGGCCAGAGCTCGGCCATGACGCCCGACACGAACACGGTGCGAAGCCCCACGGCCCTGGCACCCGCGAGCTCGTCGGAGCCACCGTCGCCCACGAACACGCACTCGCTCGCGGGAAGGCCCAATGCCTCGAGGCACTTGTGGAAGATCTCCGGCTCGGGCTTCACGCAGCCCACGTCGCACGAGAAGATCTCGACGTCGAAGCACCCGCGAAGCGCGCTGCTGCCGTAGTCCGCGATGTCGAAGGCGTCGGCATTGCTGAGCAGTGCGACCTTGTACCCCAGGCCGCGCAACGACCGGAGCATCGCCACGTTCTCGGCGGGAATGTTCCGGAAGCAGTCGGCGAAGCGCACCGTGCGGCGCGCGAGCACGTCACGCACCTTGGCATCGGGAATCGTCGGATCGACCTCGGTCACCAGGCGGCTGAAGATGGTGTACGGATCGCGCTCCTCGCCCACCAGGCGCCAGCGCGACGACTCCAGGAGCACGCGGTCCCATGCGACGCGGTCCACGCCCAGCATGTCGTACGTGGCCGGGCATGCGGACCACTGCGACTCGCGCGCGGTCAGCGTATGGAAGAGATCGAAGATGACACCGCGGATCGCCGGTGCGCTCATCGCAGCGTGTACCACCCCGCGTCGACGAGGATGCGCATCGCGTCGGCCGGCGTGCGCTGGCGGGAGAGGTCGATCGCGAAGAAACTGACACCCAGCGAATCGGAGAGGCCGTCGACGTACACCGCGACGGTCTTCTCGAAATTCGACGCCGAGACCGACGTGCGATCGACCACGGTCAGCTTCGCGGCCTTGTTTTCCGCAAGGACGACGAGCTCGATGGGCCCGGAAGACTCCGGTCGCGCCGACAGCAGCTTGTAGCGCACGCCCTCGGGGTTCTCCTCGTCCGTGGTCCAGGTCGAGAACCAGTACCGGTGCGGAAACCGGTGGACGTAATCGATGTCGATCGGTTCGTTCATGGCCTAGCGCCGGTTGAACGCGCGGTGGCCGATATCGCGGCGCATCTGCTGGCCGTCGAAGCGGATCTTCTCGGCGACCTGGTAGGCGCGATCGGCGGCGATCTTCACCTTGTCGCCCAGCGCGGTGACGCAGAGCACGCGACCGCCGTGGGTGACGACTTTTCCATTCTTCACGGCCGTCCCCGCATGGAAGACGTGGAAGTCCTCCTCGTCCTTCGGCAGGCCGGTGATCTCGTCGCCCTTCTTCGGCGCTTCGGGGTACCCCGCCGCGGCGAGGACCACGCCGAGCGCGGCGCGGCGATCCCATTCCGCCTCGACGTCACCCAGCGTTCCGTCGATCGCGTGGTCGACGATCTCGAGGAAGTCGCTCTTCAGGCGCATGAAGATGGGTTGCGTCTCGGGGTCGCCCATGCGGCAGTTGAATTCCACCACGCGCGGCGCTCCGTCCTTGCCGACCATGAGGCCCGCGTAGAGGAAGCCCGTGTACGGAATGCCATCGGCGGCCATGCCCTTCACGGTGGGCATGATGATCTCGCGCATCGTGCGGTTGTGGACTTCGGGCGTGACGACCGGCGCGGGCGAGTACGCGCCCATGCCGCCGGTGTTCGGGCCCTTGTCGCCGTCGAAGATGCGCTTGTGGTCCTGGCTCGAGGCGAAGGGCAGCACGTTCTTGCCGTCCACCATGACGATGAAGCTCGCCTCCTCGCCGTCCATGAATTCCTCGACGACGACGCGATGGCCGGCGTCACCGAGCTTGTTGCCGGCCAGCATCATGTCGATGGCGTCGTGCGCTTCCTTGAGGTCCATCGCGACGACGACGCCCTTGCCCGCGGCGAGGCCGTCGGCCTTGATCACGATCGGCGCGCCGTTCGCGTCGATGTACGCGTGCGCCGCCTTGGCATCGGTGAAGGTCTCGTACTTCGAGGTCGGGATCTTGTGGCGCGCCATGAAGCGCTTGGCGAAGTCCTTGGACGACTCCAGCTGCGCGCCCGCCTTCGTGGGGCCGAAGATGCGCAGGCCCGCTTCGCGGAAAGCATCGACGACACCCGCGGCGAGCGGTCCCTCGGGGCCGACGACCGTGGTCTCGATGCCTTCCTTCTTCGCGAAGGCCACGAGCTCGGGAATGCCGGTGATGTCGACGTTGAAGAGGCCGTCCTCGCGCGCGGTGCCGGCGTTGCCGGGCGCCAGGTAGACGCGCGAGACCTTGGGGGATTGCGCCAAGCGCCACGCCATTGCGTGTTCCCGACCGCCGGACCCGATGACCAGTAGCTTCATTGCTTCCCGACGCTCCCCATTTCGTCTCCCCCGCGCGAAAATAAATGGGGTCAGACTCCAATTAAGTTAATTCGGATGCGGAACACCGCATCGGAGGAATTAACTTAATTGGAGTCTGACCCCATTTATTTTCGCGGGAATGACGGATCTAGTGACGGAAGTGACGCATCCCCGTGATCACCATCGCCATGCCGTGCTCGTCGGCCGCGGCGATCACTTCCTTGTCGCGCATGCTTCCGCCCGGCTGGATCACGGCCTTCGCACCCGCGGCGGCGATGACGTCGAGGCCGTCGCGGAACGGGAAGAACGCGTCCGACGCGGCGACCGAGCCCTTCAGCGAAAGCCCGTTGTTCTTCGCCTTGATGGAAGCGATGCGCGTGGAGTCGACGCGGCTCATCTGCCCGGCGCCCACGCCCAGCGTCATGCCGCCGGAGCAGAAGACGATCGCGTTGGACTTCACGAACTTGGCGACGCGGAAGGCGAAGATGAGGTCGTTCATCTCCTGCTTCGACGGGTCGCGCTTGGAGACGATGCGGAGCTCGGAGACGTCGAAGTCATCCGCGGTCTGGACGAGCAAGCCGCCGCCCACGCGCTTCATCTCGACCTTGTTCAGGTTCTTGGCGACCTCGATCGAAAGCACGCGAACGTTCTTCTTGGCCGCGAACACTTCCAGCGCGGCCGCATCGTAGGACGGCGCGAGCACCACTTCGGCGAATTGCTTCGAGATGGCTTCGGCCGTGGTGCCGTCGACTTCGCGGTTGAACGCGATGATGCCGCCGAACGCCGATGTCGGGTCGGTGAGGAAGGCGCGCTGGTAGGCCTGCGCCGAGGATTCCGCGACCGCGACGCCGCAGGGGTTCGCGTGCTTCACGATCACGCACGCAGGCACGTCGAACGTGCGGACACATTCCCACGCAGCATCCGAGTCCGCGATGTTGTTGTACGAGAGCTCCTTGCCCTGCAGCTGCTTGAAAGAAGCCAGCGTGCCCTTGGGCGGATCGCGTTCGACGTAGAACGCCGCCTTCTGGTGCGGGTTCTCGCCGTAGCGCAGCTCCTGCGCGAGCTTCATCGAGACGTTGAAGCGGTCCGGGAAGTCGCGGGCCGTACCCTTGTCATCGCGCGCCGTGAGCCAGTTGCTGATCATCCCGTCGTACTCGGCGGTATGGCTGAAGGCCTTGGCCGCGAACGCGTAGCGGTCGGCCATCTCCAGCGCGCCGCCATTCGCCTTCATCGACTTGATGATCCCCGCGTAGTCGGCGGGATCGGTCACCACCGTGACGAACGCATGGTTCTTCGCCGCCGCGCGCACCATCGCCGGGCCGCCGATGTCGATGTTCTCGATGGCGTCTTCCATCGAGACGCCCTTCTTCGCGACGGTCTGCGCGAAGGGATAGAGGTTCACGACGACGAGGTCGATGGGCGGGATGTCGTGCTTCGACATCGCGTCCGTGTGTTCCGGGAGATCGCGCCGCGCGAGGATGCCGCCGTGCACCTTGGGGTGCAGCGTCTTCACGCGGCCGTCCATCATCTCGGGGAAGCCGGTGTAGTCGCCGACCTCGGTCACCACGACGCCGTTCAGCTGCAGGAGCTTCGCGGTGCCGCCGGTGGAGAGGATCTGCACGCCGTGGGTGAGGAGGGTCTTCGCGAGCTCGACGATGCCCGACTTGTCCGAAACGCTGAGCAGTGCCCGCCGGATCTTCACAGCGGACATGTCATTCGATCCCGTGTTCCTGGAGCTTCTTGCGCAGCGTGTTGCGGTTGATGCCGAGGAGCTCGGCGGCTTTCGTCTGGTTGCCCTGCGCGTGGTTCATCACCACCTCCAGCATGGGCTTCTCCACGCACGCCAGCACCATCGCGTACACGTCGACCGTCTTCTCGCCGTCCAGGTCCTTGAAGTACTGCTTCATGACCTTGCGCACGGTGGAGGAAAGCTCGTTCTCGCGGCCGGATGAATCGGCCCGGGCGTCGGAGCGCTTGTTTTGGTGGGTTCTAGGCTGCAAGGGCGACCTCGTCTTCGTATTCCAGGCGCGGCGAGGCTTCCAGCTGCTCGCCGAAGAATTGCTTGATCGCGGCGATCTGCTCCTCCGCGGACTCCATCGTGTTCATGCTCGAGCGGAAGACCGCGGAGTTCCGCAGGCCCTTCGTGTACCACGCGATGTGCTTGCGGGCCACGCGGGAGCCGCGTTCGATCCCGTAGAACTCGTAGAGATCATGAATGTGCTCGAGACAGACGTCGCGGATCTCGGTCACCTCGGGAGGTGCCAGCTTCTCGCCCGTCTTCAGGTAATGCTCGATCTCGCGGAAGATCCACGGACGGCCCTGGGCGGCGCGGCCGATCATCACGGCATCCGCTCCGGTGTACTCCAGCACGAACTTCGCCTTCTCCGGCGTGGTGATGTCGCCGTTGGCGACCACGGGGATCTTCACCGACTGCTTCACGGCGCGGATGGTGTCGTACTCCGCGTCGCCGGTGTACATGCAGGCGCGCGTGCGGCCGTGCATGGCGAGCGACTGGATGCCGTGCTCCTCCGCGATGCGCGCGATGATGAGCGCGTTGCGGTTGTCCTTGCTCCAGCCGGTGCGGATCTTGAGGGTGACGGGGACGTTGACGGCTCTCACCACCGCATCCACGATGCGCGCGACCAGCGGCTCGTCCTTCAGGAGCGCGGAGCCCGCGGCCACGTTGCAGATCTTCTTGGCCGGGCAGCCCATGTTGATGTCGATGATGTGGGCGCCCTTGTCCACGTTGTACCGGGCGGCCTCGGCCATCATCTCCGGATCGCTGCCGGCGATCTGGATCACCTTCGGCTCCACCTCGCCGTCGTGGTTGCCGCGGCGGATGGTCTTCTCCGAGCCCCACAGCAGGGAGTTCGACGCCACCATCTCGGACACGGCCATGCCCGCGCCGAGCTTCTTGCAAAGCTGGCGGAAAGGCCTGTCGGTCACGCCGGCCATGGGCGCGACGATGAGATTGTTCTTGAGCTGGTGGGGGCCGATTTTCACGGGAACGACGCTGTGTGTTTTCCACGCCGTGCATCGCGCGGAAGGGGTGCCTATTTTATACGCAGCGGGGGGTGCGACAAAGTGATTTTTCGCACACGGCCGTTGACGCTTCCGCTTGCAAATGAAAAATGTCAACCGAGGGCGCCCTCGCCTATAGTGGTCGTACAAACAGGACTCCCGGAGGAGCCAAAGATGATCCGACTGCGACTACGTATCGCATCGATCGCCGCTGCCTGCATGTTCGCCACCGCGGCGGGCGCCCAGGCACCGATACGACTCGGTGTTTCCGCCACCCTGACCGGACCCAACGCCGTCAACGGCGTGAGCACGGTGAACGGGCTCAACCTCGCGCTCGAGCACCTGAACGCCGCCGGTGGCGTGGACGGCAAGCCCGTCGCCCTCGACGTGAAGGACGACAAGGGAACGCCGGCGGATGCGCAGGCCGTGTTCGACCAGCTCATCAAGGCCAACGTCCTGATGATCTTCGGGCCGACCCTCACGCCGCAGGCCGAGCAGGCCTGGGTGTTCTCGGACGGGGCCAAGGTCGTCGCCTTCGGGACCAGCCTCACGTCCTCGCACCTCACGAAGATCGGCACCTACACGTTCCGCAACGCCGTGACCGAGGACATCATGACGCCGCAGTCGATCCGCGCCGCGGCGGCCAAGCTGGGCGTGAAGCGCGTCGCCGCGATCTTCCAGGACGACGACAACTTCGCCCAGAACGCCTTCTTCGCCGCCGGTCCGGAGATCCTGAAGAGCAAGGCCACGCTGGTGGCCCGCGAGCCCTTCCTCGCGGGGACGAAGGATTTCCCCGCCCGCATCACGCGCATCAAGGCCAAGACGCCCGACGTCCTCTACGTCTCGACCCGCGCCAACGACGCCGCGGCGATCATGATCGAGGCGAAGAAGCAGGGGCTGGACATCCCCATCATCGGCAACAACAACTTCGTCTCCCAGACGATCTACGACACGGCGAAGGACGCGGCGAACAACGTCGTGTTCACGATCCCGTGGTCGCTGGACTTCGACTCGCCCAGGAACCTCGCCTTCATCGCGGCCTACGAGGCGAAGTACAAGGTGAAGCCCAACCACTTCGCCGCGCTCGCCTACGACGCGCTCTTCATCGTGGCCGAGGGGCTGAAGAAGACGAGCCTCACCGGCAACGTCGCCGCCGACCGCACGGCCTTCCGCGACGCGCTGGCGAAGGTGAGCTACGAGGGTGCCACGGGCAAGATGAAGTTCGTGCGCAACGGCAGCAACGGCTACGACGCCGACAAGGACGTCTTCACGCACATCTATCGCAACAAGAAGTTCGAGTACTGGAAGACCGGATTCTTTGGCGGCTTCTAGCGGCTACGGCGTGCCGTAGCCTCCGCCGCCGGGCGTTTCGATGACGAAGATGTCGCCGATCTCCATCTCGGTCTCGTCGGCGAAGGAAAGCTCGGTGCGCGATCCGTCGGAGCGCTCGACCCAATTGGCGCCGACCGCGCCGGGCTTGCCACCCGCCATGCCGTAGGGAGGAATCCGCCGGTGGCCGGCCAGGATCGCCGCCGTCATCTTCTCGAGGAAGCGCACGCGCCGCGTAGCGCCATTGCCCCCATGCCATTTCCCGCCGCCGCCGCTGCCCTGGCGGATGGTGTGCTCGTCGATCCGCACCGGGAAGCGCCACTCCAGCACCTCGGGATCGGTGAGGCGTGAGTTGGTCATGTGCGTCTGCACGGTGTCGGTTCCGTTGAACCCGGGCCCCGCGCCCGTTCCGCCCGAGACGGTCTCGTAGTACTGGTAGCGGTCGTTGCCGAACGTGAAGTTGTTCATCGTCCCGCAGGAGGCGCCCATCGCGCCGAGCGCCCCGTAGAGCGTGTCGGTGATGCACTGCGAGGTCTCGACGTTGCCGGCGACCGTGGCCGCGGGCGGGCTCGGGTTCAACATCGAGCCCTCGGGGATGATCACCTTCAGCGGCTTCAGGCACCCGGCATTCAGCGGAATCTCGTCGTCCACGAGCGTGCGGAAGACGTAGAGCACGGCGGCGTACACCACCGCGGCCGGCGCGTTGAAGTTGCTCTCGAGCTGGGCGCTGGTGCCGGTGAAGTCGATCGTGGCGCTGCGGCGGTCGGTGCCGATGGAGATCTTCACGCGGATCATCGCGCCGTTGTCCATCTCGTACTCGTACGATCCGTCCTTCAGCACGCCGATCACGCGGCGAACGCTCTCCTCGGCGTTGTCCTGCACGTGCTTCATGTACGCCTTCACGACCTCCAGGCCGAAGTGGCCGACCATCCGGCGCAGCTCCTGCACGCCCTTCTCGTTGGCGGCGATCTGCGCTCGAAGGTCCGCGATGTTCTGGTCGGGATTGCGCGCGGGATACGTCGCCGCCTTCAGGCGCTCGCGCATCGCCTTCTCGAGCATGCGCCCGCCCTCGACCAGCTTCACGTTGTCGAGGAGCACGCCTTCCTCCTCGACCGTGTGCGAGAACGGCGGCATGGAGCCCGGCGTGATGCCGCCGATGTCGGCGTGGTGGCCGCGAGACCCGACGTAGAAAAGGATCCCGGCGTTCTTGTCGTCGAACACGGGCGTGATCACCGTGACGTCGGGCAGGTGCGTGCCGCCGTTGTACGGGTCGTTCAGCACGTACACGTCGCCGGGCTTCATCGTTCCCGCGTTCTTGCGGATCACGGTCTTGATCGATTCACCCATCGAGCCCAGGTGCACCGGCATGTGCGGAGCGTTGGCGATCAGGTTGCCCTCGGCGTCGAAGAGCGCGCAGGAGAAATCGAGGCGCTCCTTGATGTTGACGGAATAGGCCGTCTGCGCGAGACGCACGCCCATCTGCTCCGCGATCGACATGAAGAGGTTGTTGAACACCTCCAGCATCACCGGGTCGGCCTGCGTTCCGGCGGCGTAGCGCGCCTGCCGCGGCACCACGCGCTCCAGCACCATGTGGTCGAGCGGCGTCACGCGCGCCTCCCAGCCCGGCTCGACGATCGTGGTGGCGTTCTTCTCGGCGATGATCGCGGGCCCGGCGATCTTCTGGCCGACGGCGAGCTGGTCGCGGTCGTAGATCGGCGTGCGGTGCGAGGCCGCCTGCGTGGTCATCTCGGCGTGGCCCAGGGGTTGGGCGAGCGGGCGGGCGGCGAGCCCGGCGGCGGTCTGCTCCTCGGGCGCATCGGCCTGGCCCACCGCCTCGACCGAGACCGCCTCGATCACCAGCGAGCGGTCCGGCATGAGGAAGCTGAAGCGCGCGCCGTATTGCTTCTCGAATTCCGCGCGCATCTGCGCCGGCGGGCCGAGCGGCACCGGGAGCGCCGTATCCGTGCCGTCGTACTTGAGGTGGACGCGCTTGTGGATCTCGCCCACGGCCGCACCCTGCGCGGCCAGCTCCTCGGTGCACTGCATCGCGAGCTTGGCGCCGAGGAATTCCACGGTCGTGAGCGCTTCGTCGCCGAGCTTGCCTTCGACGGCCTCTTCGCGAAGCGCGCGCACCTGGGCCAGCCCCATGCCGTACGCGGAGAGGACGCCCGCGAGCGGATGGATGAAGACGCGCTTCATGCCGAGCTCGTCGGCCACCAGGCACGCATGCTGCCCGCCCGCGCCGCCGAAGCAGGCGAGCGTGTACTCGGTGACGTCGTGGCCGCGCTGCACGGAGATGAACTTGATCGCGTTGGCCATGTTCGCCACGGCGATCGCGATGTAGCCCTCGGCGAGCTGCTCGGGGGTCTGCTTCTTTCCGGTCGCCTTCTCGATCTCGGCGGCGATCGCGGTGAACTTCTCCCGCACCACGTCCGCATCGAGCGCTTCGTTCGCCTTCGGCCCGAATACCTTCGGGAAGTACGCCGGCTGGATCTTGCCCAGCATCACGTTGCAGTCGGTGACGGCGAGCGGGCCGCCGCGCCGGTAGCAAGCGGGGCCGGGGTTGGCGCCCGCGGAATCCGGGCCCACGCGCTGGCGCTGGCCGTCGAAATGCAGGATCGATCCGCCGCCGGCCGCGATGGTGTGGATCGACATCATCGGCGCCCGCATGCGCACGCCCGCGACCAGCGTCTCGAACTCGCGCTCGAGCGCTCCGGCGTAGTGCGAGACGTCCGTGGACGTGCCGCCCATGTCGAAGCCGATGACCTTGCCGAAGCCCGCGAGCTCCGACGTGCGCACCATGCCGACGATCCCGCCCGCGGGTCCGGAGAGGATGGAATCCTTCCCCTGGAAGCGATGCGCGTCGGTGAGGCCGCCGTTGGACTGCATGAACATCACGCGGGCACCCGGAAGGTCGCCCGAGACCTGGTCCACGTAGCGCCGCAGGATCGGCGAGAGGTACGCGTCGACCACCGTCGTGTCCCCGCGCGAGACGATCTTCATGAGCGGACTCACCTGGTGCGACACCGACACCTGGCGGAAGCCCGCCTCCCACGCCAGCTCCGCTACGCGCGCCTCGTGCTTCGGATAGCGGTAGCCGTGCATGAAGACGATGGCGATGGAGCGGAAGCCTTCGGCGTGCGCGGCCTTCAGCTCGCGCCAGGCCTCGCCCTCGTCCAGCGCCTCCACCCTGTCGCCCTGCGCGCTCATGCGCTCGGGCACCTCGACGACTTTCTTGTAGAGCAGCTCCGGCAGCCGGATGTGGCGCTCGAAGATCTTCGGCCGGTTCTGGTAAGCGATACGCAACTGGTCGCGGAAGCCCTTCGTGATGAAGAGCACCGTCGGCTCGCCCTTGCGCTCGAGGAGCGCGTTGGTGGCGACGGTGGTGCCCATCTTCACCGCCTCGATCTTCTCGACCGGCACCGGATCGCCCGGCTTCACGCCGAGCAGGTGGCGGATGGCGGCGACGGCCGCGTCACGGTACTGCTCGGGGTTCTCGGAGAGGAGCTTGTGGGTGACGAGGGAGCCGTCGGGCTTGCGGCCGACGACGTCCGTGAAGGTGCCGCCACGGTCGATCCAGAACTGCCATTTGGTCGCTTCGCTCATAACCCGGATTGAACCACGGAGAACACGGAGAACACGGAGGAAAAGCAAAGGCAATCTGAATGGATCGCGAAGGGCCCAATGTCGCCGCCACGAATCATCCTGCTTTGGCTTTTCCTCCGTGTTCTCCGTGTTCTCCGTGGTTCATATGCTTTTCTTTAGTCGTTAAAGAGAAGACGCAGCGCGAGCGGCTTGGTCATACAGTCCCGACATGAAACGCAGGAAGGAAGCAACGTCCGCCAGCTTGTCGTTGTCCGAGCCGTCGGGGTTCAGGCTCGCCACCAGGCACGCCTCCCGCACTTCCCGATACTTGTCGATCAGCGCCTGCCCGCGAGCCGTGGTGGCGAAGAGGACCTCCTTGCCGTTCCGCTCGCTCTTCACGAAGCCGGCCGCGGCGAGCTTCTTCAGCGAGTAGCTGACGACGTGGGTATCCTCGACGTTCAGCACGAAGCAGATGTCGGCGAGCTTCTTGTTGCGGGCGCGGTGGTTCACGTGATGGAGGACCAGGACGTCCATGGGCGTCATGTCCTTCATGCCCGCGGCGGCCATGCAGCGCACGATCCAGCGATGGAACGCGTGGCCGCACATGATCATCCCGTACTCGAATTCCGAGACCTCGGCCCCGCGCCCCACGGCGAGGTGGGCGGAGGAGACGATGCGCGGCGGGACGATCGGTTTCGTTTTCATGGCACTTTGCCGACAAATTATCAGTATTTCGTTGACATGCGCAAGTCGGCGATGCTAGAAAGACCGTGGATCCCCGCCCCCCGATAGATTCATTCGGGGGCAGGCTCCGCGGGAATGACGATCACCAACGGGAGAACACCATCATGAAGCGCCTGCACGCCCTCGCCGCCGCCTTTGCGATCGCGGCCGCCCTGCCCGCCGCCGCACAGACCAAATGGGACATGCCCACGCCGTACGGCCCGGCGAACCTTCATACCGTCAACATCAACCAGTTCGCGGCCGACATCGACAAGGCCACGGCCGGCAAGCTGAAGATCACGGTGCACGCCAACGCCTCGCTCTTCAAGGCCAACGAGATCAAGCGCGCCGTGCAGAGCGGCCAGGCGCAGATCGGCGAGATCCTCATCTCCGGCTACTCCAACGAGGACCCGATCTTCGGCCTCGATTCCGTCCCCTTCCTCGCCACCAGCTATGCGGACGCGATGAAGCTCTGGCAGGTCTCGCGCAAGGTGACCGAGGACCGCTTCGCCAAGCAGGGCCTGAAGATCCTCTACTCGGTGGCCTGGCCGCCGCAGGGCATCTACACCAACAAGCCGATCGCCTCGGTGGCCGACATGAAGGGCCTCAAGATGCGCGCCTACAACCCGGCCACGGCGAAGATCGCCGAGCTGGTCGGTGCGCAGCCGGTCACCGTTCAAGCAGCCGAGCTCGCGCAGGCCATGACCACGGGTGTGGTGAACGCCAACATCACGTCCGGCGCCACCGGTGTCGACACGAAGGCCTGGGAGAGCGTGAAGTACTACTACGACACGCAGGCGTGGCTCCCGAAGAACATCGTGTTCGTGAGCCAGGAAGCGTTCGACAAGCTCGACAAGCCCACGCAGGCCGCCGTGCTGAAGGCGGCGGCGGATGCGGAGGCTCGCGGCTGGAAGGACAGCGAGGAAAAAGCCAAGGGCTACCTGGAGACGCTCGCCAAGAACGGCATGACGGTGGCACCCCCTTCGCCGCAGCTGCGCGCGGACCTGAAGAAGATCGGCGACACCATGACCGCGGACTGGGTCAAGGCCGCGGGGCCCGACGGGCAGGCGGTCGTCGACGCGTTCAAGAAGTAGGTCGTGCGCAAGGCGCTCGACTTCCTCTACGACGCCGCGGGCTACCTCGCGGCGTTTTTCGTTCTGGGGATCTTCGTCCTCATGATCGCGCAGACGGTGCTGCGCGAGACGGGCATGAAATCGGGCGGCATGGATGACCTCGTGGCGTGGTTCTGCGCGGCTTCGGCCTTCCTCGCGTTCGCGCACACCTTCCGCTATGGAGATTTCGTGCGCGTGACGCTCGGCATCGACAAGCTGCCGGCGCGCGCCCGCCACTGGCAGGAGGTCGCCTCGCTCGCGATCGCCTCGGCCTTCACGGGCTACCTCGCGTTCTGGGCGGTGAAGTACGTCTACGAGAGCTGGAAGTACCACGAGATGTCCACGGGGCTCCTGGTCGTGCCGATGTGGATCCCGCAGATGTCGTTCGTCGTCGGCGCCACGCTGCTCTTCGTGGCCGTCCTCGACCAGTTGATCGTGGTGCTGCGCGGCGGGAAGCCCATCTACGTCGTGAAGATGGAAGAGCGCCACGCCCGCGGCGACTACAGCGAGGACATGTAGATGGAGTTGATCGAGATCGCGGGCCTGCTCCTCGTGTTCATGTTCGCGCTGCTGGCCGGCGGCGTGTGGATCGCGCTCACGCTCGCGATCGTGGGCTTCGTCTGCTTCTCGTTCTTCACCGGCACGCCGCCCGGCAAGAACCTCTTCACGGCGTTCTGGAGCTCGTCGTCCTCGTGGACGCTCGCCGCACTGCCGATGTTCGTGTGGATGGGCGAGATCCTCTTCCGCACCAAGCTCTCGCAGGAGATGTTCGATGGGCTCGCCCCGTGGCTCAACAAGCTTCCGGGCCGGCTCATGCACGTGAACATCCTCGGCTGTGGGATCTTCGGCTCCGTGTCGGGCTCCTCCGCGGCTACGTGCGCCACGGTGTCGAAAGTGGCACTGCCCGAGTTGATGAAGCGCGGCTACGACGAGAAGGTGGCGTTGGGCTCGCTCGCCACGGCCGGGACGCTGGGCATCCTCATCCCGCCGTCGATCACGATGGTGGTGTACGCGGTTGCGGCGGACGCATCGATCATCCGCATCTTTCTCGCGGGCTTCATCCCCGGGTTCATCCTGATGGCGCTCTTCTCGGGCTACATCATCGTGTGGGCGCTCATGAACCCCGAGAAGACGCCGCCGCCGGGCCCGTCGATGACGTTCATGCAGAAGATCAAGGCCTCGGGAAACCTGATCCCGGTGACGCTCCTGATCGTGTTCATCGTGTGGGTGCTGGTGACCGGTATCGCGAGCGCCACGGAATGCGCGGCCTACGGCGTGCTGGGGTCGCTCGCCATCGCGTGGTGGAGCGGCTCGCTCACCGTGCGCAATTTCTTCGAGAGCCTCATGTCCGCCACGCGCGTGTCGTGCATGATCATGATCATCCTCGCCGGCGCCTCGTACCTCTCGCTCGCGATGGGCTTCACCGGCATTCCGCGCGCGCTCGCCGAGTGGGTGGCCGCGATGAACCTGAGCCCGTACATGCTGATCGGCGTGCTCGCCATCCTCTACATCGTGCTGGGCACCGCGCTGGACGGCATCTCGATGATCGTCCTCACCTCGGCCGTCGTGCTGCCGATGATCCAGAAGGCCGGCTTCGACCTCGTGTGGTTCGGCATCTTCATCGTGCTGATGGTGGAGATCGCGGAGGTCACGCCGCCGGTGGGCTTCAACCTCTTCGTGCTGCAGAACATGACCGGGCACGACTCGAACTACATCGCGAAGGCGTCGCTCCCGTTCTTCGCGATGCTCGTCGTCACCATCGCCATCATCACGATCTTCCCCGCGACCGTGACGTGGCTCCCCGACGTCGTGATGGGAATCGAGAAGAAGTAAGGCTGAATAAAGGGGTCAGACTCCTTTATTGCTGGCTGGATTCCCGCCTTCGCGGGAATGACGAGCAATAAAGGAGTCTGACCCCTTTATTCAGCATTTATACTCGGGGGATGGAGTCCGTGACGCAGTTGCTCTCCTCGATACGCTCGGGGGAGCCGGATGCCGCCGCGCGGCTCTACGCAGTCCTCTATCCCGAGATCAAACGTCTCGCGAGGGCGCGCCTCTTCGAGGCGGGCGGCGTCACCAGCCTCAACACCACCGCGCTCGTGAACGAGGGGTTCCTGCGCATCGCGCAGCGCGAAGGCATCGAGGGCGCCACGCGCGCCCAGTTCTTCGCCTACATGGGCAAGGTGCTTCGTTCCGTCGTGCTGGACCACCTTCGCGGCCAGGCCGCGGACAAGCGCGGCGCCGGAGCGACACACGTCACGCTGTCGGGCGCGGAGAACATTGCCGCGGGCGGTGACCTGGACTCGTGGGCCGCGCTCGACGAAGCGCTCGCGCGCCTGCAGCGTGTGGAGCCCGACTTGCATGCGTTGGTGGAGCTGCGCTACTTCGCGGGCTTCGGGCTGGACGAGATCGCGCAAATGCGCGGCGTCTCCACCCGCACCGTGGACCGTGACTGGGTCCGTGCCCGCGCGCTGCTGGAAGAAATGCTCGGGACCGCGAATGGATGACGCACAGCTCCGCCGGCGTTCCGCACTGATCGCCGAAGCGCTCGAGCGCGACCCCGCGACGCTCGAAGGCTGGCTCGCCACGTTGCCCGAGGAAGAGGCGCGCGCCGTTCGCCGGGCCCTCGAGCTGCAGGCCCGGCCCGACGCCGGCAACCTGGGCGGCGTGAGCGCCGATCGTTTCGCGCACGCGCTCGCCGCCGCGGTCGATCGCGGTGCCATCCCCGCCGCACACGCCGGCGATCGCTTCGGTCCGTGGTCTCTCACCCACAAGTTGGGCGAGGGCGGCATGGGCGAGGTGTGGAAGGCCGAGCGCGCCGACGGCCTCTACCAGGGCGCGGCCGCCATCAAGCTGCTGCGTGCAGACGTGGATCGCCACGTGCTTGCCCGCCGCTTCGCGCGCGAGCGCGAGGTGCTCGCGCGGCTGGACCACCCCAACATCGCGCGCCTGCTCGACGCCGGCCTCGCGGATACGCACCCGTTCATCGTGCTGGAGTATGTCGAGGGGCGCACGCTGCTCGAGCACGCCGCGCAGCGCAAGCTCTCCACGCGCGCGCGAGTGTCGTTGGTGCAGAAGGTCGCCGAGGCGGTGGCGCATGCGCACGGGCGCCTCGTGGTGCACCGCGACCTGAAGCCCCACAACATCCTCGTGACCGATGCGGGCGTGCCCAAGGTCCTGGACTTCGGCATCGCCGCGCTGCTCGACGCCGAGGGCCAGGCTGGCGACGGGCTCACGCGCGCCACGGGGCGGGCCCTCACGCTCGAGTACAGCGCGCCCGAGCAGGTCGCCGGCACGGCCACCGACGTGCGAGCCGATGTCTACTCCCTCGGTGTCGTGCTCTATGAGTTGCTCGCCGGATCGCGTCCGCACCAGCCGAAGGACGGCACGCGCCGCTCGCTCGAATACGCGATCGTCCACGACGAGGCGCGGCCGCTTGCGGGAAGCTTCGACGCAAGCCTCGTCGCGGTGCTCGCGCGCGCGCTGGCGCGGGAACCGGAACGCCGCTATCCCACCATGGCCGCGTTCGCCGACGACCTCGCGCGCTGGCTCGACGCGAGGCCGGTCACGGCAACGACGCCCACCGCTCTCCAACGCTTGCTGCTGTGGTCGCGCCGCAACCGTGCGCTGTCGATAGCCACCGCCGCGGCGCTGGTCGCGGTGACGGTCGGCCTCGTGGCGGCGATCTGGCTCGCGGAGCAGGCACGCGGGCAGGAGCGAGTGGCCGTTGCCGCGCTCGCCGATGCGCAGCAGCAGGCGCTGCGCGCCAAGGCGGCACTCGCGCGTGCGGAGAGCGAATCGTCACGCGCCGAGCGCGAGGCGGCGAACGCGCAGCAACAGGCGGCGATCGCCACCAGCGAGAGCGACAACGCGAAGCGCGGCGAAGCAAAGGCGCTCGCGGCCGAGGCCGCATCCCGGCGCGACAAGGCGCAGGCCGAAAGCGAGGCCGGCAAGGCGAAAGCCGTGAGCGCGTTCCTCGTCGACATCTTCCAGGCCGCCGACCCCGAGAAGGCCAAGGGCGAGAAGCTCACCGCCCGCGACGTGGTCGATGCCGCCACGACGGAGCTCGACAGGCGGTTCGCCACGCAACCCGAAACACGCGCCGAGCTGCAACGCACGCTGGGCACGACGTACACGTCGCTGCAGCGCCCGGACAAGGCGCTGCCGCTGCTCCTCGCGGCGGCGAACGCGGAGGAAGCGAAGTCGGGGAAGGGCTCGCTGGAACGCGCGCGCATCCTGCTGTCGCTCGCCCTCGCCGAGTCCGACGCCGAGAAGTTCGCCGATGCAGTGGGGCACTACCGCGAGGCGCTACCGATCGTCGAGGCCGCCGACGGGCCGGTGGCCGAGTCGGTCGCACTGGGCAAGGTCTACCTCACGTTCGCGCAGTGCAAGGTGGAACCGAACGACGCCTGCCTGGTGACCTCCGAGAAGCTCGCGGAAGACGTACGCGCGCGGCTCGGCGAGACCCACTGGCTCTACGCCGAAGCGCAGAACGGCCGCGCCACGGGCTTGAGCGTGATCGGGCGATGGCGCGAAGTGCCGGGGGTGCTGCGCCCGCTGGAGCCGATCCTCCTCACGCCACCGCCGGGCAAGGTCGTCTCGGCGCTCACCATTCGCGGCAACCTCGCGATCAGCATTTACCGCAGTGGCGACATCGTCGGCGCCGCGGCGCGCCTGGGGCCTCTCACGGACGATCTCGCGAAGGTCCTCGGCCCCGATGCCAACCAGACGCTGATCCACCGCTGGTACCTGGCGGAGTTCCAGCGCCAGCTCGGCGAGTACCGCGACTGCCAGGCGCAGAACGCCCAACTGGTGGAGGTGCGCTCGCGAACCTCCGGGCCCGACCACGCGCTCACCATCGACGTGCTCTCCAAGGCCGCCATCTGCGCGCGCGCGGCCAACGATCCGGCCGCGGCAAAGGCCTACTTCGATCGGGCGCTCGCCGCCCTGCCCGAGAAGGACGTCCCGCCGCAGCGTTCGGTCCTCCGCGCCCTGGTGGGCCTGGCGAACGTCGCGATCGATGCAGGAGACCTGCCGCGCGCGACGGCCCTCCTCGACCGTTCGCAGGCGCTCATCACCGCGTTGAAGCTCGAGACCGGCGACGAGTGGCTCATGCTCTGCGCCCTCCGCGCCACGGTTCGCAGCGCCACCGACGCTCCCGGCGCGGCGGCGCAACTCTCGGCCGACTTCGCGACGCCCACCGGAGCACGCACCGCCGGCAGCCACGCGCTGAAGGGAATCCTCTCTTACGTCCTTGCCCAGGCCGGGCAATCGGACCGCGCGCGCGAGGAAAGCGCCACGGCCCGCAAGCTCGCCGCCACCCGCATCCCGGCCACGCACCCTTACTTCGCCGTGCTCGACCACGTGGACGCCATCGCGAGCGGCGATCCGGCGAAAAAGGCGGCCACGCTCGCCGCGCTGGAGACGGCCGCGAAGCGCCCGGCAACCCTTCCGCTCGCTCCGCTCTGGTTCACGCTCTAACCGTCGTTCCCGCTCGAGCCGTCGTTCCCGCGTAGGCGGGAACCCAGCCGCTGGATTCCCGCGTTCGCGGGAATGACGGGCATGTCGTAGTTTCCGCCGCGCCCGCGTCTGTATCGGTAAGCCTCCTTGCCGGAACGACCGACTTGCCGCGCGCCGCACTTTTTCTCCTCCTGGCCTTCCTGGTTTCCCCCGCGTTCGCGGCCGCGATCGATTTCGGCGGCTTCGCCTTCGACCGCCAGCCCTACGAGGCCTTCGCGCGCTCGACAGGCATGAGCTGCCATGCCCATGCCACCACCACGACCTGCTCCGGCGCGATCGATATAGAAGGCATGAAGGTCCCCGCCGTCGCGGTGTGGCGCAAGACCCGGCGCGGCGAGAGGGTGCTGGCCCAGGGCACGGCCGACCTCGGCTGTGACACCGCGAGCGTCCAGCGCCTCGTGAACGCGGGCATCAAGCGCTGGGGCAAGCCTGCCGCACACGTGCTTCCGGCCCGGAAGACCCTCTGGACCTGGCGCGACGCCGCCGGCAACCGCGCCACCTTCACCGACGCCCCCGACGCCGGCCGCGCGACCTGCACCTTGCTGGTCGAAGACGGTCGCTGGGCACGCGAATAGATGTCGTGTTTCGCGGCGCGCCCGCGTCTGTATCCCTGAAGCCCCTCTTTCCAACACCCGGAGAACCCGCATGCGCCCCACCCGCCTCGCCGTAGCCGTTGCCGCCCTCTGCCTCGCCACCGCCGCGCATGCCGACGTGAGCCGGCCCGGCAAGTACGACTACTCCGTGAAGGTGACCATGATGGGAATGGGCATGCCCGCCATCAACTTCTCCCAGTGCGTCACGAAGAAGGACATCGACGAAGGCAAGGCCTACGTGAACAAGGAGCAGAAGGGCTGCACCTACTCCGACATGAAACGCGAGGGGGACCGCATCTCGTTTCGCATGTCCTGCAGCGATCCGAAGATGACCGGGCAGGCGACCGGCACGATCGGCGCCGAGGCCTTCACCATCGACATGCAGGCGAAGATCACCGAGCCCATGCAGATGGAGCAGCGCTCGACCGTGAGCGCCAAGCGCGTCGGGGATTGCTGATGAACACGCCCTCGCGGCTGCTCGCGCTCTCCCTCGTTGCGCTTGCCGCGACGGGCGCGCGCGCCGACGTCTTCAGCGACGCGTACCAATGCGTGAAGGCCAACGCGAAACTGGCGCTCGTCACCGCGGAGCTCGGCCCGGGTGCCGTGGAGTTCGTCGTCACCAAGCCGCAGTGCGTGGCCCTCGTGACCTCGCCCGCGCCGGTGCCGGCGACTGTCATGATCGGCACGCTCGGGCTGACCGCCACCAACGTGCTGCCGAAGAAGAACCCGCAGTGCGAGGGCGCGCTCTACACGACTGCCGCGAAGCCCGTCGCGAAGATCCTGGACAAGGCCGGCCTGCTGCCGGACTCCGTCAACAAGCTGATCTCCGGCAATGCCGCAGATGCGGCCGTCGGAGAGGCCGTCCAGAAGATCCCCGGCGCATCCATCGCGTTCGCCTCGTTCAGCTGCGGCTGCGGGCTTTCCAACGCCGGCTTGAATCCCGACTCGGTGAAGGAGATCTATAAGGCGACCGTGGCCGCCGGCAGCAAGTGCTCGGACGTCCTCGGCAACGTGATCGAGGGCGGAGCCAAGGGCATCGAGTCCGCGGCCAGCGCGGCCGGCGATGTCCTCTCGGGCCAGACGAAGCACGTCGACCCGCAGGTCTACTACAAGGCCGCGTTCCGGCCGCGGCTCTATCGCGACTACGCCGCCTTCAAGAACCAGCCGCAGAACCTCCGCCCCTACATCTGGAACGACGAGCCGGTGCCGCAGTGCATCCACTACTTCGACAAGCACACGATGTCGCCGGACAACGCGTCGAAGACCTGCCACGCGCTCGCCGAGCAGTACTTCGCGGAATACGCGCAGAAGCAACCGCAGATGGAAGAGACGCGGCAGATGACGGACCTGCGCTCGTTCGGCCCCGACACGCAGAGCGCGGGCCGCTACCTGCTCAACAGTGACACGACCCCCTATGGCAAGTACTGCGCCACCAAATTCAAGAAGGAACCCGGATACACCGTCGACAACCGGGCGCGCGAGAACTTCCAGCTCGCCTGCATGACGACCGCGGGCCTGTACCTGGGTTACACGGTGAAGCATTACGAATACAAGCATCCGAACTGGACCTACACCGTCAACCAGAACAGCCCGGACCGCTTCCAGAACCGGATGGCTGCCGCGGCCAACAACCCCGGCAACCGCAAGGCGGCAGACATCCGCAAGCAGGCGATGGACCAGCTCTACGCGGAGTTCGCGCCGTTCGCGGACAAGGCGTACCCGGCGTGGGTATCCGCCGTCGTGAAACTGGAGAAGGAGACGGACGCGAAAGGCGCGAAGCAGGAGGCCTCCAACAAGGAGAAGGAGGCCAAGGACAAGGCCGACAAGGAAGCGAAGGAGAAGGCCGCCGGCGCCAAGAACCTCGCCGAGGCGCAGGCCGCGTGCAAGGACGAGCGCTGCAAGGCCGACATCGTGTCCTATCTCGCGAACTGCAAGTCGCGCTCCGGCGGCACCGAAGGCGCGCAGTTCAAGTCGGATCTCAACTGCAAGTCGAACATGGGCGTGCTGCACGACATCTCCGCGCGCCGCGCCGCACTGGACGCCCGGCTCGACGGCGAGGTGAAGAAGCACGTCGCCATCCTCTGTCCGCCCGACAAGGATTGCTCCACCGGCGTGCACAAGCAGCGCTCCGACATCCAGGCCGAAGAGGACAAGGTGTGGAAGTACGTGAGCGACTCGGCCAACGAACGCGGCAACCAGGACAACGCGAAGGCGCTGATCTATGCCGAGGCGTTGAAGATGCTCACGCCCATCGAGGCGAAGACGATCGTCGCGGCCACGGTGACGAAGGTGAACACGGTCGGGCGCGAGCCGATCCGCATTCCGGGCAAGAAGGCGAACGACCCGCCGCCGCCCCCGCCCGTGGTCGCCTACACGCCTCCGCCCACACCCACCACGACCGCGAAGCCGCCGACGACGTACACCATCCCGCCGCCGGTCGCGAAGCCGCCGCCCCCGCCGCCGTCCACGTTCCCGAAGAACACGCCGGGCTCGATCGGAGGAAACCTCGCCGCGGGCGGCAGCAGCATCGTCGCCGGGTGCGAGCCGAAGAGCGCGTCGGAACTGCAGGCCCTCGTGTGCGAGACCGAGGCCGCGCTGAACAAATGCCGCTCGCTGATCGTATCGGGCAAGGTGCGCAGCTGCGCCAAGTCCCGCTGAACCGGAGACCGCGATGAAGATCGTCCTGCTGGCCGTTGCAACCACGCTGGCCCTCGTGCCCGCCGCCCACGCGGCCGACGCGAAGGTCGACCGATCGAAGAGCACGCAGCGCCTGGAGAAGATGGAGAAGGCTCCGACGCGCCCCTACGTGACCGTTTACGAGGTGAAGTCGAACGTGGGCGAGATCGACGCCCGCGGGACGACGGCGATGTTCACCACCGCGCTCGTGAAGAGCCGGCAGTGGCGCGTGGTCGAGAGGAACCGCCTCGCCGAGGGCGTGGGCCGCGAGCGCGAGCTCAACGCCTCGGGCGTCACCACGGGCGACGGCGCCACGAAGCAGCTCAAGGGCGCGGGCTACGTGTTCGAGGCCTCGATCACGGAGCTCGCCGCGCAGACGTCGCAATCCTCGAGCGGCTTCTCGATCGGCGGCATGCAGATCGGCCAGTCCGCTTCGCAGGACGAGCTCGGCATGGACATTCGCGTGCTCTCGGTGCAGACGGGCGAGGTGCTCGACTCCATCAACGTCCGCAAGAAGCTCGATGCCTCGGGCTCGAGCGTGAGCGGCGTGGGCTCGCTGCTGGACACGATCGCGAGCCGCAAGGGCGTCAACACCGGCGGCCTCACGCCGGACGTGAACGCGCAGGGCTCGAAGCGCGAATCGATCGACCGCGCGCTGCGCGAGCTGATCGAGCTCGCGGTCGTGGAGCTCTCGCAGCGCCGCTCCTCGTGGGAAGAAGACTAGGGCGATACACTCGGAGGCATGTGCCTCATCGCCCTCGCCTGGCAGTCGCATCCGGAGTTTTCCCTCGTCGTCGCCGCGAATCGCGACGAATGGCGCGAGCGGCCGACCGAGGCTTCGGGATGGTGGAAGGATCATCCGGAAATCCTCGCGGGCCGCGACCTTCGCGCCGGTGGAACCTGGATGGGCATCACGAAGGGCGGGCGCTTCGCGGCGGTGACGAACTTCCGCGATCCGTCGGACAAGCGCACGACGGCGCTCTCGCGCGGCAACCTCGTGGCCGACTTCCTGCTCGCCGACTCGTCGCCGCACGACTACCTCGCGAGCCTCGTGCCGCGCGCTCCGCAGTTCAACGGCTTCAACCTCATCGTGGGCGACGGAAAGTCGCTCGCCTACTTCGGCAGCCGTGAATCGACGGCGCGCGACATCGAACCCGGCGTGCACGGCCTTTCCAACCATCTCCTGGACGAGCCGTGGCCCAAGGTCACGCGCGCCCGGCTGGCGATGGAAGCCGCACGGGGCGACCCGAAGCCCGCGCCGCGCCTGTTCGCGCTGCTCTCGGATAGGAACGTCGCTTCAGATGGCGAGCTTCCCGACACCGGCGTCGGCATCGCCTGGGAGCGCCGGCTGGCTCCGGCCCTGATTACCGGCGAGGAATACGGCACCCGGTCGTCGACGGTCCTCACCGTTTCCCGGGCCGGACTCGTCACCTGGGAGGAACGCACCCTGGACGCCGCCGGGGGGGATTCCGCCGTCCGAAACGCCTCCTTCCGCGTATCATGATTCCCAGTGTCACCCGCGTCTGGGGAGAAGCGATGGATACCGAAAAGACCGTCAAGAACCCGTACATCCAGGTGGTCGAGGACCACGTGGCGAGCGGGGATCCACCCGATACGAAAGCCGCGGTGGATACGCTGGTCGGCAAGGGCCGTTCGCCCGGCGAGGCGAAGCAGCTGGTGGCCACCGTCGTCCGCGACGAGATGCAGGAAATGCTGTCCGCAGGCCGCGACTTCGACAACGCGAAATACGCGGCCGCGTTAAAGAAGCTTATCGCGACCGAAAAGTAGTCCGTCGCACTCGCTTGGAGGTGCACCGATGAATCACGGCAAGCTCGCCCTCGCGGCGGTGGCAGCGTTTGCGCTCGCACTGACAGCGCAGGCCGCCGCCCCCGGCGTCACGGACAAGGAAATCCTCATCGGCCAGGACGTGGACCTGACCGGTGCCATCGCCGTGCGCATGAAGCCGCTCAACCAGGCCGCCGACGCGTACTTCGAGAAGGTGAACGCCGCCGGCGGCGTGCACGGCCGCAAGATCCGCATCCTGCGCATCGACAGCGCCAACAAGCCCGACAAGACCAAGGAGAACCTCAAGGTCTTCGAGAAGGAAGGCGTGTTCGCGATGTGGGCGGTCTCCGGCACGGGCAACACGGCCGCCGCGCTGCCCACGCTCACCGAGAAAGGCATCCCGCTCATCGCCTCCACGTCCGGCGCCGATGCGTTCTTCCTGAAGAAGAACCCGATGCTCTTCAACCTCAAGGCGGGCTACGGCGACGAGATCCGCCGCATGATGGTCCACCTGAAGGACTCATACACCACCCGCGTGGGCATCGTGTATGTCGATAACGGCTTCGGCAAGGAAGCGCTCAAGACAGCGCAGGAATCGATCAAGGCCAACAACCTCGAGCTGGCCGGCGTCGCCGGGCACAAGGAGGACAAGTCGGACATCGACGCCGCGGTGAAGAAGGTCGCGGACACGAAGCCCGCCGCCGTCCTCGCGCTCACGCTCTCCGGCCCCGCACCGGACGTGATCGCGGCCTATGCGAAGACCGGCCAGAAGACGCAGCTCTTCGCGCTCTCCATCGTCGCGGCCGACGCGCTCTACAAGTCGATCGGCGACAAGTCGCGCGGCGTCATCGTCACGCAGGTGGTTCCGTATCCGCAGGACCGCACCAACCAGGTGGTGCGCGAATACCAGGACCTCGTGATCCCGAAGGGCGTGAAGGACTTCTCGCACGCCGGCGTCGAGGGCTACATCTACGCCAAGACGCTCGTGGAAGGGCTGCAGGCCGGGGGCAAGAACCTCACGCGCGAGAGCCTCGTCGCGGGGATGGAGAAGATGCAGCGCGACTTCGGCGGCATGAAGATGGCCTTCTCCCCGACGAGCCACAACGGCAGCGACTTCGTGGAGATCACGATGATCGGGCGCGAAGGCAAGCTGGTGCGTTGATGCGCATCGCGGGCGGCTGTCACTGCGGGAACATCGCGTTCCGCTTCGACTGGCCGGAGGACTCCACCGAGATCCCCGCGCGCATTTGCAGCTGCTCTTTCTGCGCCAAGCACGGCGGCGTGTGGACGTCGCACCCCAAGGCCTCGATCGAGGTCACCGTGAAGGATCCGGATCAGGTCTCCCGCTATGCGTTCGGCACCGCCACGGCGGATTTCCACGTGTGCAAGCGCTGCGGCATCGTGCCGGTGGTCACCAGCACGATCGAAGGCCACCTCTACGGCATCGTGAGCGCGAATGCCTTCGATGCCGCGCAGGACCTTCGCATCCGCAAGCTGCCCGCGGATTTCGAGGGCGAGCATGCCGCGGACCGCCTCGCGCGTCGGCAGCGCAACTGGGTCTACGACGTGAAGTTCGTCGGCGGCTGAATCAGTCGACGATGTAGAGGCGGGCACCCCGAGGGGCGCTCGAGCGATGCGGCTCGGCCCCGTCGGCCACCTGGTAGCTCATGCCGGGCCCCAGCACCATCGTCCGGCCATCCGCGAGCTTCGTGTGCAGCTCGCCCTCCAGGCAGAGCAGCAGGTGGCCCTTCTCGCACCAGTGGTCGGAGCGGTAGCCGCGCGAGTACTCCACCATGCGCACGCGGATGTCGCCGAAATTCTGCGTGCGCCACGTGGCTTCGCCCTCTTCCCCGGCGTGGCGCGTGGCCTCCACCGTGCTCCAGTCCGTGACGCAGAACGGGATGTCGGCGAGCTTCACAACAGCTTGCCTTCGGCCTTCGCCTTCGCGACCTCGGCGGCGAGCGCCTCGCTGGTCTTGTAGTGCGGCACGCGGAACACCATCCGCTTCGAGCGCTGCCAGAAAGCGTTCGAGCCGTTCATCTCCTCGCTCCAGTACTTGTTGGCGAGCGCCATGTTGCCCTTCGGGTCGAGCAGGAACGCGTCCTTCGCGCCCTGGCCGCCGAAGATGTAGACCTTCCCGTCGATCATCGCCCACGAGTTGGCATTGCCGCCCCAGGGGATGCCGTAGACGATGCCGTTGGTGCAGTAGCCGCCGAACTGCGGGATGAATTTCTCCGGCGCCATGTCGAACATCTTCTTGTGCTCGGCGGTCGCGAAGCGGAACGTGACGCCCTTGTAGACGCTCTTGATCGCCGGGTCGCCCGCCTTGTGCGTGTTGTCGGTGAAGTAATTCACGACGTCGTAGCCGAAGAGGAAGAGGTGCTTGTCCTCGCCCTCGGAAACGGCGTTCACCGGCGAGAGACCTTCACCCGGGCTTTGCGTGAACATCGGCGCGCAGCCTGAAAGTCCAAGAACGGCGAAACACAAAATCAACAATCTGTTTGTTATGGACGCCATCGAATCCTCCAATGAATACAAACCCGCTAGAGAAGGGTCTCTCTGTCCCCCAAAACACCCTCGAAAGCCAACGCTCCATCCAATGTCAGAGTTACCCTCTGCCTGATCGGATTGCCGATATTTCCATGAGTTAGCGACAGAGTGTCATTCGCCATAAATTTTTCATTCTCCCAGCCACCAAGTTTCTTCCCCTGAAGGTCGCGTACCTGAACACGGGCTCGAAACGGGCCGGGCGAGCGGCTCGCAGCGTTGAAGCGAAAGGTTGCGCGGTCCGGCGCAAGCGACACCGATTCAAGAAATGTCCAATATTTATAGTGAACCTTCGTCGAGACACCAACAAATCTTGCATACCGTCGGCGCACTTCCGGAGAAACGATGTTGAGCAGCGTTTCGTGTTCGGCCTGACTTCGGCAAAGAATGTGTCTGAGGTGTTCTAGTCCCAATTGATTGGGAACCAAAACTTCCGCGCAACGACGAAACACAATGTCGGCCTTGTGGGATTCTGAGATTGGGCCATCGTGATGAACCCTCTCGAACGGAATCGAAGAGAGAAATTTGGCCGAGCTGCCTCGACTAACGGAGTGTGAAGCAGCGTTGCCATCAGTGAACTGCGTACCATCTGCGCACAGTATTGGCACCGCGTCGAAGACCATCACAATCGGCATAGGTCGATGCGCACCCATACTGATGTCGGTCTGCGCTCGAAATCCTTCGCTCCGAAATTCCGTTGGCGTGCGGGGGCGAAAGTACAGGCGGGCAAACTCTCGAATCCAATCTGGAGAGTGGCCCATTACGTCCGGGCTGGCCGCGTCGTGGCCCAAAATTCCCAAAGCAGTCGCACGATTTCGCGCCAAGAGCGCTCCTCGCTCCAAAATTGACGCTATTGCACGGACGTCATCTACGCGGAAAAGATGGAGGGGCCACTTCGCTCGCGCTGACCCTGCGATCCACGGCTGCAGTGGCAAGCTACGAACAAATTCTTCGATCGTGGCGCTGTCAGCTTTCACGTCACTCTGCGCCCATCTCCACCGTCACCTCAGAGGAAGAATTCTTAGCGGCAGGCACATGAAGCTGCAATCCCAGTTCCACCGCCGGACTCTTGTCACTGGCCGAGAGTTGAATGGATCGAAAATAGGGGAGTTCCCGCAGCAGGGAGATGACGTACGGGGTTAGCTCTTCGAGACCAACCGGCATCGTCTGTGAGTAGCAGAATCCATTGAAACGGATGGCCTGCCAGAGTTCGAGCAATGAGTCCTCAGGAACAAACACCGCTCGCGGAGAGACCAGACGCCAGGTCCGCAGCTTTCGGTTAACGAAGTCCCGCACCGAATCTCTAAACTCTTCTGCCCAAGTACGTTCCTTGAGATAGAGCAAGAGACCCTCCTGATCGTATCGCACGATTGAAGCCGAAAACGTCGCCTCGGATATGACTTCGCGAAACAGCGGCTTAGTACGAACGACATCCTTGATGTCGCTCCAGAATTCATCGAACGGGAGAGCAGCAGGCTCGGATCGCAACCAAGTACGCATGCCAGCAAGATCCCGGTGTTCCACCTCGCCGCCGCGTTGGTAGAGGTATACAAAAACATTAATTGGGAGAGCCCGGAGATATCGCTGCATCACGGGCTCCACATCCTCCCACAGCAGTTCACCGTTGCCGCAACCGAGCTGCGGGAACGCAATGCTCACGATGTTTTGTTCGGAATACGTGTCAACGAATTTCTGAAGACCCCGCTCGATATACTCCAACTTTGAGGGGTTCCTCCAGTGTTTTTTCGTCGGGAAGTTGAGAATCCACTTATTTTGCGTCTTGTATAGAAATAGATTGCCGATGTCGAACTGCTTACTTTCACAAAGCGCCACGTACTTCGTGAACATCTCCGGATAGACGGACTTGAAGGTCAGTGCAATTCCCTTCCCCATAACACCGACGGTGTTGACCGTGTTGACCAACACCTGCGCTGGAGAATCAAAAAGGTTGCCGCGGACATAAGTAAGCATCTGTGCCTCTACGATGTCTCTTGATCTAACTCAAAGTGTTCAAAGTATGACCTGAGATGTCTGCTGAAAACCCACTTGAGTCAGATTGTTAATAATTTGTTCCTTCGCGTCTCGTTACTCATGGCTCGTCCGACTCATTCACTGCTTTCGACGCGCGCCCGAGTCGGTCGTTCACGGCGTCCCATGCCAAGTCCGCAGGCGGTGCCTCCACGGCGATGATGTCGGCACCGCTCGAATCGAGTGAACGCAGGTAAGCGTACAGATCGTGTGCGTAGGCGGCGGGGTTCTCCGCGGCTGCCTGCCAGACGAATGCGGCCGAAGCGCGCGCCGGACCGCGTGCAAGCACCGCGACGCGCTTGCCGGCGGTGGCAAGCTCGCGCACGCGAAGCTCGAGCTGCGCTTCGGCCACCAGCTCCAGCGGCGTGCGCGGCGCGTAGTGCGACGCCAGGGTTCCGGAGGCGCGCGGGGCATCGGCATCCGGAGCACGCGGCTCCACGCCGAGCGCATGCGCGAGCTGCTCGCGCGTGATGGCGCCCGGGCGCAGGAGCACCGGCGTGCCGCGCGACAGATCCACGATCGTCGATTCGATTCCGACGTCGCACGCGCCGCCGTCGAGAATCAGGAGATCGGGGCCGAACTCGTCGCGCACGTGCTGCGCCGTGGTCGGGCTCACGTGGCCGAACTTGTTGGCGGAAGGTGCGGCGATCGCGCCGCTGCCCATCTTCGCGAACGCGCGCAGCAATTCCTGCGCCACGGGATGCGAGGGACACCGCAGGCCCACGCTGTCCTGGCCGCCGGTGACCGCGGGAGAGACGTGTGCAGCCTTCCTGAGAATCAGCGTGAGCGGTCCCGGCCAGAAGGCCGCGGCGGCTTTGCGTGCGCCCTCCGGAACATCACGCGCCCAGTCGTCGAGCGCTTCCGCATCGGCCACATGCACGATCACCGGATGGTCGGCGGGACGGCCCTTCAGCGCGAAGATCTTCGCGACGGCCTTCGGGTTCGCGGCGTCGGCGCCCAGTCCGTAGACGGTCTCCGTCGGAAACGCGACGAGCTCTCCCGCCGCGAGTCGTGCCGCGGCGGCGGCGACGCTATCCGTCATGGCGGCCGCACTTCACGTGCAGCGGCATCGTGACCCGGCGGGATCCGTCGCCCCAGAGCGGCGCGAGCGCGGCAGCGATCTCCTCGAGATAGGCCGGCTGCGATGGGAGCAGCGTCCGCGTAGCGCTCCACGACGCCACGTAGCCCAGCAACTGTTCCAGCGTCCAGTCCAGCTCGATGTCCGTCGCCGGGAAGTCGACCGGCGTGAACGGAAACGGAAGGTCCTTGTAGCCATCCCACAGCAGCTTGTTCTGCTGGGGCCAATGCGGTTTAAGCGGCGCCAGCACGATCCGCTCGAACTCGGGCTCGATCGCCGGCTCGAACCGGGAGCGATCGTATCCGACGACGAGCAGCAGGCCGCGCGGACGCAGCACGCGCTTCGCCTCCGCATAGAACCGCCCCACGTCGAACCAGTGCAGCGCCTGCGCGACGCAGATCGCGTCGAAGCTGCCCGCCGCGAAGGTCGTGGACTCGGCCGGCTGCACGGAGAACGTCACGCCGGGTGTTGCGATCGCATTGCCGATCTGCTGCGCGCTCGCGTCGGTGGCCTCGACGTGCTCGAAGTGGCGCGCGAGGCCGATCGCCGCCTGGCCGCTGCCGGTGGCGCAGTCCCACGCGCGCTCGCGGGCCGGGGCGAGGTCCGCCAGGCGACGGAAGATCGAGTCCGGATAGGTCGGGCGCGACTGCGCATACACATCCGAGTGCTTCGAGAAATGGTCGACGAACCGCGCGGCGCTCAATGCGCCTTCTCCCAGTTGTCGCCGACCCCCGCCTCCACCACCAGCGGCACGTCGAGTGTGGCGACACCCATCATCAGCTTCTCGACTTCCGGCTTCACGCGATCGAGCTCGTTCTCCGGAACCTCCAGCACCAGCTCGTCGTGCACCTGCATCACGAGCTTGGTGGCGAGCTTCTCGCGCTCGAGCCAGCCCTGCACCGCGATCATCGCGAGCTTGATGAGGTCCGCGGCCGTGCCCTGCATGGGCGCGTTGATCGCCTGGCGCTCGGCGCCCTGCCGTCGCGGCGCGTTGCCCGAGTTGATGTCCGGGAGCCACAAGCGGCGGCCGAACACGGTCTCCACGTAGCCGTGCTCCTTCGCCTCCTGCCGCGTGCGGTCCATGTACTGGGCCACGCCTGGATAGCGCGCGAAGTACTTGTCCATGTAGCTCGCGGCGGCCGAGCGCTCGATGCCGAGGTTGCCCGCGAGGCCGAAGGCGCTCATGCCGTAGATGAGGCCGAAGTTGATCACCTTCGCGTAGCGGCGCTGCTCGGAGGTCACTTCATCCGTCGTGGCACCGAACACTTCCGCGGCGGTGTGGCGGTGGATATCCTCGCCGCGCGAGAAGGCGTCGATCAGGCTCTTGTCGCCCGAGAGGTGCGCCATGATCCGCAGCTCGATCTGCGAGTAGTCGGCGGAGACGATCTTCGAGGCCGCGGGCGCCACGAACGCTTCGCGAATACGCCGGCCCTCGGTAGTGCGCACCGGGATGTTCTGCAGGTTCGGATCGTTCGACGACAGGCGCCCGGTCACCGCGACGGCCTGCGCGTAGTTGGTGTGCACGCGCCCCGTCTTCGGGTGGACCATGCGCGGCAGCTTGTCGGTGTAGGTGCTCTTCAGCTTCGACACCGAGCGATGGTCGAGCAGCGTGCGGGCGAGCGGATGGTCTTCGGCGAGCTTCTCGAGGACTTCCTCATCGGTGGACGGCGCACCGGACGGCGTCTTCTTGACCGCCTTCAGTCCCATGCGCACGAAGAGGATCTCGGCCAGCTGCTTCGGCGAGCCGAGGTTGAAGGGCCCGCCCGCGAGCTCGTGCGCCTTCCGCTCGAGGTCCAGCATCTTCTGGCCGAGCTCCTGGCCCTGCTTCGCCAGGAGCTGCCCGTCGATGAGCACGCCGTTCCGCTCCATCGTGAGCAGCACGCTCGACACGGGGATCTCGATGTCCGCGTAGATGCGCTTCAGCTTCGCGTCGGCCTCCACGCGCGGCCAGAGCGCGCCGTGGATCTGCAGCGTCACGTCGGCGTCTTCGGCGGAGTAGGCCGCGGCGCGCGCGATGTCCACCTGGTCGAAGGGGATCGACGAGGCACCCTTGCCCGCGACGTCGGTGTACTGCATCAGGCCGGAGGCGCCCAGGAAGCGCGTGGCGAGCGCATCCATGTCGTGGCGCTGGTGGCTCTGGAAGACGTACGACTCGAGCAGCGTGTCGTGCAGGAACCCGCGCGTGGCGATGCCGTAGCTCGCGAACACCTGGCGGTCGTACTTGGTGTTCTGGCCCACCTTGGCCTTCGAGGCATCCTCGAGCCATGGCTTCAGGCGCGCGAGCACGCCCTCGATCGGGAGCTGGTCCGGGGCGCCGGCATAACGGTGCGTGAGCGGGATGTACGCGCCCTCGCCGGGCGCCGCGGAAAACGAGATGCCCACGATCTCGGCCAGCATGGGGTCGAGGCTCGTCGTTTCGGTATCGACGCTCGCGAGCGTCGCCGCTTCCAGCTTGCGCGCCCAGCGCTCGAGCGCCTCGCCGTCGAGGATCGTCTCGTAGTTGCGCGTATCGACGAACGGCACGGCGTCGGCCACCGTGTCGATGCCCGCATTGAGGATCGCGAAGTTGCGGCCCTTCTTCTCCTGTACGCGTGCGCCGGCGGCGCGCTTGGCCTCGTCGGAATCGGCGGCCGGTGCGGGGGCGTCACCTTTCTCCGGCGCATCTTCGGTCTTGAGGATCGCGTCGCGAAGCGTGCGGAAGCCGAAGCGCTCGAAGAGGCCGAGGAGCTTCTCGCGATCGATGTCGCGCTCGACCAGCGTCTCGACCGCGAACGGAAGCTCCACGTCGCATTTCACGGTGACGAGCGTCTTCGCGGTGGGCAGCCAATCCAGCGCCTTGCGAAGGTTCTCGCCGACGGCACCCTTCACCTGCGCCGCGTTGGCCATCAGCCCATCGAGCGAGCCGTATTCCTGGATCAGCTTCGCCGCGGTCTTCGGGCCGACCTTGTCGACGCCGGGCACGTTGTCCACCGTGTCGCCGACGAGCGCCAGGTAATCGATGATCCGCTCGGGTGGCACGCCGAATTTTTCCTTCACGCCTTCCGGGCCGAGGCGGTCGCCGGACATCGTGTTGACCCACAGCGTGCGCTCGTCCACGAGCTGCGTGAGGTCCTTGTCGCCGGTGGAGATGATCGTCTTCCAGCCTTCGCGGCGCGCCATCGCGGCGATGGTGCCGATCACGTCGTCGGCCTCGACGCCGTCGACGACGACGATGGGCCAGCCCAACGCACCGATGGTTTCGATCAGCGGCTCGATCTGCGAGGCGAGGTCCTCGGGCATGGCCGAGCGCGTGGCCTTGTAGTCGGCGTAGATCTCGTCGCGGAAGGTCTTGCCCTTGGGATCGAGAACGCAGGCGATATAATCGGACGGAAAGTCCTGCTTCGCCTTGCGAAGCATGTTCACCACGCCGTAGATGGCGTTGGTGGGCTCGCCCGCCGGGCTGGTCATCGACTTGATCGCGAAGAACGCGCGATACAGGTAGCCGGAGAAGTCGACCAGCAGGATGGTCTTTTGGGCTTCCGTCATCTCACTTCCGCAGGTCCCGACATGCTCTCCAACAAGATTCCCAAGCTCTCCGACCCGCAGCTCATCCAGAAGACCCAGACGTCCGCGCGCGAATCGTGGCGGATGCTCGAGATTATCGCAGAGTTCGTGAACGTGACCGAGCGCCTGCAGGAGGTGCAGCCCGCGGTCACGATCTTCGGCAGCGCGCGCACCACGCCCGAGCATCCGTACTACGTGCTCGCCGAGCAGGTCGCGCGCCGGCTCTCGGATGCGGGCTTCTCCGTCATCTCCGGCGGTGGCCCCGGAATCATGGAGGCGGCGAACAAGGGCGCCTTCGCGGGGCCGAGCCCGAGCGTGGGGCTCAACATCGAGCTGCCGCACGAGCAGGGCGCGAATGCCTACCAGGACGTGTCCACCACGTTCAAGCACTTCTTCGCGCGGAAGGTGATGTTCGTGAAGCTCTCGGCCGCGTTCGTGATGATGCCCGGCGGCTTCGGCACGCTGGACGAGCTCTCCGAGGTGCTGACGCTCGTGCAGACCGCGAAGATCCGCAAGGTCCCCGTCATCCTCGTGCACTCGGGGTTCTGGGGCGGCCTCGTGGAGTGGATGCGCGGCACGCTGGAAGCCCAGGGAATGATCAGTCCCGGCGACCTCGAGCTCTTCCAGGTGATCGACGATCCGGCGAAGGTCGTCGACGCCATTTTCGAGCACTACCAGACGCGCGGATTCACTCCTTCTCCCTCGGAACGCGAGGCCGAGCTCGCACTCTAAGTGTTAGACTGGTTTTCGAAAGAAGAGAGGCACGCCATGCGTTTCCCGCTCGCCGTGATGCTCCTCGCCGCGACGTTCGCGGCCCAGGCCCAATCGCAACCCCGCCCCACCCCGCCCGGCTCCCGGCCGCTCGACGAGCCGCCGCCGATGCCCGCCGCAACCACGCCGCGCGATCTCGCCATCGCACCCGCCACGGCCACGCGCATGGATGGTGAGGACGAGGTCACCGAGTACCGCGTGAAGGGCAAGCTCTACATGATGAAGGTGAAGCCCAAGAACGGCCCCGGCTACACGCTGATGGACAACAAGGGCGACGGAACCTTCACCCGGCAGGACCACACGCTGACACCGAACACCTCGGTGCCGCAGTGGGTCCTGCTCGAATTCTGAACCCCACGACCCGGTCCTCTTCATGTCGGTCTACACGCCGGTCACGGATGCCGACGCATCCGCGCTGCTCGAGCACTACACGCTGGGCGAGCTCGAGCTCCTCGAAGGCATCGCCCAGGGCATCGAGAACAGCAATTTCTTCCTGACCACCACGACGGGCCGCTACGTCCTCACGCTCTTCGAGAGCGTGCCGCGCGAGGACCTGCCGTTCTACATGGGGTTGATGGACCACCTCGCCACGCACGACATCCTGTGCCCCGCGCCGATGAAGCGGGACGACGGTGCGTTCGTCGGCGAGCTGAACGGCAAGGCCGCGGCGATCGTCACGCGCCTCGAAGGCGAGCCCCACATGCATCCGGACGCGGACGATTGCCGCGCCACCGGGCGCATCCTCGCGGCGATGCACGTCGCGAGCATCGAGTACGACGCGGGCCTCGCCAACGCCAAGGGCCAGGAATGGCGCGAGCATTTCGCGCAGGTCGCGGCGCCCAGGCTCTCGCGCGCCGAGAACGACCTCATCGCCTCCGAGAACCGCTACCAGGCGATGCACGACGATTCCGTGCTGCCGCAGAGCATCATCCACGGCGACCTCTTCCGCGACAACGTGCTGTGGGGCGAGCAGGGCGGCGGCGTGATCGACTTCTACTTCGCCTGCGACGACGTGCTGCTCTACGACCTCGCCATCACCGCCAACGACTGGTGCGTGACCCGCGAGGCGGCGCTCGATCCCGCGCGCGCCAAGGCGCTGATCGCCGGCTACGAGACGCTGCGCCCGTTGACCGAGCTCGAGCGCGAGCTCTGGCCGGTGATGCTGCGCCGGGCGGCGCTGCGCACGTGGCTGGGCCGCATCGGCTACAACCACTTCCCGCGCGATTCGCACATGACGATCCCCAAGGACCACGAGTTCTCCCGCCGCCTGCTCGTGCACCACATCGAGCACGCCCGCGAGCTGCAAGAGTCGGCGGCATGAGCGCGGCCCCGCCGGCCGGCACGGCGCCGATCCACGTCGCCGACGTGAAAGCCGCGCGCGGCGCGGCGTGGCTGAAGCAGGCTTTCCTGATGTATCGCGGCCGCCCGCTCGCGTGGACCGGCCTCGTCTTCGGCTGGATCGCGATCACGCTGGGCCTGTCGATCGTGCCGCTGGTCGGCTGGGCCGCGGCCTACCTGCTGCAGCCGGTGTTCTTCGCGAGCTTCGCGCTCATCGCCCGCAAGCAATTGGCCGGCGGCCGCCCCGAGATGGGCGACCTCTTCCTCGCCTTCAAGGGCAACGTGCGCTCGTTGATGGGCATCGGGGCGATCGAGCTCTTCGCCTTCGTGGCGGCGATGCTGCTCATGGCCACGTTCGTGCTGCCCGCGGGCGCCGACGGGCAGGCACTCACTCGCGAGGAGCTGCCGGCCCAGCTGAAGGGCAAGGAATGGGGCGTGCTCGCGTGCCTGGCGATCGTGGCCCTGGTGCGAAGCGCGCTGTGGTTCGCGCCGGCCGTGATCGCCTTCCACGGCATCCCCACGGCGCACGCGGTGCGCTGGAGCATCTATGCGGTGCTCTCGAACCTGGGCGCGATGGTCGTCTACGCGCTCGTGCTCACCGCCATCATGGTGCTCTCGGCGCTCACGCTCTATCTCGGGCTGCTGGTGGCCGTGCCGGTGATGGCGATCAGCACCTTCGTCGGCTACACCGACGTCTTCGAGAAGCCCGGGGAGCCTACGCCGGCGTGAGCTTGGCGTACTGGAGGGCGAGCCACTTGGTGCCCTCGTTGCGGAAGCGCACCTGCACACGCGCGTCCAGGCCCTGGCCCTCGAAATTCAGCACGACGCCCTCACCGAACTTCGCGTGCGACACGTTCTGGCCGATCGCGAACGGGTGCGCGTCGGGACGCTTGGTCTCGAACGCGGCTCTCGGAGCCGTTGCATAGCGGTCCGGATCGGCCTGCGGTGCGCGCCCACCGCCCGAGGACCAGCGCTCCCCGCTGCCGTGTCCGCCGCCGTAGCCTCCGCTCCACTTGGACGATTGCGGCGTGAAGAACTGCTTCTTCTCGGGCAGCACGATCCACTTGCACAGCTCGTGAGGGATCTCGTCGATGAAGCGCGAGACGATGCCGTAGCGCGGCTGGCCGTGCAGCATGCGGCTGCCGGCGTAGGTGATGTACAGGCGCTTCCGCGCCCGCGTGATGGCCACGTACATCAGGCGGCGCTCTTCCTCGATGCCGCCGTCCTCGTTCATGCTGTTGTCGTGCGGGAAGAGCCCTTCCTCGAGGCCGGAGACGAACACGGCCGAGAATTCCAGGCCCTTGGCCGAGTGCACCGTCATCAGCTGCAGCGCATCCTGGCCCGCGGTGGCTTCGTGGTCGCCCGCCTCCAGGCTCGCGTGCGAGAGGAATGCGGCGAGCACCTGCTGCTGGTGCGTGCCCGTGGGCGGCACGTCGGCCGCGGCTTCTCCCGCCGGCGTGTCGCCGTGCTCGAACTCCTCCGCGAAGAGCGCCGCGGCGTTCCCGAGCTCGGTCAGGTTCTCGAGGCGGTCCTGCCCATCGCGCTCGGCGGCGTAATGGTTCTTCAAGTTGCTGCGCTCGAGGATTTCCTCCACCAGCTCCGGGAGCGTGAGCGTTTCGCTCGCGACGGTGAGGCCGTCGATCATCGCGACGAATTGCCCGAGCGCGGAACCGCTGCGCCCGCCGATCGCGCCGGTGCGCGCGGCCTTGAGCAGGTTGGGCGCGACGCCCCGTTCCACCATCTCCTGGAGCTGCTCGATGCTGCGCGAGCCGATGCCGCGCGTGGGGAAGTTCACGACGCGAGTGAAGGCCGTGTCGTCGTCCCCGTTGCCCGCGAGGCGCAGGTACGCGAGGGCGTGCTTCACTTCCTGGCGCTCGAAGAACCTCAGGCCCCCGTAGACCTTGTACGAGATGCCGGCACGGAAGAGCGCGTGTTCGAGCGTGCGCGACTGGGCGTTGGAGCGATAGAGCAGCGCCATGTCGGAGAGGTTGGTCCCTTCGCGGTGGAGCTGCTTCACCTCGTCCACGACGAACTGCGCCTCTTCGAGATCGTTGGAGGCCGCGAAGACGCGCAACTGTTCGCCCTTGCCCTCGGCGGTCCAGAGGTTCTTGCCGAGGCGCGCCTTGTTCTGCGCGATGACGGCATTGGCCGCGTCGAGGATGTGGCCCTGCGAGCGGTAGTTCTGCTCCAGCTTCACGACGCTCGAGATCCCGAAGTCCTTCACCAGCTCGTTCATGTTGCCGACGTCGGCGCCGCGGAAGCGGTAGATCGAGTTGTGCGTGACGATGCCGTTGGCGACGAAGTTGTGCGTGGGCTCGACGTCCAGGTCGTGCACGAGGCGGCCGCGGCCCGCGATGCGGTCGACCGATTGCACGACGGTGAAGTCGCCGTGCTCGTCCAGCATCGACATGCCGGGGACGACCTGCGTGGCCAGGAGCTGGCCGAAGGGCAGCTCGACTTCGTCCTCCTCCAGGCCGGGAACGATCGACTGCTCGATGATCATCTCCGGACCGCCGGGGCGAACACGCGCGGTGCGGGTCACGGTGAAGCCGTCGTGCGTCTCCTCGACGGCGACGAAGCCCGCGAAGTGGGCATGCTCCGGCGTGCTGGTGAGCGTGCGCCCGTCGCGAAGCGTGATGCGCACGAGGTCCTTCCGCGCACGGCTCGCGTGCACGCCGACCACCTTGGCCACGCCCATCACGCCTTCGGCGAGGCAGGTCATCACGCGATCACCGGGGCGCACGTCCTCGATGGCCTTGTATTCGCCGCCGGCCATCGTGACCGCCGTGCCTTCGACCAGGCACTGGTCGTCGTCGCCCACCGCGAAGACGCAGCCGTTGGTGCCGGCCAGCAGCTTGATCCACTTGTACTGGAGCTTGTTCGTGTCCTGGAACTCGTCGACGAGGATGTACTTGAAGCGCTCCTGGTAGTGGTGCAGGAGGTTCAGGTGCTTCGTGAGGAGCTCGTAGGTGCGCAGCAACAGCTCGGCGAAATCCACCACGCCTTCGCGGTTGCACTGTGCGTCGTAGTCGGCATAGAACGCGACCATCCTGCGCGTGAAGTCATCCCCCGCCTCGACGGCGTTGGCGCGCAGGCCCATTTCCTTGCAGTTGTTGATGAAGTTC
This sequence comes from Usitatibacter rugosus, assembly GCF_013003965.1. NCBI lineage: Bacteria > Pseudomonadati > Pseudomonadota > Betaproteobacteria > Nitrosomonadales > Usitatibacteraceae > Usitatibacter > Usitatibacter rugosus. Next base: position 162,828 of record NZ_CP053069.1, on the reverse strand, counting down.
TGCAGCTGCCGGGGCGGGAATTTCTCTTCGTCCACGCCCTGCGCCTTGGCGAGGCGCTTGATCAGCGCCTGCTGGTCGGCCGAATCGAGGATCTGGAAGAGCTGGGGCAGGCTCGCGTCGCGGAAATGCGCGCGGAGCATGCGGTTGCACAGCCCGTGGAACGTTCCGATCCACATGCCGCGCGTGTTGATGGGCAGCATGGCCGAGAGGCGCGTGAGCATCTCGCGGGCGGCCTTGTTGGTGAAGGTGACCGCCAGGATGCCCGCGGGGCTCACCTGCCCGGTCTGGACCAGGTAGGCGATTCGGGTGGTGAGCACTCGCGTCTTGCCGCTGCCGGCGCCCGCCAGGATGAGGGCGGATTCTCGCGGCAGGGTGACGGCCTGGTGCTGCTCGGGGTTGAGTCCGGAAACGAGGGCGTGCATGGAATGCGGGAGGATCGAACAGCGCTATTTTCTCACGCCGGGCCGCGGAATACCTCCCGGAATTTCGAACAAAAAAAAGGGCGCCGAAAACGGGCGCCCTTTAAGTTGTTACCCCAATCCAAAGGAGAACCGAGCCCGAATTGCAGGCTCAACGGATAGACCGCGGGACCTCGGCAAAAGTTCCCATCTCGGTCTCCCGGGCGTACTCGGCCAGGGTGGCCGGATCGAGCCGCTTCACCCCGGCGGCTCCCGCGGCGGTGCGCTCGTAGAAATCGAGGGGCGTGGAGAGCGTGACCGGCGGCTGCCCGGCCGCGCCCACGGAGATCCGACCCTCGATCAGCACGATGAATTCCCGCTCCGGCGTGGACTTTCCCCAGAGGTCGGTGCCGCGCACGCCCGCCGTCACGTGGAGCGTCTTGATTTCGACGTCCCGGCCCTCACCTTTTCGGGAGGGATCGGTCGTGAACCGGAAGGCTCCGGCCGTGGCCGTGAAAGTTGCGCGAAAGACACCGCCCGCCTCCGCTTTCTCGACGCCGAAGCTGGCCTGCTTGCCGAGCTTCACGGTGCTGCCCTCGGCGAGCTTGAGCCGCAGCCGCCCCTCCTCGCCGGTGCGCAGGCGATCGCCCGCACGCACTTCATCTCCCGCCTTCACTTCGACGCGCTGCCCGCCGCGCTCGACCCAGGCCGGTGCCTGGACGGCGTCCACGACGACCGCCGGTGCCGCGAACACGGGGAGTCCTGCCGCAATGCTCGCGATGGCGAGCCACAGCCTTGCCTTGTCCATGTGAATTCCCTCCTGCAGCCATTACGCAACCCCGAGGAAGGCGGATGCGGCCCGGTATAATTTCGGGATGGAACCGCAATACCACCCGAAGGCGATCGAATCGAAGGTGCAGGACGAATGGGCCCGTACGAAGGCCTTCGTCGCACCCGACGATTCCCCGAAGCCCAAGTACTACTGCGTCTCGATGCTCCCGTACCCCTCCGGCAAGCTGCACATGGGGCATGTTCGCAACTACACGATCAACGACGCGCTCTACCACTACCTGCGCATGAAGGGCATGAACGTGCTCTTCCCCATGGGCTGGGACGCCTTCGGCCTGCCCGCGGAAAACGCGGCGATGAAGAACGGCGTGCCGCCCGCGAAGTGGACGTGGGAAAACATCGCGTACATGAAGAAGCAGTGCGAGGCGATGGGCTGGGCCATCGACTGGTCGCGTGAAGTCGCCACCTGCTCGCCCGAGTACTACCGCTGGAACCAGTGGTTCTTCCTGCGCCTGTGGGAAAAGGGCATCGCGTACAAGAAGACCGGCACGGTGAACTGGGATCCGGTCGACATGACCGTGCTCGCCAACGAGCAGGTGATCGACGGCAAGGGCTGGCGCACGGGCGCCACGGTCGAGAAACGCGAGATCCCCATGTGGTACATGCGGATCACGGACTACGCCGACGAGCTCGTCGATTCGCTGGACGGCCTGGGCTGGCCCGAGCAGGTGAAGCAGATGCAGCGCAACTGGATCGGCCGCTCGTCGGGCGTGGAATTCACGCTGCCCTACGACGAGGCCACCGCCGCGCGCATGAAGGACGGCAAGAAAGGCCTCAAGGTCTTCACCACGCGCGCCGATACGATCATGGGCATCACCTTCGCCGCCGTGGCCGCGGAGCATCCGCTCGCCACCGAAGCCGCGAAGGACAATCCGGCGCTGGCCGCCTTCATCGAGGAGTGCAAGCAGGGCGGCGTGCAGGAAGCCGAGCTCGCCACGATGGAGAAGAAGGGCATGCGCACCGGGCTTCACGTGCTGCACCCCTTCACGAAAGAGAAGGTCGAAGTCTGGGTCGGCAACTACGTGTTGATGGGCTACGGCGAGGGTGCGGTGATGGCCGTGCCGGGCCACGACGAGCGCGACTTCGCGTTCGCCAAGCAGTACGGCCTGCCGATCAAGCCCGTGATCGACGTGAACGGCCAGGCCTATTCGACCGACGCGTGGCAGCCCTGGTACGAGGCCGCGGGACGCAACGTGAATTCCGGCAAGTACGATGGGCTCGAGCAGGTCGCGTCGATCGACGCGGTGTCGAAGGACCTCGAGGCGATGGGCCTCGGCACCAAGCGCATCCAGTACCGCCTGCGCGATTGGGGTATCTCCCGCCAGCGCTACTGGGGCACGCCAATCCCGATCATCCATTGCCCGAAGTGCGGCGACGTGGGCGTTCCCGACGACCAGCTCCCGGTGAAGCTGCCCGAGGACCTCGTGCCCGACGGCAGCGGCAACCCGCTCAACAAGTGCGAGTCGTTCCTGAAGGTGAAGTGCCCGAAGTGCAACGCGGATGCGAAGCGCGAGACGGACACGATGGATACCTTCGTCGATTCTTCGTGGTATTTCATGCGCTACGCCTGCCCCGGCGCCCCGAAGATGGTGGACGGGCGCACCGACTACTGGATGCCGATGGACCAGTACATCGGCGGCATCGAGCACGCGATCCTCCACCTGCTCTACGCGCGCTTCTGGACCAAGGCCATGCGCGACATGGGCCTGGTGAAGATGGACGAGCCGTTCCAGAACCTGCTCACGCAGGGCATGGTGCTCAATCACATCTACTCGCGCCGCGGCGCCAAGGGCGGCATCGAGTACTTCGCGCCCGAGGAGATCACGCCGGTCTTCGACAAGGAGGGCAAGACGATCGTCGGGGCTACGCTCAAGTCCGACGGCAAGCCCGTGGAGTACGAGGGCATCGGCACGATGTCCAAGTCGAAGCGCAACGGCGTCGATCCGCAGGACATGATCGAGAAGTACGGCGCCGACACCGCCCGCTTCTACGTGATGCAGGCCAACCCGCCGACGGACACGATGCTCTGGTCCGACGACAGCGTGGATGGTTCCTTCCGGTTCCTTCGCAGCCTCTGGAAGATGGTGCATGACCACGTTGCAGCCGGAGTCGTGCCGAGGTTCTTCCTGTCACTTGAAGCGGGCTACGAAGCAGGTTTGAATAAAGAGCTCAAGGATTTGCGTTTCAAGTTGCACAAGACGATCGACAAGGTAGGCGACGACTACGGCCGGCGCATGCAATTCAACACGGCGATCGCGGCGATCCGCGAGCTGCTGAACCTGCACGACACGCTGAAGGACAGGACTCCCGCCGCGCGCTCGGTCTCGCAGGAGGTGCTCGAGAGCGCCGTCGTGCTCCTCTCGCCGATCGTCCCGCACATCGCGACGGTGCTGTGGGGCGAGCTGCGCCCCGGCACGAAGCTGGTCGACCAGCCATGGCCTTCGGTGGATCCTGCCGCGCTGGTGCAGGACACGGTGCAGCTCGTCGTGCAGGTGAACGGCAAGCTTCGAGCCCACATCGAAGTTCCGGCCTCCGCGAGTCGCGAGGATATTGAACGCGTCGCACTCGCCGACGAAACCGTCATCAAATTTCTGAACGGACAGACCCCCAAGAAGGTGATCGTTGTGCCGGGAAAACTGGTGAACGTCGTTGTCTAGGCTCCTTCTGGCAAGCGTCGCGATCCTGCTCGCGAACTGCGGCTTCACGCTGCGCGGCGATGCGCCCACGGGCCTCAAGTCGCTCTATGTCTCGAACGACATGCCCTCGCAGGTGGCCGTCGAGGTGAAGCGCACGCTCGCCAGCAGCGCCACGCGCTTGACGAAGACGCCCTCGGAGGCCGAGGCGCACCTGCGCATCACGAGCGAGACCCGCGAGAAGACGATCTTCACGATCACGGGCGCGGGCCGCGTGTACGAGTTCCAGCTTCGCCTGCTGGTGACATACGTCGTGCAGGTGCCCGGCAAGGACGAGCCGCTCATCGCGCCCACGGAGATCGACATCCGCCGCGTGGTGACCTACTCCGAGACGGCGCCGGTGGCCAAGGAAGCGGAGGAAGCGCTGCTCTACCGCGACATGGTGACCGAGGCCACGGGCCAGGTGCTGCGCCGCATCTCCGCGGTGCGCCGCGCGGGCGAGCAATGAAGCTCGCGATCCGCACGCTCGACGCGTCGCTGAAGAAGGGGCTCGCCCCGCTCTACGTGATCCACGGCCCCGAGGCGCTGGCCGCCCTCGAGGCTTCCGACCGCATCCGCGATGCCGCGCGCGCCGCCGGTTACACCGAGCGCGAGGTCTTCACCGCCGAGCCGGGCGCGGACTGGGGCAAGCTCGCCGCGTCGGCGTCCAACCTTTCGCTCTTCGCGTCGCTCAAGCTCTTCGAGCTGCGCATTCCCACGGGCAAGCCCGGCGTCGAAGGCTCGAAGGCGATCGTTGCGTACACCTCGAAACTGCCGGACGACACGGTGACGCTCGTCTTCCTGCCCGAGCTCGACTGGCAGCAGTTGAAGTCCACTTGGTTCGAAGCACTCGATGCCGCGGGCTCCGTGATCGAGGCCAAGCCCGTCACGCGCGATGAATTGCCCGATTGGCTGGCTTCCCGCCTCGCGCGCCAGAAGCAGCAAGCCTCGGTGGAAACGCTCGAGTGGCTCGCCGACCGCGTCGAAGGCAACCTCCTCGCCGCGCGCCAGGAAGTCGAGAAGCTCGCCTTGCTGCTTCCGGAGGGCGAGGTGTCGCTGGAATCGATCCGCGAGGCGGTGACCGACGTCTCTCGCTTCGAACGCGACGGCCTGCTGGAAGCGATCCACGATGCGGATCGCGCGAAGATTGCCAAGGTGGTCGATTCCCTCGAGGCCGAGGGCGAACCGCTGCCGCTGCTGTTGTGGCAGCTCTCCGAAGAGCTGCGCCTGATGATGACGATCTCCGCCGGCCAGCGCCCGCGCCGCTTCATGCCGCCCGAGCGCCAGCAGGCCCTCGCGAAGACCGCGCGCAAGCACGACGCCGCGAGCTTCGGGCGCGAACTCTTGCGGGCCCACAAGATCGACCGCATGATCAAAGGCGTCGAGACCGGCGATCCATGGGACAGCGTGCTCGAGATGTCGCTGGGCCTCGCCGGCGCGCCCGTCATGAAGACTTCCCTCGCCGCATGAACATGCCCAACGACCTCCCGGATTCCGAGCTGCGCGACGCGATGCTGGCCCTCGGCAAGGCCGCGCGGAAAGCAGCGCGCGAGCTGGCGCGGGCGCCGACGGCTGCGAAGAATGCGGCGCTGCTCGCGGCGGCGGAGGCGATGGAGGAACGCGAGAAGACCATCCTCGCCGCCAACGCGCGCGACGTGAAGGCCGCGCGCGCCGAGGGCCGCGACGACGCGTTCATCGACCGCCTCGTGCTCACCGCCAAGGCGGTCGAGGAGATGGCCGCGGGGCTACGACAAGTGGCCACCCTCCCCGATCCCGTCGGCGCCATCACCGATCTCGCCTATCGCCCCTCCGGCATCCAGGTGGGCCACATGCGGGTGCCGCTGGGTGTCGTCGCGATCATCTACGAGTCGCGACCCGATGTGACGGCCGACGCGGGCGCGCTCTGTCTCAAGTCCGGCAACGCGTGCATCCTGCGCGGCGGCAGTGAGGCGACGCATTCCAACCAGGCGATCGCCGCGTGCCTCGCCGATGGCCTGAAGAAAGCGGGGCTCCCCGAGGCCGCGATCCAGCTCGTGGAGACGACCGACCGCGCCGCGGTGGGCGAGCTGATCGCGATGGAAGGCTACGTGGATGTGGTCGTCCCTCGCGGCGGCAAGAGCCTCATCGAGCGTGTCGCGAAGGATGCGCGCGTCCCCGTCATCAAGCACCTGGACGGCGTGTGCCACGTGTACGTGGACGCGAGCGCCGATCTTGCGAAGGCCGTGCGCGTCGCGGACAACGCGAAGACCCAGCGCTACGGCACCTGCAACACGATGGAGACGTTGCTGGTCGCGCGCCATGTCGCCAGCGCCTTCCTGCAGGAGATCGGCAAGGTCTATGTGGCCAAGGGCGTGGAGATTCGCGGCTGTGCCGAGACGCGCAAGTACATCCACGAGGCCAAGCTCGCCACCGAGGACGACTGGTACGCCGAGTACCTGGCGCCCATCGTGTCCATCAAAGTCGTCGCCGGCCTGGACGAGGCGATGGAGCACATCGCGCAGTACGGCTCGCAGCACACGGATGCGATCGTCACCGAGAACTGGGCGTGCGCGCAGCGTTTCCTCCGCGAGGTCGATTCCTCGAGCGTGATGGTGAACGCGTCCACCCGCTTCGCCGACGGCTTCGAGTACGGACTCGGCGCGGAAGTCGGCATCTCCACCAACAAGCTGCACGCTCGTGGCCCGGTCGGTCTCGAAGGCCTCACGTCCCGCAAGTGGGTCGTGCTGGGCGACGGCCACGTCCGGAGCTGACCGCGCGATGCCGGACCGATGACGAGCCCCCTGGGCCTTTTCGGCGGGACATTCGATCCGATCCACTTCGGGCACCTGCGGCTTGCCACCGAGCTCGCCGAGGCGTTCAAGCTGGAGCAGGTGATCTTCCTGCCCGCGGGCCTTCCTTATCACCGGGGCGCCGCCGCGCACGCCACGGCCGAGCAGCGCCTCACGATGGTGAAGCTCGCCATCCAGCGCGACGCGCGCTTCGACGTGGACGACCGCGAGCTTCGCCGCAGCGGGCCCACGTACACGTACGACACGCTGGCCGAGGTCCGCGCCGAGCGCGGGCCGCAAGTGCCCTTGGTCTTCCTGCTGGGCTCCGACGCCTTCGGCCAGATCCACACCTGGCACCGGTGGACCGAGCTCTTCGACCTTGCGCACTTCGCCGTGGCCATCCGCGCCGACGACACCGAGTGGCTTTCCAAGGGCCCGGGCGCCTTCCACGCGGATGTGGGCCCGCGCGTCACGCTGAACCTGCGCGAGCTGCTCGGCTCCCCCGCCGGCAAGGTGATGACCTTCTCGATGACGCCGCTCGCCATCGCCAGCACCGCGATCCGAAACCTCGTGAAGGATGACGGGTCTATCCGTTACCTCACGCCCGATCCCGTGGCGGAATACATCCGCTCCCACAAGCTCTACCACTCCGGAACCTGAATGACCTCACTCTCCACTCCCGCCAAGAAACGCCTCGTGGTCGAGGCGCTCGACGACATCAAGGCCCGCGACATCCTCGCCATCGACGTGCGCAAGGTCACGTACGCGTTCGACTGGATCGTGGTCGCCACCGCCGAATCCGCGCGCCAGACGAAGGCGCTCGCCCACCACGTGAAGGACAAGCTGAAGGAAGCCGGCTCCGTCGTGATCGGCATGGAGGGCGAGGGGACTGGGGACTGGATCCTCGTGGATGCCGGCGACGTAGTCGCGCACATCATGCAGCCGGTGGCGCGCCGCTACTACAACCTCGAGGAGCTCTGGGGCGAGGGCAAGAGCGATCCGGTGGTGAACTCCACGGAGCCGGTCGACACCACGACGATCCCGGTGCCCACGCGGCCGCCGCGCAAGAAGACGGAGGCGAAGGAGCCCGCGGCAAAGAAGCCCACCGTCAAGAAGCCTGTGGCGAAGAAACCGGCCGCGAAGAAGCCCGCCGTGAAAAAGCCTGCCGAGAAGAAACCCGCCGTGAAGAAGCCCGCGGCGAAGAAGCCCGTCGCGAAGAAGACCGTTGCGAAGAAACCGGCGGCGAAGAAGGCCGTTGCGAAGAAGCCGGCCGCCAAGAAGGCTGCCGTGAAGAAGAAGCCCGCGGCGAAGAAGGCCGCGAAGAAGCGCGCCGGCTGAAGGTGCGCGTCACCGTCCTCGCGATCGGCCACAAGATGCCCTCGTGGGTGCAGGAGGGCTACCAGGAGTACGCGAAGCGGATGCCTCCGGAGATCCGCCTCGATCTCGTCGAGCTGAAGCCCGAGGACCGCACCTCCGGCAAGACCACGGAGAAGGCGAAGGCCCTCGAAGGCGAGCGCCTGCTGGGGGCACTCCCGAAGGGCGACACGCTGATCGCGCTGGACGAGAAGGGCCGCGCGGTGACGACGCAGGGCCTCTCGGTGATGCTCGCCGAATGGATGCGCGACGGGACCAACCCGGCCTTCGCCATCGGCGGCGCCGACGGCCACGGGACGGAGGTGCGCGAGCGTGCCTCCAAGCTCATCTCGCTCTCCCCCCTCACGCTGCCGCACGCGATGGTGCGGGTGGTGCTCGCCGAGCAGCTTTACCGCGCCTGGTCTATCCTCGCCCGGCACCCTTATCACCGCGAATAAGAACTCACCATGATCTACCTGGCCTCCCGAAGCCCCCGCCGCCGAGAGCTGCTGCAGCAGATCGGGGTCAAGTTCGAGCCGCTGCTGTTTCGCGAGGGCAACCGCCAGGACAACGAGACCAGCGAGGACGTGCAGCCCGGCGAGCAGCCCGACGACTACGTGCGGCGCGTGACCGACCTCAAGGTGAACGCCGCCTGGGATCGCGTCGTGATGCGCCGCGGCCTGCAGAGAAAGCCCGTCCTCGCCGCCGACACGACCGTCGCGCTCGCGAGCGAGATCCTCGGCAAGCCCGCGGACCGGGCCGACGCCGAGCGCATGCTCACCCTCCTCTCCGGCACCCAGCACCGCGTGCTCACCGCCGTGGCGCTCAAGTTCGAGGACCGGACGCGAATGGAGGTGAGCGAGTCGCTCGTCACCTTCACGCCCCTGGATGCGGAGCGCATCACGGCCTACGTGGCCTCCGGCGAGCCCTTCGACAAGGCCGGCGCCTATGCCATCCAGGGCCGCGCCGCCGTCTTCGTCGAGCGCCTCGAGGGGAGTTACACTGGGGTCATGGGCCTGCCGCTTTTCGAGACGGCCCGCCTTCTACGGGAATTCGGCGTCACCGTCCCCTGACGGGCTTCACGCTCCGCTGCGGACCCAAGACTTTTTCATCCACGGATAAACACGGATAAACACAGATGGGTTTCGAGGACATGAGGTGCTGCACCGTTAGCTAGCGGACACCCTCCATTCTCGCTTCGATGGATTCGTGGTTGGAATCCATCCGTGTTTATCCGTGTTTATCCGTGGACATCGCCTTAGTCTTTCCGCGAGCCACCGATGAACGAGCAGATCCTCATCAACGTCACCCCGCAGGAAACGCGGGTCGCGCTCACCGAGCAGGGCTCGGTGCAGGAGCTGCACATCGAGCGCGACTCGAGCCGCGGCCTCGTGGGCAACGTCTACCTGGGCCGCGTGTGCCGCGTGCTGCCGGGCATGCAATCCGCGTTCGTCGAGATCGGCCTCACCCGCGCCGCCTTCCTGCACGTGGCCGACATCTGGTCCGCGCGCAACGGCGGTGTCGAGCGGCCCATCGAGCGCATCCTCACCGAAGGGCAGACGCTGCTCGTGCAGGTGGTGAAGGATCCGATCGGCTCCAAGGGCGCACGCCTTTCCACGCAGGTGTCGATCGCCGGGCGGCTGCTCGTGTACCTGCCGCAGGACCCGCACATCGGCATCTCGCAGCGGATCGAGGACGAAGTCGAGCGCGAGCACCTGCGCGAGAAGGTCCACGCGCTGATCCCCGCGGGCGAATCGGGCGGCTTCATCGTGCGCACCGTGGCCGAGACCGCGACGGATGCCGAGCTCACCGCGGACATCGAATACCTGATCACCCTGTGGAAGCAGATCCAGGTGTCGGCCACGAGGGCCGCACCGCAGGAGCTGCTCTACCAGGACCTCTCGCTCGCAACACGGGTGCTGCGCGACTTCGTCTCCAGCAACACCGACCGCATCGTCGTCGACTCGCGCGAGACGCACCAGAAGCTGCTGGAGTTCGCGACCCGCTACACGCCGGCGGCGCTGCCGGTGCTGGAGCACTACCAGGGCGAGCGGCCCCTCTTCGACCTCTTCGCGGTGGAAGACGAGATCGAGCGGGCCTTGGCACGCCGCGTGGACCTGAAGAGCGGCGGCTACGTGATCCTCGACCAGACCGAGGCGCTCACGACCATCGACGTGAACACCGGCGGCTTCGTCTCCGGGAGATCCTTCGACGACACGATCTTCAAGACCAACCTCGAGGCCACGCAGGCGATCGCACGGCAGCTCCGGCTGAGGAACCTCGGCGGCATCATCATCGTCGACTTCATCGACATGGACACGCAGGAGCATCGCGACGCGGTGCTGGCGGAGTTCAAGAAGGCCCTCTCGAAGGACCGCACGCGCATCACCGTGAACGGCTTCACGCAGCTCGGTCTCGTGGAGATGACGAGGAAGCGCACCCGCGAATCATTGGCCCACGTGCTGTGCGAGGCCTGCCCGGTGTGCGCGGGGCGCGGCGAGATGAAGACCGCGCAGACGATCTGCTACGAGATCCTGCGCGAGATCCTTCGCGTGGATCGGCAGTTCAGCGCCAAGGAGTACCGCATCCTCGCTTCGCAGAAGGTGATCGACCTCTTCCTCGACGAGGAATCGCAGGGCCTCACCTCCCTGGGCGACTTCATCCAGAAGCCCATCTCGATGCAGGTCGAGACCGCCTACGCCCAGGAACAGTACGACGTGATCCTGGTGTAGAAGAAATTAGGGTCAGCTACTTTTTTCGCGCAGCACGCGAAAAAAGTAGCTGACCCTAATTTCTTCCTGTCCTGCTTCCTACGACTTGAGGTTCTGGAGGAGGCGCTTCGCTTCTTGCAGCCGCTGGATCGAGTTGTCCAGGCGCTGGGTGGTGGTCGCATCCTTCTCGACCTCCGTGCCCGGCACCGGCGGACGCCAGTTGGGGTCGAGGGCGGCGATCTGGACGGTCTTGTCGCCTTCGGCGTTGGGAATGCGCTGCGTGCGCTCCGGCTCGGCCGCCGGAGCGGGAGTCGATGCTACCGGCGCGGCAGCAGCAGGCGGAGGAGTTGCAGCCGCCAGGCGCTGCGTGTCCATCATCCCCGCACCCTCGGAGGGCTTCGTACGTTGGGTGCGCTGGATCTCCTCCGGAATACCCGAGATGCCGAGCGCCAGGCGCTGCGTCTCCTGCATGCGGTCGACCGCGGAGGGCACCGATTCCGTGGGTGACACGGCCGCGAGCTGCGCCAGGAGGTCGTCGGAAGCGATCATCGGTTGGGCGGTGCTGGGCGCGGGCTTCGGTGCGCTCGGCACGGCGGCAACGGGGGCGGGGGCGGGAGCAGCCTTCTGCGCTCCGGCCGCGGCCATGCGCGCCGTCTGCATCATCTCGGGCGTGATGGTGTCGTCGGGGCGGGCCAGCGGGGCGCCGACCATGTCGGGGATGGGCGCGCGTCCCTCGGAGGCGGACACGCGGGAGATGAGGCCCTCGATCATGTCGCGCTGTTTCTTCAGATCCGCTTCGACCTTCTTCAGCTCCGCCATCTGCTCGTTGATGGTGGTGGTCTTCTCGTTGATCTTGGAGAGGTTGTCGAGGCGCGACTGCAGCAGCTGCTTGTGGTCCTTCATCTGCGTCTCGAGCGGCATGATCACGGCCTGGACCCAGCGGTCGGCCTGCGTCTTGGCGTCCGTGAACGTCAAGCGCGCCTGCTTCACGATCGTGTTGTAGAACTTCTTGATGAAGGGGCCGGTGTAGTGCGCGACGTTGACCGGGTCGCGCGAGAAGGCCTCGGCCTCGTGCACCAGCAGCTTCAGTTTCGTGCGCTGCGGGTCGAGGTCCAGCGAGGGCAGCGTCATCTTCTGGAAGCCGAACTTCTGGATGAACGTGTTGTACACGCCCTGCATCATCTTCTTGATGTCCTCGCTCGCGACGAAGACGGTCTCGAAATCCTCGCTCATCAGGCGCGACATCTCGCGCATCGAGCGCTGCAGGCCCACGGTGGTCCAGGACTTTTCCATCGCCGCTTCGCTCTTCCCCATGATCTGGTCGAGGTGGGCGGGGTTGAGCCGGTCCATGAGCGCCGCACGCTTGGCGTTGAACTGGGCGCTGTTGACCTTGTATTCGGCGAGCGACGTGTTGTACGCGTTCTTCTCGGCGGTGATCTTCTGCCAGAGCTTGGTCACCACGTCGCGGCTCTTGCCCTGCAGGCCCTGGAGCTCGGCCACGGCGGCGAGGTTGGATTCCTGCTTCTTGGCCACGAGCGCGCGCGACGAGCTCATCATGCCGCCGATCTCGCTCACCACGGCCTTGCAGAGGATGGAGCGCTTCATCGGGACGATCTCGTCGGCCATGAAGCGCTCGAGCTGCTCGATGCCGCTCTTCTTCACCAGCGCGGGATCGTCGCGGATCTTGCCCAGCAGCGCCTTCTGCGCCGAGATCGGGAAGATGCGCTCGCGCGGCAGGTTCAAATGCGCTCCGGTGGTATCCACCATGCGGGTGATGGCGCGGTCGATCTCCGGCGGAGTCTTCAGCTCGTCCCACATGAGGTCGATCTTGTTCAGCACCGCGATCTTCTGCGGCAGGCCCGGGCGGACGTAGCGGTCCCAGATCTCGAGGTCGCTCTTCGTGACGCCGGTGTCGATCGAAAGCAGGAACAGCACCGCATGCGCCGACGGGATGGTGGAGACCGTGAGCTCCGGCTCCATGCCCAGCGCGTTGAGGCCCGGCGTGTCGAGGATGGACAGGCCGTTGCTCAGCAGCGGGTGCGGGTAATTGATCATGGCGTAGCGCCACGCGGGCACTTCCACCAGCTCTTCTTCGCCGGGCAGCTCGCCGTTCTCGTTCAGCATCGGCGAAAGGCCGAGCATGCGGGCTTCGAGCGCGTAGACCTTCTTGGTCTCGGCGAGCGCGGCCAGGGCCTTCTGCATTTCCGCCGTGGAGTTGGTGTTCAGGCGGATCTTGCTCCACTCCACCGGCATGTTCTTCAGCTGCGAGATCGACTCGTCCCGGTAGCGGGTCTCCACCGACAGGAGCTTCAGGTACGGCTCCTCGGTGGGGTCGTGGAAGATCTCCGTCGGGCACATCGTGGTGCGCCCCACGTCGGAGGGCAGCAGCCGCTCCTTGAAATTGGAGAAGAAGAGGGCGTTGATGAGCTCGGACTTCCCGCGGGAGAACTCGGCCAGGAAGGCGAGCAGCAGCCGCCCCTTGTTGAGGTTCTCGAGGAGGTCGTAGAAGCGGATCGATTGCTGGACGTCGAGGTGTCCGTTGCTCTCCAGCCAGTCGTGGTACTCGTGGACGGACTGGGTGAGCTCCTCGCGCCACTGGTTGTAGCGGCCGATCTCGGCTTCGAAACGCGTGTGGTTGGGGTTCTGGGGCGCGGGCATAGGGACCCATTATTAGCCCGATTCCCGAAAAGAACCAGTGAGTTACTGCACAGAAAGCAGAAGGCCGGGCGCCAGGCCCGGCCTTCCGGTGTTACGAGCGTAGGAGACAGCGGTGGTGCGGGGTCCTACGCGACTCGCGAGAACGTGTCGTCGTTGGCCGGTTTGGCGTAGTACTGGCCGTCGTTGGCGGCGGCCTGCGGCGTCCAGTCCGTGGACGGGAGCATCAGGGTGCCGCGCTCGCCTTCCAGCATCAGGAAGACGTTCATGGCGAAGATCACGGCAAGCGGGGTGGCTACGGCAAACAGCAGGGCGAATTCCTGGATGAAGCTGATCATGGTGTGTCTCCTTGGGCTCGTTTGGTTCGGGGTCTTTTTGTGCCTTGGCTGCAGCACATGACCGCACTCTAGGGACGGGCCCGGGGACCTGCCAGCGGGATGCGACGAAACGAAGAAACCGGGGGCTGAAACGCTGGTGCGGGGGCGTTTCCGACAGCCTGGCCGATCGCCAGGAAGCGTTCCCGCCAGGCTGTCCGGCGTCCGAAGGCGGGGGATTGGGGGGTCACGACGGTGATCTTCATGACCCGGACGATACGGGGCCAACGTGACGATTTCGTTGGAGGTTTCCGTCCTCCGGGCCGTGAATTTGCACGGCCGAATAAAGGGGTCGGAACCGGTAATTAGGGTCAGACCCTTTATTCCGCTAGCCTCGGCCCGCAGGCCGAGGACGGAAAAAAGGGTCTGACCCTAATTACCTAGAAAGCCCCGCCGGTGGCGGCGAGGACCCGGTCCCGGAGGGCCAGGAGGCGGGGACCGATTTCGGCGATGACCCGCTGCCGGGTCATGTCGAAGATGGGTCCGCTGCAGTTCAGGGCCAGGATCCGGTGGCCGTCGCGGGAGACCATCGGGACCCCGACCGCCCAGACGTCCTTCACCCACTCCCCCACCGACAGGCAGAAGCCATAGCGCTCGTAGTCGCGAACGGCTTTCTCGAGCCCGGGCTCGATGTTCTCCCACTGGGCGCGGGGAGTGTTCTTGCGGTAGTTGGCGAGGCGTTCTTCGCGAGCCTCGGGGGTGAGCGCCGCGAGGTAGGCCCGGCCCATCGCCGTCCAGCCGTGCGGCACGCGCGAGCCCACTTCGAGGCTGATGTGGAACATCTGGCCCGCGCCCTGGCAGATCTCGAGGAACACCATGTGCTGGCCGCTGGGGTCGGGCGCGCCGAGCGAGACCGAGGCGTGCACATCGTCGGCGAGCGCCTGCATGAGCGGCCGCGCGAGGTTGCGCACGTCGAGCGTGCCGAGATAAGCGTGGCTGAACGCGAGCACGCCGACCGACAACGCGTAGCGGCCGGTCTCGGGCGAATAGGTGAGGTAGCCGAGCTGCGTGAGCGTGAACGTGAGGCGGCTCACGGTCGGCTTGGCGAGCCTGGTGCGCTTGGCGATCTCCGCGTTGCCGAGCTCGCGATCCTTGCGCGAGAAGCATCGCAGGATATCCAGGCCGCGGGCGAGCGCGGTGACGAAGCGCCGGTCCTGCTGGGCGGAGCGGCTTCGGATCGGCGGCAGGGCAGCGCGCTTCATGGATTCACCACGACCTTTCCCAGCACGCGCCGGCCGGACATGCGCTCCAACGCGTCCGCCACGCCGTCGAGGCCGATGCGTTCGGTGATCGCGGGGCGGGCACGGCCTTCGCGCATCCACGCGACCAGTTGTTCCATGTTCTTCGCATGGGCGGCGGGATCGCGCCTCGTCCAGTCGCCCCAATAGACGCCGAGGATCTGGCGTTCCTTCAGCAGCGCGAGGTTGAGCGGCAGCTTCGGGATCTCGCCCGCGGCGAAGCCGATCACCAGCAACCGCCCGCGCCAGCCCAGCGCGCGCATCGCAGGCTCCGTGTGCGGGCCGCCGACCGCGTCGAACACGACATCGATGCCCTTCTTCCCCGCGATGGCATCGAGCCGCGCGCGAAGATCCTCGGTCGTGTAGTCGATCGTCTCGTCGGCGCCGTGCTCCCGTGCGAGCGCGAGCTTCTCCGCGCTCGACGCGCATGCGATCACCCTGGCGCCCATCGCCTTGCCGCATTCGATCGCCGCGATGCCCGTGCCGCCGGCCGCGCCCAGCACCGCGAGCGTCTCGCCGGGCTGGATCGCCGCGACTTCCTTCAGTGCGTGAAGCGCGGTGCCGTACGTGAGCGCGAAGGCCGCGGCCGTGTCGAAATCGATGCCCTTGGGAAGCGGCATGGTGCGCGCGGCATCGGCAACGCACAGTGCAGCGCAGCCTCCGTGCCCCGAGAGCGCGATCACCGAATCGCCGATGCGCGGGCGCTCGACGCCCTCGCCCACCGCGACGACCACGCCCGAGAGCTCCGCGCCCGGCGAGAACGGCAGCGGCGGCTTCACCTGGTAGAGGCCGCGCACCATCAACGCGTCGGGAAAATTGAGCGAGGCGGCCTTCACCTCGATGACTACTTGCCCGGGACCGGGCGGGGGATCGGGAAGATCGCCCACGGCGAGCGCGCCCGGACCTTCGAGCTTCGAGCAGATCACGGCCTTCATGCAGCCCTCCCGGCATCTCGCAGCACGCCCTGCTCCAGGTGCGGGATCACGGAGAGCACGTCGCGCTGCGCCGCATAGGCGACTTCCGCATCCAGGCCGCGCTCGCGCATCATCCGGCCGACGCGCGAGTCGCGAAGGCATTCGTCGGGCGTCGTGCCGTCGAAGAGCTTGATGGCGGCGAGCGCCGCATCGGAGAGATCCACGCCGCCGTCGCGCGCGAAGAGCTTCGCGAAATGGCCCGCGCCGTAGAAGTCCTCGAGGTTGAAGTTCTGCACCGAACCGGAACACACGATGAGCACGGTCTCCTCCGGATGCTGGTCGCGCACGCGATCGACGACGGCGCGCGCGTTCACGAGCGCCGCCGCATAGACATGGTCCGCGCCCACCGACTTGGCGATCGCCACGGTGCCATTGGTGGTCGCGTAGATGAGCGTGCTTCCCTTGAGCGGCGCGCGGCTCGTGAGCGCGAGCGGCGACGGATGGTGGAATCCGGCGATCGTCTCGGCGCGCAACTCGCCGGAGAGCACGTAGGTTCCTTCCGCACGGCCCTTCGCGGCGGCGCGTGCGGAATCGCCGTCCAGTGCGGGAACGACCTCCGTAGCGCCGGCCGCGAACGCCGCGGCGATCGTCGTCGTGGCGAACAGCACGTCCAGCACGATCACGACCTTGCCCGGCAGGCGCTCGGCATCGAGGTCCTCCTTGCGCATCAGCACGTGCACGCGGCGCGTCATTTGCGGGGCTCGACCACCGCGAACGTGCCGTTGGCGCGCATCACCTTGCGGTCGCCCACGAGGAGCAGGCCCTCGACGAACGCGAGGCGCCGGCCGATGCGCAGCGCGTCGACGTGCGCCTCGATCCAGTCGCCTTCCTTCGCGGGCTCGAGGTAGTCCATGCCCAGGCTCACGGTCACGGTCGAGATCTTTCCCTCGGTGGTGCGCCAGAGCGTGATGCCGAAGGCGGTGTCGATCAGCGAGGCCAGCGCCCCGCCGTGAACGATGCCGCGCAGGTTGAGGTGCTTCTTCATCGCGCGCATCGCGATCACGTTCCGGATCGCGGGATCGCTCGAGCGGTAGAGCGGGCCGAAGAGCTCGAGGTAGTCGCCGGGCCGGTCGAGTGCGACAAACCCCGCCGGTACCTCGCTCAAGCGTCCTCTTTCAACAGCAGGTCGCTGAAGACGCCGAGGTGGTGCTCCGCGTCGCCGAACGTCGCGTTGATCATCGCGAGGCGCTTGAACCAGTGGCTCACGATCAGCTCGTCGGTGACGCCGATGCCGCCGTGCAGCTGAACCGCCTGCTGGCCCACGTAGCGCGCGCATTGGCCGATGTGAGCCTTGGCCGCGCTTACCTTGCGGCGGCGCTCCATCGGGTCCGAGTCGTTGGCGCCCGCCGCGGCCACGATCGCCATCGAGCGCGCCTCGACGGCACGGATCGTCATGTCGACCATGCGGTGCTGCAGCGCCTGGAAGCGGCCGATGGGCTGGCCGAACTGCTGGCGGGTCTTGAGGTATTCGAGCGTGGCCTCGTTCAGCGCGTCGATGATGCCGAGCGCTTCGGCGCACAACCCGGCGATGCCCCGGTCCACCGCGCGCTCGATCACGGGATAGGCCTCGCCCGCATTTCCGAGCAAGGCGTCCTTGTCGACCTGCACCCCAGTGAGCGTCACTTCACCCGCGCGGCCGCCGTCCTGAGTCGCATAACCGCGGATGGCGACACCCTTTGCTTTCGCATCCACGAGGAAGAGCGAGATGCCTTTCTCGTCCGACGTGCTTCCGGCCGTGCGTGCGGAGACGAGCAGGACGTCGGCCGTAGCCGCATCGCGCACGACGGCCTTCTGCCCATCGAGCTTCCAGCCCGCGCCGTCGGCTTTCGCCGTGCACTCCACGTGCGAAAGCGCGTAGCGCGAACGCGGCTCGCCATGCGCGAAGGCGACGAGCGTCTCGCCGCCCACGATCGCCGGCAGCCACTTCGCCTTCTGGTCCGCGTTGCCCGCGGCCGCGATGGTGGCACCGCCCAGCACCACGGTGGAGAGATAGGGCTCGACCACGAGCGCGCGGCCGAGCGACTCCATCACCAGCATCGAGTCGAACGCATCGCCGCCCAGGCCGCCGTCGTCCTCGGAGATGGCGATGCCCAGCAGGCCGAGCTCGGCCAGCTGCGCCCACGTGTCGCGCGAGAAGCCGTCGGCGCTCTCCGCACGCTTGCGCCGCGAATCGAAGCCGTACTCGTTGGCGAGGAACTTGCGAAGCGAGTCCTGCAACATGCCCTGTTCGGGCGTGAGGCTGAAGTCCATGGTCTTAGAGTCCGAGCGAGAGCTGCGCGACGATGTTCTTCTGGATCTCGTTGGATCCGCCGTAGATCGACGTCTTGCGCATGTTGAAGTAGTGGCCCGACAACGGCGCGGCGTACTCGGCGCCCACGGGCACCCCGCCCCATTCCGCATCGAGCGCCTCGGGCACATACGGGATTCCGTAGACGCCCACGGCCTGCATCATCAATTCCGAAAGGGACTGCTGGATCTCGGTGCCGCGCACCTTGAGGATCGACGCCTCGGGGCCGGGCGCACGCTTGCCACCTTCCGCCTCGGCGGAGAGCACGCGCAGGTTCGTGACCTCGAGTGCCATCAGCTCGATCTCGACCTGCGCGATGCGGTCGCGGAAACGCACGTCCTTCATGAGTGAATCGCCGCCGCCCGCGGGCTCCCTGCGCGCGATCTCCTTCAGGTGCTTCAGCTCCCGCTTGCACGCGCCCACGCCGGCGATTCCGGTGCGCTCGTGGCCGAGCAGGAACTTGGCGCACGTCCAGCCCTTGTTCTCTTCACCGACGAGATTGGCGACGGGCACCTTCACGTTCTCGAACCACACTTCGTTGATCTCGTGCTCGCCATCCAGCATGCGGATCGGACGCACCGTGATGCCGGGCGTCTTCATGTCCACGAGCAGGAAGGAGATGCCCTCCTGGGGGCGGCCCGCGCTCGCGGTGCGAACCAGCACGAAGATCCAGTCGGCGAACTGTCCGAGCGTGTTCCAGGTCTTCTGGCCGTTGACGACGTAGTGGTCGCCGGCTCGCTCGGCCTTCGTCTTGAGAGAGGCGAGGTCCGACCCCGCGCCCGGCTCCGAATAGCCCTGGCACCACCAGTCTTCGCCCGAGAGGATGCGCGGCAGGAAGTGCTGCTTCTGCGCCGCGTTGCCGAACCGCATGATCACCGGCGCCACCATCTTCACGCCGAAGGGCAGGATGCGCGGCGCACCGGCGGCGGCGCACTCGTCGTCGAAGATCTGCTGCTGCACCGTGTTCCAGCCGGGGCCGCCGAACTCCTTCGGCCAGCCCGGAGCGACCCAGCCCTGGCGGGCGAGGATCTTGTGCCAGGTCATGTAATCGTCACGCCCCAGGCGCTTGCCGCCGTGGACCTTCGCGGCGATTTCCGGGGGCAGGTTTTTCGCGATGAACGCATGCACGTCATCACGGAAAGCAATCTCTTCGGCGGTATGGGCGAGGTTCATGGTCATCGTTCCGCGAAGCGGAACTGAATTCTGCTATTGATTGCGGCAGCTTATATCGGGCGCTATGCTTCGCGCAAAGACCCGAGGAGGAGAGACATGGCTACCCGGAAAATACTGGGGGCGGCGCTGGCGGCTTTCGCCTTCGCTGCACCCGCTTGCGCATGGGCGCAAGTCCGCATCGCATACATCGATCCCCTGTCCGGCGCGATGGGCGCCACGGGCGAGCACGGGCTTCGCGAGCTGGAGTTCGCCATCGAGGCGATCAATGCGAAGGGCGGCGTCCTCGGCCAGAAGATGGCCGTGGTGCCGATGGACAACAAGCTCTCCTCGCAGGAGAGCCTGAACCTCTTGAAGAGCGCGATCGACCAGGGCATCCGCTACGTTTCGCAGGGCAACGGTTCCGCCGTCGCCGGAGCGTTGATCGACGCGATCAACAAACACAACGAGCGCAACCCCGATCAAGCGGTGGTGTACCTCAACTACGCCGCGGTCGACCCCGACTTCACGAACGACAAGTGCAGCTTCTGGCACTTCCGCTTCGACGCGAACACGGACATGAAGATGGCCGCGCTCACGGACTACCTCAAGGACCAGAAGAAGGTCTCGAAGGTCTACCTGCTGAACCAGGACTACTCCCACGGCCACCAGGTCTCGAAGGTGGCGAAGGCGATGCTGGCCGAGAAGCGCCCCGACGTGAAAGTGGTCGGCGACGAGCTCCATCCCCTCGCGCGCGTGAAGGATTTCGCGCCCTACATCGCGAAGATCCAGGCCTCGGGCGCGGATACCGTGATCACCGGCAACTGGGGCACGGACCTCTCGCTGCTCGTGAAGGCCGCCAAGGACGCGAACCTGAAGGCGGACTTCTATACCTACTACGGCGGCACCGTGGGCGTGCCGCCCGCGATGGGCGATGCGGGCATCGATCGCGTGAAGGTCGTCAGCTACTGGAGCTCGAACTCGATGAACGCGGCGGGCCAGGTGGTGCAGGACGCCTATCGCAAGAAGTACGGCGCGGACCAGGACCCCTACTCCCAGTCGATCCGCATCTCCGCGGAATTCCTCGTGCGCGCGATGGAGAAGGCGAAGACGACGAACCCGGTCGCGGTCGCCAAGGCGATGGAAGGCATGAAGGTCGACGGCCCCTTCGGCGAGATCACGATGCGCGCGGAGGACCACCAGCTGATCCAGCCGATGTTCATCGCGACGTTCGTGAAGGCCGGCGGGCCACTCAAGTATTCGGCCGACGGCACGAAGGAATACGCCTTCCGCGCCGATGCGCGCGTGGAGGCGGCCGCGGCGGCGCGCCCCACCACGTGCAAGATGAAACGGCCGTAAGCCGTTGGAGCTGTTCCTCACGTCCCTGCTGAACGGGGTGACCTACGGGTTGCTGCTGTTCATGCTCTCGTCGGGGCTGACACTCATCTTCAGCATGATGGGCGTGCTCAATTTCGCGCACGCGAGCTTCTACATGCTGGGCGCGTACTTCGGCTACGTGATCTCCACGCACGTGGGCTTCGTTCCCGCGCTGCTGATTGCACCGCTCGTCGTGGGTGCCATCGGCGCATTGATCGAGCGCTACGGCGTGCGGCGCGCCCACGCCTCGGGTCACGTCGCGGAGCTGCTCTTCACGTTCGGCCTCGCCTTCCTCATCGAGGAGGTCGTGCACCTCGTGTGGGGCAAGTCGCCGGTGCCGTACAAGGTGCCCGCCGCGCTGGACGGCCCGCTCTTCACCGTCTTCGCCGCGACGTTCCCGACCTACAAGGCCTTCATGATGGCGGTGTCGGTGGGAATGCTGATCGCGCTCTACGCGGTGCTTACGCGCACGCGCGTGGGTCTTGTCATTCAAGCAGCCCTCTCGCGACCCGACATGGTCGAAGCGCTGGGCCACGACGTGCCGAAGCTCTTCATGCTCGTCTTCGGCGGCGGCGTGGCGCTCGCGGCGCTGGCCGGCGTGATCGGGGGCAACGCGTTCGTCACGGAGCCCGGCATGGCCGCGGCCGTCGGCACGATCGTCTTCGTGGTCGTCGTGGTGGGCGGGCTGGGATCGCTGATGGGCGCCTTCGTCGCGTCGCTCGCGATCGGCATCCTGCAGACGTTCGCGATCGCCATCGACTGGAAGGTGCCGGGCTTCGAGCGCCTCACCGTGTCGCAGACGGCGCCCGTGCTCCCCTACCTGATCATGGTGCTCATCCTGATCGCGCGGCCGCGCGGCCTGATGGGCACGCGCGAGACATGACGCGCCGCCTCGCGATGTGGGCGCTGCTGCTGGCCGCGCTCGCGCTGGCACCGCTGCTCTTCAGCAAGGGCTTCGCGATCTCGCTGCTCTGCCAGACCGGCATCCTCGTGATCTTCGCGCTCTCGTACAACATGCAGCTCGGCCAGACGGGGCTGCTCTCGTTCGGCCACGCCGTGTACTACGGGCTGGGCGCCCTCTTCTCGATCCACGCCCTGAACCTGGGCTACGTGCCCACGCCGCTCGTGCCGCTGGTCGGCGGCGCAGCGGGCCTCGTGTTCGGCTTGCTGTTCGGCTACGTGACGACGCGGCGCGCGGGCACCACGTTCGCCATGATCACCATGGGCATCGGCGAGATGGTCGCGGCCTGCTCGCTGATGTTCCCCGCGTTCTTCGGCGGCGAGGCGGGCGTGTCGGGCAACCGGGCGCTGCGCGAGCCCATCGCCGGCCTCACGTTCGGGCCGCAGATCCAGGTGTACTACCTCGTCGCCCTGTGGCTGGTCGTCTGCATGATCGCGATGCACCTCATCACGCGTACGCCGCTCGGGCGCATCGCCAACGCGGTGCGGGACAATCCGGAGAGAGCCCAATTCGTCGGCTACGACCCGCAGGCCGTGCGCTTCCACATGGTGGCGCTCTCCGGGCTCTTCGCCGGCATCGCGGGCGGGCTCGCGGCGGTGAACTACGAGATCGTCTCCGCCGAATCGCTCTCGGCGCTCACCTCGGGCCAGGTGCTGCTCGCCACGTTCCTGGGTGGCGTCGGCTTCTTCGCCGGGCCGGTGGTCGGCGCGATCGTCGTGACGCTCATGTCCACGGTCCTCGCGGCGTACACGCAGGCGTGGCCGTTCTACTTCGGCACGCTCTTCCTCGTGATGGTGCTCTTCGCCCCCGGCGGCCTTGCAAGCCTCGCGGTGCTGCAGAAGCGCCTGTGGGAAGCGGGAGCGCTGCGGGAAGCGTTCGCCGTCTACGCTCGCCTCGCCATTCCCGTGGCGTTTGCCGTCGGCGCGGCCGTGCTCGCCGTGGAGATGACGTATCGCGGGGTACGTACGCCCGGCGCGTGGCTTGGCGCCGCCGCGGTGCTCGTCGTCGCGTCGTGGGCCACGCGTTGGACCTGGATGCGTTCGCGCGACCGCTGGGCCGTCGCATCCACCGCGCTCGAAGCGAAGGCGCGCGCATGACCCCCGCGCTCGAGCTCACCGGCGTCCGCAAGAAATTCGGCGCCACCGAGATCGTGCGCGGCGTGGATCTCTCCGTGCGCCCCGGCGAACGCCATGCGCTGATCGGCCCCAATGGCGCCGGCAAGTCGGTGCTGTTCCACCTGATCTCCGCGCGCTTCGCCGCGAGCGAAGGGCGCATCGTGCTGAACGGCACCGAGATCACGCATCGCAAGCCCCACGAGATCAGCCGCCTCGGCCTCGCGCGGAGCTTCCAGGTCACGAACCTGTTTCATCGCCTGTCGGTGTTCGAGAACGTGCGCTGCGCCGTGCTCGGGTCGCTGGGACAGCGCTACGCGTTCTGGAAGCTCGTCGACCGCCCGCGCGAGGCGAACCAGCGCGCCCGCGACATCGTCGAACGCGTGGGCCTCTCCGCGCGCGAACGCTCGCCCGCGGGCATCCTTTCCTACGCGGAACAACGCGCGCTCGAGATCGGCATCGCCATCGCCGGCGACGCCAAGGTGATCCTTCTCGACGAGCCGACCGCGGGCATGAGCAGGACGGAGACCGGCGCCGCGGTCGAGCTGATCCGCCGCGTCACCGAGGGCCGCACGCTGCTCGTGGTCGAGCACGACATGAGCGTGGTCTTCGGCCTCGCCGACCGCATCTCGGTGCTCGTGTACGGCCAGGTGATCGCGACGGGCACGCCCGACGAGATCCGCGCCGATCCGAAGGTGCGAGAGGCCTATCTCGGGAGCGCGGGCCATGCTTGAGGTGCGCGGCCTCCACGCCTGGTACGGCAAGAGCCACATCCTCCAGGGCGTGGACCTGGACGTCCGCTCCGGCGAGATCGTGAGCCTGCTGGGCCGCAACGGCGTCGGGCGCTCGACCACGGTGAAGTCGATCATGGGCCAGGTCGTCGCGAAGGGCGCCGTGCGCTTCCGCGGCGAGGACCTCGTGGGACGGCGCCCGCACGAGATCGCGCGCCGCGGCCTGGGCTACGTCCCCGAGGATCGCGCGATCTTCCCCGACCTCACGGTGCGGCAGAACCTGGCGCTCGGCCGCAAGTCGCTTCGCGGCGCTGCCACGTTCACCGAGGACAATGCGTACGAGATGTTCCCGCGGCTGAAGGAGCGCGCGGAGACGCCCGGCGGCGTGCTTTCCGGCGGCGAGCAGCAGATGCTGACGCTCTGCCGTACGCTGATGGGCGATCCCAAGCTCGTGATGGTCGACGAGCCCACCGAGGGCCTGGCGCCGAAGATCGTGGAGCTGGTGGCGCAGTTTCTCTTGGCGATCCGGGATCGCGGGATTCCGATCCTGCTGGTGGAACAGAAACTCGACATCGCGCTGGATATCTCGGAGCGCGTTTACGTGCTGGGGCATGGCAAGACCGTCTTCGAAGGAACGCCCGCGGAGCTTCGCGAGCGTGGCGATATCAGGAAAGAATGGCTTGAAGTCTAGAAACCAAAACCCGGGTCAGAGTGGAGTTTTCCTGCGCATTCAAGTCGGGAAAACTCCACTCTGACCCGGGTTTTGATGTCAATCAGGAGAGATCGTGGAAAAGAGCAACACGGCACGCTATGAAACAAAGGGCGACGTCGCCCTGATCACGTTCGACAACCCGCCGATCAACGGGCTCGGCCACTCGGTACGCACCGCGGTCGTCGCCGGCCTGGACAAGGCGAACGCGGACCCGGCGATCAAGGCGATCGTCGTCACCGGCGCCGGCCGCGCGTTTTCGGGCGGTGCGGACATCAAGGAATTCGGCACGCCGAAGGCGGCCGCGGAGCCCACGCTCCACACGATGATTCGCGTCGCGGAGGCCTCGCCCAAGCCGGTGATCGCCGCGATCCACACGGTGTGCATGGGCGGTGGGCTCGAGTTCTCGCTCGCCTGCCACTTCCGCATCGCCTCGCCTGGGGCGCAGATCGCGCTGCCGGAGGTGAAGCTGGGCCTGGTGCCGGGCGCCGGCGGCACGCAGCGCCTGCCGCGCGCAGTGGGGCTCGAGGCGGCGGTGAACATGATCGTCTCGGGCAATCCGGTTCCGTCGGAGAAGCTGAAGGGCACGGCGCTCTTCGACGAGATCATCGAGGGTGATCTCACCACCGGCGCCATCGCGTTCGCCCAAAAGGTGGTCGCCGAGAAGCGGCCGCTGAAGAAGGTGCGCGACATGAAGGTCACGCATCCCGCGGCCGAGGCGTTCCTCGATTTCGCCCAGACGAGCGTGAAGGCGGTCGCGAAGAACTTCCCGGCGCCCGCGAAATGCGTCGAGGCCATTGCCGCCTCCGTGGACAAGCCGTTCGAGGAAGGCCTCAAGATCGAGCGCGAGATCTTCCTGGGCCTCATGCAGTCGCCGGAATCGCGGGCGCTGCGCCACGCGTTCTTCGCCGAGCGAGCCGCCGCGAAGATCCCCGACATCCCCGAGGACACGGCGGTTCGCAAGATCGAGAAGGTGGCGGTCATCGGCGCCGGCACCATGGGTGGCGGCATCGCCATGAACTTCCTCAACGCCGGCATCCCGGTGACGATCCTCGAGACGAAGCAGGAGGCGCTCGACCGCGGCCTTGCCACGATCCGCAAGAACTACGAGGGCACGGTGAAGAAGGGCCGGCTCACCGCGGACAAGATGGAGCAGCGCCTGGGCCTGCTGAAGCCCACGCTCTCGTACGACGACCTCAAGGATGCGGACCTCATCATCGAGGCCGTGTTCGAGGAGATCGGCGTGAAGGAGCAGGTGTTCAAGAAATTGGATGAGGTCGCCAAGCCCGGCGCCATCCTCGCCTCCAATACGTCCACGCTCGACGTCGACAAGATCGCCGCGTTCACCAAGCGCCCGCAGGACGTGGTCGGCATGCACTTCTTCAGCCCCGCCAACGTGATGAAGCTTCTCGAAGTGGTCCGCGGCAAGAGGAGCGCGCCCGATGTGATGGCCACCGTGATGGGCATCGGCAAGAAGATCAAGAAGACCTCCGTCGTCTCCGGTGTGTGCGACGGCTTCATCGGCAACCGCATGCTGAAGTACTACGGCCGCCAGGCGAACGAGCTGGTGGAGGAAGGCGCCTCGCCCCAGCAGGTGGACCGCGCGATGGAGAAGTTCGGCTTCGCCATGGGCCCGTTCCGCGTGGCCGACCTCGCGGGCAACGACATCGGCTTCGCCATCCGCAAGCGCCTCTACGCCGAAGACCCGAAGTCGAAGAAGCTGCCGATCGCCGACGCGATCTGCGAGCTGGGCCGCTTCGGCCAGAAGACCGGCGCCGGCTGGTACCGCTACGAGCCGGGCAAGCGCGACGCGCTCCCCGATCCGGTGGTCGACAAGGTGATCGAGGACGTCCGCAGGGCCCAGGGCATCACGCCGCGCAAGATCAGCGACGAGGAGATCGTCGAGCGCTGCGTCTACGCGCTGGTGAACGAGGGGGCCCGCATCGTCGAGGAAGGCATCGCGCAGCGCGCCTCCGACGTCGACATGGTCTACCTCACGGGCTACGGCTTTCCGCTCTTCCGCGGCGGGCCGATGCTCTATGCGGACATGGTGGGATTGCCGAATGTGGTGCGGGCGATGGAGCGGTTCCGGGTGCAGACGAAAGATGAATTCTGGAAGCCCGCCGCCCTGCTCTCTCGCCTCGCGGCAGACGGCAAGACCTTCAACTGACTAAAGAAAGGCCATGTCCACGGATAAACACGGATAAACACAGATGAGAGTCTCGATGCAGGCTATGTCGAAGTCGCATTCCCTGCAGCAACCGATCCGTGTTTATCCGTGTTTATCCGTGGACAACGCCTTTCGCCTTTGACCTTGTTTTAGGAGAATCACATGCGTGAAGCAGTGATCGTTTCAACCGCCCGCACGGGCCTCGCGAAGAGCTGGCGAGGCGCCCTCA
Organism: Usitatibacter rugosus; assembly: GCF_013003965.1. Classification (NCBI taxonomy): domain Bacteria; kingdom Pseudomonadati; phylum Pseudomonadota; class Betaproteobacteria; order Nitrosomonadales; family Usitatibacteraceae; genus Usitatibacter; species Usitatibacter rugosus. Next base: position 136,111 of record NZ_CP053069.1, on the reverse strand, counting down.
ACATGACGCACGGCGCCGACATGGCCGGCCACGTCGTGAAAGCCGCCGTCGAGCGCGCGAAGATCGAGCCCGGCGAGGTCGAGGACATCATCATGGGCTGCGGCTATCCCGAAGGCGCCACCGGCGTGAACATCGCGCGCCAGGCGGGCATCCGCGCGGGGCTGCCGGTCACCAGCACCGGCGTCACCGTGAGCCGCTTCTGCTCCTCGGGCCTGCAGGCCATCGCGATGGCCGCGCACTCGGTGATCGTGGACGGCTCGCCCATCATGGTCGCGGGCGGCGTCGAGTCGATCTCGTGCGTGCAGCAGCACTCGAACCAGCACATGCGCAAGAACCCGTGGATCGCCGAGCACAAGCCGGCGCTCTACATGACGATGCTGGAGACCGCGGAGAACGTCGCCAAGCGCTACGGCATCCCGCGCGACAAGCAGGACGAATACGGCGTGCGCTCGCAGCTGCGAGCAGCGGCGGCCGCTGCGGCCGGCAAGACCAAGGACGAGATCGCGCCCTTCAAGACGCTGATGGGCGTGGGCGACAAGGACAGCGGCATGCTCTTCACGAAGGAAGTCACGCTCGAAACCGACGAGGGCATCCGCGCCGACACGACGCTGGAAGGGGTCGCCAAGATCAAGTCCGCGGTGCCCGGCGGCGTGGTGGCCGCGGGCAATGCGAGCCAATTTTCCGACGGCGCCTCGGCTTGCGTGATCATGGATTCGAAGCTCGCGGAGAAGCGCGGTATCGCTCCGCTCGGCATCTTCCGCGGCTTCGCGGTCGCCGGCTGCGAGCCCGACGAGATGGGCATCGGCCCGGTGTTCGCGGTACCCCGCCTTCTCGAGCGCCACGGCTTGAAGGTCGGCGACATCGGCCTGTGGGAGCTGAACGAGGCGTTCGCGGTGCAGGTGATCTATTGCCGCGACAAGCTCGGCATTCCCGACGAGCGCCTCAACGTGAACGGCGGATCGATCGCCGTCGGCCATCCCTTCGGCATGACGGGCGCACGCCTCGTCGGCCATGCGCTGATCGAGGGCAAGCGCCGCGGCGTCAAGTACGTCGTGGCCACGATGTGCGTAGCCGGCGGCATCGGCGCCGCGGGCCTGTTCGAGGTGGCGTGATGGGCGCGCGGGATCTCTTCGACTTGAAAGGGCAGGTCGCACTCGTGACGGGCGGCTCCCGCGGGCTCGGGCTGCAGATCGCCGAGGGCCTGGGCGAGATGGGCTGCAAGGTCGCGATCACGGCCCGCAAGGCCGACGAGCTCGCCGAAGGCAAGGCGCGCCTCGAGAAGCTCGGCATCGAAGTCCTCACGGTCGTCTCCGACCTCGGCAAGCCCGAGGGCATCCCGGCGCTCGTGGACGCGGTGCTCGCGAAGTTCGGCGCCATCGACGTCCTGGTGAACAACGCCGGCGCCACGTGGGGCGCGCCCGCCGAGGATTATCCCAACGAGGCGTGGCACAAGGTCATGAACCTCAACGTGAACGCGATGTTCTTCCTCTCGCGCGAAGTCGCGAAGCGATCGATGATCGAGCGGAAGGGCGGACGCATCATCAACGTGGCGTCGATCGCGGGCCTGCGCGGCGGCCCGCCCGACATGCACACGGTGGCCTACAACACATCGAAGGCGGCCGCGATCAATCTCACGCGCGCGCTGGCTTCCGAGTGGGGCCACTACGAGATCCGCGTGAACGCGATCTGCCCGGGCTTCTTCCCGTCGAAGATGGCCAACGGGATCCTGGAGAAGGTGGGCCCGCGCATCATGAAGGCCACACCCCTGGGCCGCATCGGCGGCGACGAGGACCTGAAGGGGGCCGCGATCTTCCTCGCCTCCAACGCCTCGCGCCACATCACGGGGCAGCACATCGTCGTCGACGGAGGCATCAGCATCGCATGAGCTTCGAGAAATTCACCGGCACGCGCCCGGTCGCTCCGCAGCACGCCTTCGACGCGGGACGGCTCGCGCAGTGGTTGCGCGCGAACGTCGATCCGGCCGCGAAGGAGCTGGAGGTCGCGCAGTTCAAGGGCGGCCAGTCCAATCCGACGTATCTCGTCTCCGGCGGTGGCAAGCGCTATGCGCTGCGCAGGAAGCCCCCGGGGAAGCTCCTCCCGTCCGCGCACGCCGTCGATCGCGAGTACCGCGTGATGACCGCGCTTCGCGACACGGACGTCCCGGTCCCGAAGACCTACGCGCTGTGTGAAGACGCGGAGGTGATCGGCACGCCGTTCTTCCTCATGGATTACCTCGAGGGCCGCGTGCTGTGGGATCCGCAGCTCCCCGGCTTCACGCCCGCCGAGCGCGCCGCGCACTACGAGGAGATGGGCCGCGTGATCGCGGCGCTCCACAAGGTGGACTATGCGGCCGTGGGCCTGGGCGACTACGGCAAGACCGGCAGCTACCTCTCGCGGCAGATCGACCGCTGGAGCAAGCAGTACCGCGCCTCGGAAACCGAGCCCATCGAGGCGATGGACCGCTTGATCGAGTGGCTGCCCGCGAACCTGCCCGCCGGCGACGAGACCTCGATCGTCCACGGCGACTACCGCATCGACAACGTCGTGTTCCACCCCACCGAGCCGCGCATCCTCGGCGTGCTCGACTGGGAGCTCTCGACACTGGGACACCCGCTCGCCGACTTCGCCTACCACTGCATGACGTGGCGCATGCCCGGCGGGCCACACGCGCGCGGGCTGCTGGGCGCGGACTTCGCGGGACTTGGCATTCCCGACGAAGCGTCGTACGTCGCCGCGTACTGCAAGCGCACCGGGCGCAGCGGCATCGAGAATTGGGAGTACTACCTCGCGTTCAACATGTTCCGCCTCGCGGCCATCCTGCAGGGCGTGATGGCGCGGGCGCTGCAAGGCAACGCGGCGAGCGCGGAAGCAGTGGAAGCAGGCAAGCGCGCAAGGCCGATCGGCGAAGAGGGTTGGCGGCAGGCACAAAGACTGAATGCTGGATCCCCGCCTACGCGGGGATGACGAAGTCGTAGGGGATACCAAGGGGAACGCACATGCAATTCGGCTATTCGGACAAGACCCAGAAGCTGCGCGAGCGCGTCACCGCGTTCATGGACCAGAACGTGTATCCGGCGGAGCACGCGTTCGCCGACGAGGTGCGCGCCAACCGCGCCCAGGGCAACCCCTGGCAGCCCACCAGGGTGATGGAGCAGCTGAAGGAGAAGGCGCGCGCCCAGGGCCTGTGGAACCTCTTCCTTCCGGCTTCCGAGAAAGGCGCAGGGCTCACCAACCTCGAATACGCGCCGCTCTGCGAGATCATGGGCCGCTCGGAGATCGGGCCCGAGTCGTTCAACTGCAACGCGCCCGACACCGGGAACATGGAGGTGCTCGAGCGATACGGCACCCCCGAGCACAAGCGCCAATGGCTGGAGCCGCTGCTGGCCGGCAAGATCCGCTCGGCCTTCGCGATGACGGAGCCCGATGTCGCGTCGTCGGACGCCACCAACATCCAGGCGCGCATCGAGCGCGACGGCGGCGACTACGTGATCAACGGCCGCAAGTGGTGGACGACGGGCGCGCCCGATCCGCGCTGCAAGATCCTCATCTTCATGGGGAAGACGGACCCGGACAACGCCAACAAGCACCAGCAGCAGTCGATGGTCCTCGTGCCGATGGATTCGCCGGGCGTGAAGCTGATCCGCCCCCTCACCGTCTTCGGTGATGACGATGCACCGCACGGCCATGGCGAGTTCGTCTTCGAGAACGTGCGCGTGCCGGCCTCGAACATCCTGCTCGGCGAGGGCCGCGGCTTCGAGATCGCGCAGGGCCGCCTCGGGCCTGGGCGCATCCACCATTGCATGCGCCTCATCGGCGTGGCCGAGCGCGCGCTGGAACTGATGTGCAAGCGCGTGAAGTCGCGCGTCGCGTTCGGCAAGCCTGTGGCCGACCAGGGCGTGACCCTCGAGCGCGTGGCCAATGCGCGAATCATGATCGACCAGGCGCGCCTCCTCGTGCTGAACGCCGCGTGGATGATGGACACGGCCGGCAACAAGGTCGCGCGGAAGGAGATCGCGATGATCAAGGTCGCCGCGCCCAACATGGCGCTCACCGTCATCGACTGGGCGATCCAGGCGCACGGCGCGGCCGGCGTCTCGGAGGACTTCCCGCTCGCCAGCATGTACGCCAAGGCGCGCACGCTTCGCCTCGCCGACGGGCCCGACGAAGTGCATCGCGCGCAGATCGGCCGCCTGGAGCTGGCTCGCCATGGCTGAGGCCACGATGCGCCACTACGCGGTGTGGCCGAGGGAGGTGCCGCACGACCTGGACCTGCCGCAGACCTCCGTCTGGTACAACCTCGAAGTGAGCGCGACGCGCTATGCGGGCAAGGACGCGTTCATCTGCTACGACAACGCGATGACCTACGCGACGCTCCGGTCCGAAGCGGAGGCGGTCGCCGGGTTCCTGCAGAAGCGCTGCGGAGTCGCGAAGGGCGACCGCGTGCTGCTCTTCATGCAGAACAGCCTGCAGTTCGTGATCGCGTACTACGCGATCCTGCGCGCCGACGCCGTCGTGGTGCCGCTCAACCCGATGAACCTCACCGACGAGCTGCGCCACTACGTGAAGGACTGCGGCGCCAAGGTCGCCCTGGTCGCGCAGGAGCTCTGGCCGCAGGCCGCACCGCTCGCCGCCGACGGCACCCTCGCGCATTCGATCGTCGCGGCCTACGCCGACTACCTGCCGAAGCCCACGGACCTCAAGGTGCCGGATGCCTTCAAGCTCCCGCGCCAGCCGATCGCCGGCCCCAACATCACGCTGTGGTCGGATGCGGTGGGCCAGCGCCTCGCACCGGGGCCGCACACCGTGGGACCCGACGACCTTGCCGTCATGCCCTACACCTCGGGCACCACGGGCCAGCCCAAGGGCTGCATGCATACGCACCGCACGGTGATGAGCACGGCGGTGTTCAGCAGCGAGTGGTTCAAGATCTCGCACGAGGTGAAGTACCTCGGCGTGCTGCCCTACTTCCACGTGACGGGCATGCAGAACAGCATGAACACGCCGATCTTCAACGGCGGCACGGTGATCCTGCTGCCGCGCTGGGACCGCGAGGTCGCCGGCCCGCTCATCGCGCGCTACGGCGTGCAGGCGTGGACGCTGATCCCGACGATGGTGGTCGATCTCCTCGCGAGCCCCAACGCCGCAAGCTGGGACCTCTCCAGCCTGCAGCGCATGAGCGGCGGTGGCGCCGCGATGCCCGAGGCAATCGCGACCAAGCTGAAGGAGCTCTGCGGCATCTCGTTCGTCGAGGGCTACGGCCTCACCGAGACGATGGCGCCCTCGCACGTGAACCCGCCCGACCGGCCGAAGAAGCAATGCCTCGGCATTCCCTTCATCGGCACCGATTCACGAGTGGTCGATCCCGGCACGCTCGAGGAGCTGCCCGTGGGCGAAGTGGGCGAGATCGTCTCGGCCGGCCCGCAGATCTTCCTCGGCTACTGGGGCAAGCCCGAGGCCACGGCCGAGGCGTTCTTCGAGCGCGACGGCAAGCGCTTCTTCCGCACCGGCGATCTCGGCCGCGTGGACGAGGAAGGCTATTTCTTCCTGGTCGATCGCCTGAAGCGAATGATCAACGCGCACGGCCTCAAGGTCTGGCCCGCGGAAGTGGAATCGCTGCTCTACGGGCATCCCGACGTGCAGGAGGCGTGCGTCATCGCCGCGAAGGATGCGACCCGGGGCGAAACGGTGAAGGCTGTCGTGGTGCTCAAGCCCGCCAGCAAGGGCAAGGTCGATGGCGAGGCCATCACCGCCTGGGCGCGCGAGAAGATGGCGGCCTACAAGGTGCCGCGCGTCGTGGAATTCGTCGACGCCCTGCCGCGCTCCGCCACCGGCAAGATCCTGTGGCGGGCGCTGCAGGAACGGGAAAACGCGAAGTAGCCTTACGAAGCGGTGCGGAACTGCTCGTAGCTCAAGCCGTAGATCATCCGCGTGCGCTGGATGAAGCGGCGCAGCTCGGCGGGGCCTTTCTTCGCGGCCTCGACGGCGCGCTGCTCTCCGGTGTTGGGCTCGGAGGCTTGCGCGACCGGGGCGAGGATGAAGCCCGCAGCAACGGCGGCTGCGGCAAAACGCATGGTGCGGTTCATGGCGGATCTCCTGGGTTGCGACTGGGGGGTCACTGCAGCATCCACGCTAGACCGCGGTTCCAGCACGGACGATCCTTTTGCGACGAGGCGCGCCTTAGCGGGAACGGACTGCGCCCGCGGCGGAGTCCCCGGCTTCGAAATCGAGTATCGGAGCGACGCGTTCGCCCACCGATCCCGGCGGCCAGCGCAGCGGGCACGACACTTTCGTGTCCACCCGGGCACCGGCCGGGATGTTGTTGAAGACCCAGACGGGGGACTCGCCCCGCGTGCGCTTACGCGACTTCACGGAAGGACTCGTCGTTGGCCGCTTCGAACGCGGCCGGGAAGCGGGCCAGGCGGGCGCGTTCGGCGGACCTCAGGATCGCGCCGAGCACGCAGGCCGGGCAGGTGCGCAGGTCGAAGGCGCCGGTCGCGGGCAGGAGCAGGGAGCCGCGCTCTCCGTTCAGCGCGAGCCACGCATGCAGGGCGGCGACAGCCGCAACCGGCACGGTGATCGCGAAGAGCAGCCAGAGGTTCGGGGCATCCATGTTTCTTCCTTTCGGTCAGTGGGGCGCGATCAGGTCTCGCGCTGGAACCCACTGTACGGATCGGTGCCCGGGAAGTCCGTCGGACGCTCTACGCGTTACAGGTGAAATTGTGGACGCGTTTATGTGACGAATCGCACAGCAATGCCCTAGTAGCCCGCCAGCATCCTCAGCGTGGTGACCCTGCAGGCCTCTTCCAGCCAGGTGACGGGGATCATGAGGATCAGCTGGCCGAGGATCAGCACCAGGATCGGCGTGATGTCCACGCCGCCGATCAGCGGCACCATCTTCCGGAAGGGCTTCAGGAAGGGGCGCGTGAGGGCGTCGAAGAACGGCATCACCGGGTGGTAGGGATTCACCCACGAGAGGATCGCCTGGATGAACACTGCACCCAGGACGATGTAGACCGAAAGGCGCACCAGCTTCACGAAGGCCCACAGGAATACGGGAGTGAGCGCCGCCGGGTATTGCGCCAGCGGCAGGTCGTCCAGCAACAGCAGGATCACCAGCAGCACGAACTCCGCGAGCCACGCGACGATGAGCGAGGCCAGGTCGAGGCCGAAGAGGCCCGGCACGATGCGGCGCAGCGGCTTCACGGCGAAATCCGTGAGCGCCATCGTGAACTGCGCGATCGGGTTGCGGGCGGGCGCCCTCAGCACCTGCATCCAGAAGCGCAGCAGCGCCGAGAGGATGAACAGGTTGAAGAGCGTCTCGACGACGAACTTGATGGCGGGGATGAGCATGTCCGTCAGTCCTTCCCGAACTCGTCGCCCAGCTCGCGCGAGCGCTGCGCGGCGGCCTTCACGGCTTCCATGATCTTCTCGCGAACGTACGAGGCTTCCATCACGGAGATGGCGCGCTCCGTGGTGCCGCCCTTCGAAGTCACGTTGGCGCGGAGCTTTGCCGGATCTTCGTTGCGTTCGATGGCGAGCTTGGCCGCGCCGACGAAGGTCCAGAGGGCGAGCGTGCGCGCCTTCTCGGGTGCCAGGCCCAGCTCGCGCGCCGCCGCTTCGAGCGACTCCATCGCGAAGAAGACGTAGGCCGGGCCGCTGCCCGAGACGGCGACGACGGCATCGAGGTCGGTCTCCTTGTCGAACCACACGGTGGCGCCCACGGCGTTCATCAGTGTGTCGGCGAGGCGGCGGTCGCCTTCGGAAACGGCCGGGTCCGCATAAAGGCCCGTGACTCCGGCATGCACCAGCGCCGGCGTGTTGGGCATCGTGCGCACGAGACGCGCGTAGCCCCCGAGCCAGCGCGAGAGATCGCCCAGGCGGATGCCCGCGGCGATGGAGATCACGACCGCGCGATTCACGTACGGCTTGATCGACGCCGCGGCCTCGCGCATCACCTGCGGCTTCACCGCGAGGACGATCGCCTCGGCGTGCGAGAGCTCCTCGCCCGGAGCCTCGACGGCGTTCACGCCGTAATCCTTCGCGAGCGTCGCGCGCGCCTTCGCGTTGGGCTCGACCACGAGGAGGTCCTCCCCGCGCGTGCCCTTGGCCACGAGGCCGCCCACGATCGCCGCGGCCATGTTGCCGCCGCCGATGAATGCCACCTTCATGCCGGGTGCTTCCTTTCGCGTTCGCCGAAGATTGCCGTGCCGATCCGCACCATCGTCGCACCCTCCGCGATCGCGGCCTCGAGATCCTGCGTCATGCCCATCGACAGGGTATCGACTTCGTGGCCTTCGGCGCGCAGATCCTCGAGCAGGCCTCGCAACAGCGCGAACTCCTTGCGCTGCCGTTCGGGACCCACGTCGGGTGTGGCGATGCCCATCAGTCCCCGCAGGCGCAGGCCCGGGAGCCTGGCGACGGCGGCGGCGAGCGGCAACGCCTCGGCGGCTTCCACGCCGCTCTTCGTCGCCTCGCGGCTGATGTTCACCTGGATGCACGCCTCCAGCGGCGCCATGCCCGGCGGCCGGTGGCGCGAGAGCGCTTCGGCGATCTTCAGGCGGTCGATGCTGTGGCACCAATCGAACGCCTGGGCGACGTCCTTCGCCTTGTTGCCCTGCAGCGGCCCGATGAAATGCCAGGTCGCTCCGGAGCCCGAAAGGGCGGCTACCTTGGGTAGGGCTTCCTGCACATAGTTTTCGCCGAAGTCGCGGCACCCGGCGTCGAGGGCTTCGCGTATCGTCCCGGAAGAGCGCGTCTTGGACACGGCGACAAGGCGAACTTCGCGCCTATCCCCTTGTAAAGCCTCGGAAATGCGCCGCCGGACGGCTTGCAGGTTGGCGGCGATTGGGGACATACTTAGGCTCGTTGTCGAGGCGCAATTCTAACGGATCGACCCCATGGATATCGCAGAGCTTCTCGCCTTTTCGGTCAAGAACAAGGCTTCCGACCTTCACCTCTCCGCCGGCCTGCCGCCGATGATCCGCGTGCACGGCGACGTGCGGCGCATCAACGTGCCCCCGCTCGAGCACAAGGACGTGCACGGGATGGTGTACGACATCATGAACGACTCGCAGCGCAAGGTGTACGAGGAAACGCTGGAGGTCGACTTCAGCTTCGAGATCCCCAACCTCGCGCGCTTCCGCGTCAACGCGTTCAACCAGAACCGCGGCGCCGGTGCTGTGTTCCGGACCATTCCGTCGAAGGTCCTCACGCTCGAGGACCTGAACGCCCCCAAGATCTTCAAGGAAATCGCCAACCAGCCGCGCGGCCTGGTGCTGGTGACGGGCCCGACGGGCTCGGGCAAGTCCACGACGCTGGCCGCCATGGTCAACGACGTGAACGAGACCGAATACGGCCACATCCTCACCGTCGAGGACCCGATCGAATTCGTGCACGAGGCGAAGAAGTGCCTCATCAACCAGCGCGAGGTCGGACCGCACACGCTGTCGTTCTCCAACGCGCTTCGCAGCGCCCTTCGCGAGGACCCGGACATCATCCTCGTGGGCGAGATGCGAGATCTGGAAACCATCCGCCTCGCCATGACGGCCGCCGAAACGGGCCACCTGGTGTTCGGCACGCTGCACACGTCCTCGGCCGCCAAGACCGTGGACCGCATCATCGACGTCTTCCCGGCGGCGGAAAAGGAAATGATCCGAGCGATGCTGTCGGAATCGCTGCGCGCGGTGATCTCGCAAACGCTCTGCAAGACCAAGGACGGCACGGGTCGCGTCGCGGCGCACGAGATCATGATCGGCACGCCCGCGATCCGGAACCTCATTCGCGAGGCGAAGGTCGCGCAGATGTACTCCGCGATCCAGACCGGCGGCAACATCGGGATGCAGACGCTCGACCAGAACCTGCAGGACCTCGTGAAGCGCAACCTCATCTCGGTCCCCGAGGCCAAGACGAAGGCCGCCAACAAGGATGCGTTCATCGGATAAGCGCGTGCGCGCGCGATAGGAGAAGCTCATGGAACGCGAACAGTCACTCAAGTTCATGCACGACCTGCTGCGCGCCCTGATCGCGCGCCGTGGCTCCGATCTCTTCATCACCGCGGGCTTTCCCCCGGCGATGAAGGTGGACGGCAAGGTGACGCCCGTGTCCCAGCAGAGCCTGTCGCCGGTGCACTCGCAGGAGCTGTGCCGCTCGATCATGACGGACAAGCAGGCGGCCGAATTCGAAGCCACCAACGAGTGCAACTTCGCGATCTCGCCCTCGGGCATCGGCCGCTTCCGCGTGAATGCGTTCGTGCAGCAGGGCCGCGTCGGCATCGTGCTTCGCACCATCACCACGACCATCCCCAAGTTCGACGACCTGGGCCTGCCCCACGTGCTGAAGGACGTGGCGATGACCAAGCGCGGCCTGGTGATCTTCGTGGGCGGCACGGGCTCGGGCAAGTCGACCTCGCTCGCCGCGATGATCGGCCACCGCAACGAGAACAGCTACGGCCACATCATCACCATCGAGGACCCGGTCGAATACGTCCACGAGCACAACAACTGCATCATCACGCAGCGCGAAGTGGGCGTGGACACCGACAACTGGTTCGCCGCGCTCAAGAACACGCTGCGCCAGGCGCCCGACGTGATCCTCATCGGCGAGATCCGCGAGAGGGAGACGATGGAGTTCGCCATCGCCTTCGCGGAAACCGGCCACCTGTGCATGTCCACGCTGCACGCCAACAGCGCCAACCAGGCGCTGGACCGGATCATCAACTTCTTCCCCGAAGAGCGCCGCGCCCAGCTGCTGATGGACTTGTCGCTGAACTTGAAGGCCATCATCTCGCAGCGCCTGATCCCCAAGAAGGCCACCAAGGGCCGCGTGGCCGCGATCGAGATCCTGCTCAACTCGCCGCTCATGTCGGACCTCATCTTCAAGGGCGAGGTGCACGAGATGAAGGCACTCGTGGCCCGCAGCCGCGAGCTCGGCATGCAGACCTTCGACCAGGCGCTCTTCGACCTCTTCGAGGCCGACATGATCACCTTCGAAGACGCGCTGCGGAATGCGGACTCGGTCAACGACCTTCGCCTGAAGATCAAGCTCGAGAGCAAGAACGCGAAGAACCGCGACCTCGGCTCCGGCCTGGAGCACCTCGAGATCGTGAAGTGACGAGGCCGAAGGTGGCGATTGCCACCTGAGGTTTCGTCATCCCCGAGTCGTCGGGGATCCAGCGTCTTTTTCTAACTGGATTCCCGCCTTCGCGGGAATGACGGCGTGGCACCTACCAGCGAGCCGGAGGCTTCCGGTGGATCACGATCCGGTCGGTCTCGACCGAGATGTAGTTCCCCTGCACGAGGTCCTTGAAGATCCGGCTCACCATCTCGCGGGAGCAACCCACGCGGCTCGCGATCTCCGCCTGCGTGAGGCGTTCCGGGATGTACTGCACGCCGTCGTTGGTGACGGCGCTGTCCAGCAGCAGCCGCGCGACGCGGCCGTAGGCGTCCATGAGTGCTAGGCTGCGCACGTTCTCGGTGAGCACGCGCACCTGGTGGATGAGCTTGCGGATGAAGCTCATGGCGAAGGCGGGGTTGGTCTTGATGAACTCCGCGAACTCCGCGCGCGGCACGACCAGCATCTTGCAGGTCTCGAGCGTGATCACGGAGGCCGAGCGCGGCCCCTCGTCGAAGGCGATCTCGCCGAAGTACTCCCCCGGTCCCATGATGGACAGCACCACCTCGCGCCCGCTGGCGTCTCCCACGTAGGCGCGCGCCTTGCCCTCGACGATGATGTAGAGGGCGTCGGTGTTCTCGCCCTCGCTCACCAGCACCGTGCGCGGGCGGAAGGTCCGCGCGACGGCGTGGCGCGTGATCTCGGCGAGCTCCTCGGGACTGAGGACCAGGCTGGCGTCTGCCTTGACGCGGTCGTTCATGGGGCCTCCTTCGCTAGGGCCCCATTGTGCACGTACCGCGGGCGACGGCGAACCCGCCCGGCGGCGCAGGATGCGGCGCCGCGGGCGTTAAATCTTCACGTCAGGAGAGATCGGCCAGGAGGTCCGAGAGGTCGTCGGCGTGCTCTTCCTCGACGGCGAGGATGCCTTCGAGCATCCGCTTGGTCGTGGTGTCGTCGTCGCCGATGTAGTTGATCATCGCGCGGTAGCTGTCGATCGCGATGCGCTCGGCGATGAGGTTTTCCTTGATCATGTCCTTCAGCTGCGTGCTCGGCCGGTACTCGGCGTGCGCGCGCTCCTTCAGGCGGGCCGGGTCCATGTCCGGCTCACCGCCCAGCTGGACGATGCGCTCGGCGATCTGGTCGGCGTGGCCCTGCTCCTCGTTGGAATGCTCGAGGAATTCCTCCGCCGCGATCTTGGCCTTGATGCCGCGGGCGACGAAGTAGTCGTGGCGATAGCGCAGAACGCAGATGAGCTCGGTCGCGAGCGCCTCGTTCAGCAGCTTCACGACTTCCTCGCGATTGCCGATGTACGTGGGGGTCACCGCCCCGTCCTCGATGTGCTTGCGAGCGTCGCGGCGCAGGGTCTCGACGTCGGGCATCACCCGCTTCTGTATCTGAGACTGGTCGTTCATGGAACCTCCCGGGGGTCGAAAATGGGACTGCGCGGAGGGGTCCCCGCGCACCTTCCCTCATTCAACCGTTTCGAAGGGGGGTTCTCTGTAGGAAACGAGCGAATCGCCTGTGGGAGAGGTCCGACGAGCCGCCGGGGGAGGACCCGGAAGGCGCGCCATGATGGCCGGCGACGGGCCGCGCATGCGCAGCAGCTCGCGCAGGATCCGCCCGGTGAGCTCGTCGTCGTGCAGCTGGGCCGAGGGCGGCGCGAAGTAGAAGCCCTGGAGGTAGTCCGCACCCGACTCGATGGCAATCAGCGCCCCGGCGGAGTCCTCGATGCCCTCGACCACGACGCGCGAACCCGCGGCGTGGAGGATGTCGATCAGGGACGGCAGCACGCGGCGCGCCTTGGCGTCGCCCATGGCGTTGGCCAGCACCGTGCGGTCGAGCTTCACGTAGTCGGGGCGCAGGGCCGCGACACGGTCGAAATTGGAGCGCTCCACGCCGAAGTCGTCCATCGCCACCGCGAAGCCCATCTCGCGGCAGGCGGCAACGGCGTCGACCAGCAGGCCCTCGTCGGCGCACGCGCCCTCGAGGATCTCGAAGCAGATGCGCGACGGCTGGAGGCCGAAGTACCCCACGCGCCCGCGCATGGCCTTGGCGCTGCCGGCCTCGGCGAGCGCGGCCACGGGGTGCAGGTTCAGGAAAAGGGTTTTGGTACCCGGGTCGACCGAAGCAAAGGTGCGCAGGTGCAGCGTGCGCGCGGTGCGGTCGAGGGAAACGATCTCGGCGTCGTTCAGGCCGGCGATGAGCGCGTTGATGCGGATCATGCGGCCGGGGGCGGCGCTGGCGCGCAGCAGCCCTTCGTACCCGGCGAGCTCGCCCTGGGCCACGGCGTAGATCGGCTGGAATACGGAAGTGAGCTGGTGCTCGTTGAATGCGATGGAGGGCGGCACGCTCGGCGATCCCGGTCTTGTCGTGCCGGCGTCTCCGGCGATGGACGTACTTTGCCCGGCAGGAATTACCCGGCAATGACATGGGTAGAAGGTTTCATTACAGCTGTCACCGTCTACCGGTTCGGGAAGAACCCCGCGAGGGCCTCGGCGATCTCGGTCATGCGGTACGGCTTCTTCAGCACGCGGTTGATGCCCGCCGAAAGGGCGCGCGTCTCGAAGCCCGCGCCGCCGTAGCCGGTGGCGATCACGATCGGGATCGACGGCTTCATGCGCCGCAGCTCGACCGCGAGCGAGGTGCCCGACATCTCCGGCATCACCTCGTCGCTCACCACCGCGTCGAAGCGCTTCGGGTCGGCCTGGAAAGCCTCGAGCGCCTCCTGGCTGGACGAGAAGCCCGCGGGCTCGTAGCCCAGGTTGGCCAGCATCTCCTCCAGGGCCGCGAGCACCTGGATCTCGTCGTCCACGGCCAGGATGACTTGTCCGCGGCCGGGCAGCGCCGGTTCCGGTTTCGCCGCTTCCACCGCCGCTTCGTTGAGGCGCGGCATCCAGACGATGAACGCGGTGCCCTTGCCGAGCTCGCTCTGCACGTCGAGGCAGCCCTTGTGCTCCTTCACCACGGAGTGCACGAGGGCCAGGCCCAGGCCCGTGCCGCGCCCGGCGCGCTTGGTGGTGAAGAACGGCTCGAAGATGCGGTCGATCACCTCGGGCGCGATGCCGTGGCCCGAGTCCTTCACCGTGACGCGCACGTAGTCGCCGGGGCCGAGCTCGCCGATGCGCGTGATGCGCGCGTGCTCGACCACTTCGATCGCCAGGCTCACGTCGAGCACCCCGCCGTCGGGCATCGCATGGACGGCGTTGGTGCAGAGGTTCATGAAGAGCTGGTGCAGGCGCGTGGGGTCGCCCATCACCGTCGCCTCGCCCGACTCGGGCTCGTAGCGCACGTCCACGCCCGCCGTCGATCCGCGGATCAAGTCCACGGCTTCCTGCACGATCGGGCTCACGAGCACGGGGATGCGCTCCCCCGTGTCCACGCGGCTGTACGAGAGGATCTGCGTCACCAGCGACTTGGCGCGGTTGCCCGCATTCATGATCGTGTCGAGGTAGCGCTTCATGTCCTCGTCCTTCGCCTTCAGCTGGGCCAGCTCGCCGTAGCCGAGGATCGCGCCGAGGATGTTGTTGAAGTCGTGCGCGATGCCGCCCGCGAGGTGGCCCACCGCCTCCATCTTTTCCGCCTGCTTCAGCTGCGACTCGAGCCGGACGCGGTCTTCCTCCGACTTGATCTTCTCGGACACGTCGGTGACGAAGCCGATGAGCCGCTTCTTCGGCGGGCCCAGCGACATCGGCTCCTCGATCATGTAGCCGTTCACGCTCACGGGCACGTAGCTGCCGTCGTCGCGCTGCATGCGGTACTCGATCGCCATGTGGCGCAGCTTCCCGCCCTCCAGTTGCTCGCGCACGCCCCGCAGCCTTGCGCGGTCGTCCGGGTGCGTACGCGACATCCAGGGGCCCAGCTCGCTCACGTTCTCGGGCGCCACGCCGATCACCGCCATCGTGTCGCCGTCCCAGAGGATCTTGCCGGTCGCGGGGTCGAGGTCGTAGAGCAGGTTGCCCGAGGCGCGAATCACCGCTTCGTATCGCCGTCGCCAGGCCCGCGTGGTCTTGGCCGCATCCTGGCGCTCGTTCAGCAGCGCCGCGGCGAAGAGCGTGGTGACCACGATCGTCGCGAGGTAGGCCTGCAGGTGGAGGATCGACTTCCAGTCGGCGATGCCGTCGATGGAGAACGGCCCGAAGCCCTGCGCCGTGTGCCAGTAGCAGATGAGGCCGAAGGCGGCGAGGCCCAGCGTCGCGGCGCGCAGGCCAAAGCCCAGCGCGGCCCAGATCAGGAACGGGGCGCACAGGTAGGCGAGCGGCGGGATGAACCCCGAGGCCTGCGAGCGCGTGCCGAACACGTAGTGGGCGGTGAAGACCAGGCCCGAGTACAGGACCACCAGCTCCGGGAGGCGCGAGCGCGAGGCCTGCATCGCCTCGCGCCAGCCTTCGCGGCTCCACGCGAGGATGAGGGGCGCCACGAGGATCATGCCCAGCATGTCCGAGACGAACACCACCGACCACTGCTCGCGGAAGGGCGCGTCGAACTGCACGTAGCTGGTCAGCGCGTCGAAGATCGACAGGCCCGCCACCAGCGGCACCATGCCGATCAGCATCGCGGCCAGGCCCTTCACCGTGTCGATCGTGACCTGGGGCTTGGCGAGCTGCTGGAGGCCGAGGGCGACCAGTGCCGGCTCGGCCGTGTTCACGAAGGACGCGACGAAGGTCCGGGGAAGGGAGACCCCCAGCTCGTAGCCGAAGAACAGGTTGGCCAGGAAGACCAGGCCCAGGTAGACGGGCCAGCGGCGCGGGGCGGCCACGAGGAGCGTCCCCAGCACCAGGCCGTCGGCGGGCCAGATGAAGTGGGGAAAGCGCGTCTGGACCGGGAGGTCCGTCGCGTACCAGGCGAGGGCGAAGTAGAAGACGCCGAAGGAGAGATACGCGAGTGCCTGCCCCATGGGGGAGGCCCCCGCCGCCCAGTCCTCCGCGCTCCAGCGGGTGGCTGAATTCATGGGTTTTGGCGAACGCTTCGGATTCTACGGGCTCCGGCGGTAAAATGCGCTTTCAGGCCCCCGCTGAGGAACCTCCAAGCACATGGAAGCCCACATCCTGGTCGTCGACGACGATCCGGCCATCCGCGAACTGATCCGCGAGTACCTGGCCGAGAACGATTTCAAGGTGTCCGTCGCAGAAACGGGCGGAGACATGGACCGCGTCCTCGGCGCCGAGGTGGTGGATCTCGTGATCCTCGACCTGAAGCTCCCCGACGAGGACGGCCTGGCCATCGCGCGGAGGCTGCGCGAGTCGCTCGACCTGCCGATCATCATCCTCACCGGCCGGAAGGACGAAGCCGACCGCGTCATGGGCCTCGAGCTCGGCGCGGACGACTACGTCACCAAGCCCTTCAGCCAGCGCGAGCTCCTCGCCCGCATCAAGGCGGTCCTGCGCCGGACGGAATCCAAGCGCGAGGCGCGCCGCGGCGAAAGCGTGCGGGCCTACCTCTTCTCCAACTGGGAGCTGAACACCGGCACGCGCCGGCTGAAGGCCCCGGCGGGCGAGATGGTGGACCTCACCAACAGCGAGTACGCGCTGCTGGTGGCTTTCCTCCGCTCGCCGCAACGCGTGCTCACGCGCGACCAGCTGCTGGAAGCGAGCCGCCTGCACGACGACATCTACGACCGCTCGATCGACGTCCAGATCCTGCGCCTGCGCCGCAAGATCGAGGAAAGCCCCAACCAGCCGAACCTCATCAAGACCGAGCGCGGCGCCGGCTACTATTTGAATTCGTCCGTCGAGACGAAATGACCGCGGGGCGGCGGAATGGCTGAGTCGCGCCTCCGCTACCTGCGCTTCAAGCCCCGGCTGGTCACGGCGCTTCGCGGCTACAGCCGCGACGATTTCTTCGCCGACCTCGCCTCCGGCATCACGGTCGCGATCATCGCCCTGCCCCTCGCGATGGCCTTCGGCATCGCCTCGGGCGTGCGGCCCGAGCAGGGGATCGTCACCGCCATCGTCGCCGGTTTCCTGATCTCCGCGCTGGGCGGCTCGCGCGTGCAGATCGGCGGGCCCGCGGGCGCCTTCGTCGCCCTTCTCTATTCCATCGCGGAGAAGTACGGCGTCGCGAACCTCCTCATCGCCACGATGATGGCCGGCGTGCTGCTCTTCGCGATGGGGGCGCTGCGGATGGGCTCGCTCATCCGCTACATCCCCGTGGCGATCATCACCGGCTTCACGGCGGGCATCGCGGTCATCATCGGCATCTCGCAGGTGCGCGACTTCCTCGGCATCGAGGTCGAGAAGATGCCGGCCAATTTCTTCTCGCAGCTGAACGTGATCGCCGAGAACCTCGAGACCGCGAACGTCTACGCCATCGTGATCGGGCTGGTGTCGCTGCTCATCATCATGGTGTGGCCCGTGCGTTCGTCCCAGGACCAGGGCAGCGGCTTGCGGAAGCTCGCCGCGAAGCTGCCGGCCACGATCGCGGTGCTGGGCCTCTCGGGCGTGGCGGTGTGGGCGCTGCAGCTGCCGGTGGAGACGCTGGGTACACGCTTCGGTGAGCTGCCAAGGGGGCTCCCCATGCCCGCGCTGCCGCGCTTCGACTGGGCCACGGCGCAGAACCTCTTCGCGCCGACGATCGCGATCGCGCTGCTGGGGGCGATCGAATCGCTGCTCTGCGCCCGGGTGGCCGACAACCTGATCGACGAGCGCCACGATCCCAACCAGGAGCTGATGGCGCAAGGCATCGCCAATTTCGTGAGCCCGTTCTTCGGCGGCATCGCGGCCACGGGCACGATCGCGCGGACCGTGACCAACGTGAAGAGCGGTGGCCGCACGCCGATCGCCGGGATCATCCACGCGGCGGTGCTCTTCCTCATCGTGCTCGTGCTGGCACCCTTTGCGCGCTACGTGCCGCTCTCGGCGCTCGCGGCGATCCTCCTGTGGGTCGCGTTCAACATGGGCAACTGGCGCGAGTTCCCGAAGATGCAGCAGTTCTCGCTCGCCTATCGCGCGACGATGCTCACCACGTTCGTGCTCACAGTGGCGCTGGACGTCGCCGTGGCCGTGCAGGCGGGCCTGATCCTCGCGTGCCTCTTCTTCATCTACCGTATGTCGGCGCTCACGCGCGTGGACAAGCTGCCGATGCCGCCCGCGCTCGCCATCCGCGCCGACGGACGACGCGTGGAGGCCTGGCGTGTGTACGGCTCGCTCTTCTTCGGCTCGGTCACCAAGGTCGAGGCGCTGGCCGAGCCGGGGACGGAACCTCCGGGCGCCCTGGTGCTCGAGCTCCACCAGGTGATCAACATCGACAACACGGGGCTGGAGGCGCTGGAGCACCTGCTCGCCCACATGCGCCGGCACAACGCGCGGCTGATCCTCGTGGCGCCCAACGACCAGCCGCTCAACATGCTGCGGCGCGGCGGCTTCCTGGAGCGCCTGGGCAAGGCCCATCTCTTCGAAACCATGGACGCGGCCCTCGAGGCCCTCCGCGCCGAGTCCGGACGCTTCACCCCCTGATTTCTGCAGTTGGTCACTGTTTGTCACGGCTTGTCGACAAAGCCTTGCGCGGCTACGCGGGCGCCACCAAACTGCGCGGATTCCATCAGGGGGTAACCAAGAATGCTCACGCTCGAAGGCGTCACCCACGTCTATCCCAACGGCACGCGCGCGCTGGACAACGCCTCGCTCACGATTCCCAACGGCATGTTCGGCCTGCTCGGCCCCAACGGGGCGGGCAAGTCCACGCTGATGCGCTGCATCGCGACGCTGCAGACGCCCTCGCAGGGCACGATCCGCTTCGGCGACATCGACGCGATCCGCGAGCCGGAACGGCTGCGCGCCACGCTGGGCTACCTGCCGCAGGATTTCGGCGTCTATCCGCGCGTCTCGGCCTGGGACCTCCTCGACCACCTGGCGGTGCTGAAGGGCATCGCGACGAAAGGCGAGCGCAAGCAAACCGTGGAGACGCTGCTGCAGCAGGTGAACCTGTGGGACGTGCGCAAGAAGGCCGTCGCGGGCTTCTCCGGCGGCATGCGCCAGCGCTTCGGCATCGCGCAGGCGCTGATCGGCAACCCCAAGCTCATCATCGTGGACGAGCCCACCGCGGGCCTCGACCCCGAGGAGCGCAACCGCTTCAACAACCTGCTGGCCGAGATCGGCCAGAACGTCGTCGTGATCCTCTCCACGCACATCGTGGACGACGTGACCGACCTCTGCGAGAACATGGCGATCATCGTGGGCGGCAAGATCGTCTCGGTGGGCAAGCCGCAGGAGCTGCTGCAGGCGCTGCGCGGGCGCATCTGGACCAGCGTGATCGACAAGGCGGCGCTCGAGGAGGCGAAGCAACGCCTGCAGGTGATCTCGACGCGGCTTCGCGCCGGGCGCACCGAGGTGCACGTGGCGGCGGATACGGCGCCCCCGGGCTTCGAGCCGGTGGAAGCGACGCTGGAGGACCTGTACTTCGCGACGCTGTCGACGCATCGGCGCGCTCCTGCTCCCGCCACCGCCGCCTAGGAGATCGCCATGCTCGGAAAGATCGCGGCCTTCGAGGTCCGCTACCAGCTGCGTGCGCCGCTCTTCGCGATCGGCTTCGCCCTCTTCTTCCTGCTCACGTTCGGCTCGGTGACGGTCGACACGATCCAGATCGGCGGGCGGGGCAACGTGAACGTGAATTCGCCCTACGCCATCGCGCTCACCGTGGCGACAATGTGCATCTTCGCGCTCTTCATCGCCACCGCGTTCGTCTCGAACGTGATCCTGCGCGACGACGAGACCGGCTTCGCACCCATCCTGCGCGCCACCCGCATCACCAAGCGCGACTACCTGGTGGGCCGCTTCTCGGGCGCCTTCCTCGTCGCGTTCCTGGTGGTGATGTCGGTGCCGCTCGGAATCCTCGTCGGCACATGGATGCCCTGGCTCGATGCGGAGAAGGTCGGCCCGTTCGTGGCCATGCACTACGTCTATGCGGCGTTCGTGATGGCGCTGCCGGCGCTGCTCGTGATGTCGGCCGGCCTCTTCGCGCTCGCCACCGTCACGCGCTCGATGATGTGGACGTACGTGGGATTGATCGCGTTCCTCGTCCTCTTCATCACCAGCCGCGTGCTGCTGCGGGACCCGGCATACGACACCATCGCCGCGCTCTCCGATCCGTTCGGCTTCAGCGCGCTCTCGCGCGTGACGCGCTATTGGACCGCGGCCGACCGCAACACGATGATGCCGCCGCTCGAAGGCCTGATGCTCGCCAACCGGCTGCTGTGGCTGGGCGTGGCGTTCGTGCTCTTCGCGATCGCGTACTGGCGCTTCCGCTTCGAAGTGGTCGGCAAGAAGACGAAGGCGCCCAAGGCGGAGGCCGCGGGCGATGCTCCGGCGGCGCTGCGCGAGCTGCCCGCCCCGCGCTCCGGCGGATCCACGAGCTGGGGGCAGCTGAAGGCGCTCACGCGCTTCGACATGGCGTTCGTGTTCAAGAGCCCCGCCTTCTTCGTGCTGCTGGCCCTGGGCTGCCTGAACGCGGTCGGCGGCCTGCTCGGCGTGGCCTCCAATCGCGGTATCGACTACTTCCCGGTGACGCGCGCCGTCGTGCGCGCGCTGAACGACTCGTTCACCTTCTTCCCGATCATCATCGCGATGTACTACTCGGGCGAGCTGGTGTGGCGCGACCACGACCGGCGCATGCACGAGATCGTCGGCGCCACCGCGGCGCCCGACTGGGCGTTCGCGCTGCCGAAGGTACTGGCCATCACGCTGGTGCTGCTCGCGACGTTCATCGCCGGCACGGCGATGGGTGTCGGCTTCCAGCTCTTCCACGGCTACACCGATGTCCAGCTGGGCAGCTATCTCCTGTGGTTCGTGCTGCCGAGCCTGATCGTCGGCACGCAGCTCGCGATCCTCGCGGTGTTCGTCCAGGTCGTGGCGCCGAACAAGTACATCGGCTGGGCCGTGCTGCTGATCTACGTGGTGGCGCAAACGGCGCTCGCTCCCGCGGGCTTCGAGCACAACCTCTACAACTACGGCGCGGCTTCCCCGACGCCGCTGTCGGACATGAACGGCCTCGGCCGCTTCTGGGTCGGCGCGGCGTGGTTCCAGTTCTACTGGATGGCCTTCGCGCTGGTGCTCGTCGTGTTCGCGCACCTGCTGTGGCGCCGGGGGACGGAGACACGCTTGAAGCCACGAGCCACGCGTGCCGTACGGCGCCTGAAGGGTTTGCCGGGCGCCTTCGCCGCCGTGGGGGTCCTGGCCTTCGCGGGCTCGGGCGCCTACATCTACTACAACACCAACGTCCTCAATCGCTACACCACGGTGCCGCAGCGCGAGGAGCGCCAGGCCGAGTACGAGAAGACGCTGCTCGCGTTCGAGAAGGTGCCGCAGCCGCGCATCACCGACGTGAAGCTCGACGTCGCGCTCTTCCCCCGGGATGCGCGTGCCACCACGAAGGGCGAGATGGTGCTGGAGAACAAGACCGCGCTGCCGATCGAGGCCGTGCACATCCGCTGGAATCCCGACGCGCGCATGGCGATGGACGAGATCGCCGTGGAGGGCGGCACGCCCGACAAGGACTATGGCGACTTCCATTACCGCATCTACAAGCTCGCGGCGCCGATGCAACCGGGTGAGAAGCGCAAGCTCGCGTGGAAGGGCACGCTGCAGGAGCGGGGTTTCCCGAACGGTGCCCCGCTCACGCGCATTGTCGGCAACGGCAGCTTCCTCGACAGCAACGAGGTCGCGCCCTTCGTGGGCATGGACCGGAACATGCTGCTCACCGATCGCGCCAAGCGCCGCAAGTACGGCCTGCCCGCCGAGTTGCGGCCGGCCAAGCTGGAGGACATGACCGCGGTCGGCAACCACTACCTCCGCCACGACAGCGATTGGGTCAACGCCGAGATCACGTTCACGACGGACGCGGACCAGGTGCCGATCATCCCGGGCCGCGTGGTCTCCGATACCGTCACGGACAACCGGCGCACGCTGGTGGCGAAGACCGAGGCGCCGATCCTGCAGTTCTTCTCCATGCAGTCGGCGTACTACAAGGAGACGAAGGACTCCTGGAAGCCCGCCCAGGGCGAGCCCGTCGCGCTGGCCGTGTACTACCACCCGGCGCACGAGCACAACGTGAAGCTGATGATGGACGCAATGAAGGTGTCGCTCGACATCTTCACCGAGCGCTTCTCGCCCTACCAGTTCCACCAGGCGCGCATCCTCGAATTCCCGGCGTACGAGAGCTTCGCGCAGGCCTTCGCCGGCACGGTGCCCTACTCCGAGGCGATCGGTTTCATCCAGAACCAGCCCCGGGACGCGGTCGCGGGAGACGAGAAGATCGACCTCGTCACCTACGTGACGGCGCACGAGATGGGCCACCAGTGGTGGGCACACCAGGTGATCGGCGCCGACAAGCAGGGCATGACGATGCTCTCGGAAACCTTCGCGCAGTACTCGGCCATGCTCGTGATGGAGAAGCTGTACGGGCCGGAGATGGCGCGCAAGTTCCTCAAGTACGAGCTCGATTCCTACCTGCGCAGCCGCGGCGGCGAGGTCGTGGAGGAGCTGCCGAGCGTGCGCGTGGAGAACCAGGGCTACGTCCACTACCGCAAGGGCACGCTGGTCATGTACTGGCTGAAGGACGTGGTCGGCGAGGACACGGTGAATCGCGCGCTTCGCCGCTTGATCGCGAAGTACGCGTTCAAGGCCGCACCCTATCCGTCGTCGTCGGAGTTCGTGCAGATGCTGCGCGAGGAAGCAGGGCCGCAGCACGACGCGCTCATCACCGACCTCTTCGAGAAGATCACGCTCTACGACATGAAGGCGAAGGACGCCAAGGCCACGAAGCGCGCCGACGGCAAGTGGGACGTCACCTTCGCCATCGACGGCAAGAAGTTCTACGCCGACGGCAAGGGCAAGGAGACCGATGCGCCCATGTCGGAGGTCTTCGACGTCGGCGTCTTCACCGCGCAGCCCGGCAAGAAGGGCTTCTCGAAGGCGAGCGTGCTGATGGTGGAGAAGCGCATCGTGGCTACGGGCGAGACGAAAGTGACCTACACCGTGGACCAGGAGCCGAAGTGGGTCGGCATCGATCCGTACAACAAGCGGATCGACCGCAACTCCGACGACAACCTCACGGCCGTGAAGGTCGCGTCGTGAGGCTTGTGGCGGAGTGGAGAGCGGCAGGATGGAGCGTGGCGGTCGCGCTCGCGGCGGCCGCGAGCGGGTCCGCCTTCGCACAAGGCGGTCCGCGTGAAGGCCCGCGTCCCACGCAGGCGCTCTTCGACGAGGTCGCGGCGCGGGACCGCACCGTCTTCGCCGCGATCTTCGACACCTGCGACATGAAGGTGCTCGCGGGCGCGCTCACGGACGACGTCGAGATGTACCACGACAAGGGCGGCCTCACGTTCACGACGTCGAAGCAGTTCGTCGAGGGCGTGACCGCCATCTGCAAGCGCCAGGAGACTGGGGAAGACTACCGGTCGCGGCGCGAGATCGTGCCCGGCACCATGAAGGTCTATCCGCTGAACAACTACGGCGCGATCCAGGTGGGCGAGCATCGCTTCTATCGCCTGACGCCGGGCAAGCCCGAGCAGCTGAGCGAGGTCTCGCTCTTCACGCACGTGTGGAAGCGCGAGCCCTCGGGCGCGTGGAAGCTCGCGCGCGTCCTCAGCTACGACCACCGGCTCACGCCCTAGCGGCAGGCGGTCGGCGTGGAGTAGATCGTCCGCGTGATCGGCTTCGATTGCTGGAGGCCGTTCACCGAGTACGTGAACGTCCCGTTGCTCGCGTCGCTGAAGGCGAACGTCGCCGTCCCCACCTTCGTCGAGCGCACGTCGGCCTTGTTCCACGGCACGGCGCTGAAGGCCGGCCCCGTCGTGGTGAAGATCTCTCCCGTGTAGACGCCGGCGCCGGTGCGCTCGCCGCGCGACATCACGATCCACAGTCCCTTGCCAGTCGCGTCGTACGTGAACCAGGTGGCGAAGAGGATATCGCCCTGGTGCGTGATGTTCACGCCCCAGCCCGATTCGGATTCGGCGGGGGAACGCCACCAGAGGTCCTGGTAATTGGGCGGATTGCCCTGCGTCCCGCCGGAGGTGCACGTGGGCACCGGCGAGGAATAGACGATGCGCGTGATGGGCTTCGACTGCGTGGTTCCGTTCACCGTGTACGTGAACGTCCCGTTGTTCGCATCGGTGAACGTGAAGTTCGCGGTGCCCACCGGCGTGGACACGACGTCGCCCTTGTTCCACGGCATGGCGCTGAAGGCCGGGCCGCGCGTGCGGAAGAGCTGGCCCGAGTACGTGCCGGTGCCGGTCTTGTCGCCGCGCGACATGATGAGCCACATGCCCGTGCCGTCCACGTCATACGTGAACCACGTCATGAAGAGGATGTCGCCCTGGTGCGAGATGTTCACGCCCCAGCCCGCTTCGGATTCGGCGGGCGAGCGGTACCAGAGGCCCTGGTAGTTGAGACCGCCCGTCGCGGGCGGCGGTGGCGGGGGCGGAGGCGGCGGCCCGCTCGTCGGCACGAGGGCTTCGCCCGAGTTGGCATTCACCAGCAGCACCGAGGTATCCACCGCTTCGAAGTTGCCGCCGGTGATGGACTTCAGTTCGTCCAGCACCTTGTCGGGCCAGCGTTCGTCGGAGACGCCCTGGAAGAACCAGTTGCTGCCGCCGTCGGCGAGCACGAGGCCGTATTTCTTGAAGGCTCTCAGCACGACCTGCGTGCGCGCATCGAAGCCCGAGATGTTGAAGTCGGCCTTGAGGCGGAAGCGCGCGCCCATCGGCGGATTGCTCGAGTTCGTGCCGCTTCCGGACCAGTGGCGAGCCGGCCACAGGAAGACGTTCTGCGAGCCCTGGCGGCCCCAGATGGGTGTTGCCGTTACGCGGATCGCATGCGCGATCTCGCCCGCGGCCACTTCGTCCCAGCGCGCGAGGCCGGGGAAGATCGCGAGGCCGGCCGCATCCGCGGAAGTCCAGCCCGAGGGACGCAGCGCATTCGAACGCAGGTCGAATTTGGCCGACGAATCCACGCGCCAGCTCGCACCGCCGTTCTGCGAGAACGCGCGATACAGCTCGTAGAGGATGCAGTTGCCGGTGTCGAGGACGATCACGTGCCGGTCGCCATCCGCCGCGTTGCCGCCTTCGACGGGGGCGTTGGGCGGGATGGGCATCGGGCCCGGGTCGCTCTCGTCGTCGAAGCCGTCGGGGCCGAACGTGATTGGCACCTTGGGCTGCGTGCCGGGGACCGTGACGAACGGGATGCCGAAGTTGTCCGCGAGGTCGTTGCCCCAGTCGGGATGGATGCGGCGCGTGGTACCCATCGAGGCCACCCACGCGTTGGAGCTCGCGTGGACGGGGAGCGTGTCGACCGGTGTGTTCCAGTAGTTGTTCGAGGGGAAGACGGGGCATCCGCCGAGCGTGGGCGCGGCCAGCGCCGTCGCCGAACAGAGACAGGAAGTGACGAAAATCGCGATGTGTTTTTTCATGGTCTCGGGGAGCGGTGATGCGCGATCACCTGCATCGCGCACGATCCCATCACTGTTGCAGGAACCGCGCCAGAAAAGGCGTCAGGGAGCCCGCTCGGTAAGATTCACGCCCAGCAGCACGCCGAACTCCTGCGCGAAGTCGCACGAGATGCGCGCGTGCACCTTGCCCTGCTCGTCGTGGAAGCGCGCCTTGTCGGCGATCGGAAAGACCGCCTCGTGCCAGATGTTCGGATGGATGTAGAGGCCGCGGCCGCCGTCGACGTAGAACGCGACGAAATCTTCCGGCTTCACGTCGTCGCCCGGCATCGCGAGCGGCGCAAGGAACGCTTCGCCGTTCCGGGGAAAGAAGAGCTGCCCGCCATCGGGGTGATAGTTCGCGTGCCACAGCAGCACCCGGTCGCGTGGCACCGTCTGTTCCTCGCGCCGGGCTCGCCACGGATCGCACGACCAGCCGAAGAGGTATTCGTTTTCGGCGACCGCATGGTTCTTGCCGTAGAGGATGTCGCCTTCCCACCAGAAATCGAACTCGCCCTTCGTGGTACCCCCTTCGTTGCCGGTGCCCTCGTCCATCTTTCGCCAACCGGGCTGGGGCCACGTGACGATCTCGACCTTGCAATCCTCGGGGCGGTCGACGAGCCGGCCGTAGCCGCGCAGGCTCTCCTCGGTGGCGCGCACCACCGGCACCTCGTGGACGATCAACGTGTCCGGGAGCTCGGGTGCGAGGTAGCTGTCCATCTCAGCTCTCCAGCAAGGCAACCGTGCCGAGGCCGCCGTCGGCGCAGATCGAGACGATGGCACGCTTGCCCTTGCCCATCGCCGCGAGCTCCTTCACCGCCTGCGAGAGGATGCGAGCGCCCGTCGCACCGAACGGATGTCCGATGGAAACGCTGCCGCCATTCGGATTCCAGCGCTCCCACGGGAACTTGCCCATCGGCGCATCCACCTTCGCCTTTTCGCGCAGGAAGGTTTCGTTCTCGAGCGCGGCCACGTTGCAAAGCACCTGCGCTGCGAAGGCCTCATGGATCTCCCACAGGTCGATCGAGGCAAGCGAAAGCCCGTGGCGCGCGAGCAAGCGCGGGATCGCGTAGGCCGGCGCCATCAGCAGGCCCTCGTTGAAGAGATCCACCGCGGCGATCTCCCAGTCGACGAGCTTCACGCGCGGCCGGTTCGCCGGAAGGCGTGCCACGCCCTCCGCGGTGCCGACCCACACACCGGCTGCGCCGTCGGTCAGCGGCGATGCATTGCCCGCCGTGATCGTGCCCTTGCCGCTGGTGCGATCGAACGCGGGCTTGAGCGTCGCGAGCTTCTCGGGCGAGGTGTCGGCGCGCGGGATGCCGTGCTTCGCCATGCCCTCGACGGGAATCACGAGGTCGTCGAAGAAGCCCGAGGCGATGGCCGCGACGGCGCGGCGGTGCGATTCGTAGGCGATGCGGTCCTGGTCGACGCGGGCGATGTTCCAGAACTTCGCCATCTCCTCGCAGTGCTCGCCCATGCTCTTGCCGGTGGCGCGGTTGGCGACACTGGGGATGTGCAGCTTGATGTCGGAGCCGCGGATCTCCATGAAGCGGTCCACGCGCTCGCCGAAGCTGCGCGCCTGCGAGAGGCGGCGGATCCACACCGAGAGGCCCTGCGTGAGGCCGATCTGCACGCGGCTCATGCTCTCCACGCCGCCGCACACCGCGAGCTGGTGCTCCGCGCCCAGCATCCCGGCCGCTTCGAACGTCGCGACCATGCTCGTGGAGCAGGCCATCACGGTGGAGAACGCGGGAACGGAGCGGTCGAGCCCGGCGTCGATCCACACCTCGCGCGCGATGTTGCTCCAGCCGAGGTTCGGGGCGACCGTGCCCCAGATGACGAGGTCGATGGCGCCCTGCGGGCAGCCGCCGGCCATGGCCTTGGCGACCGGCACCGAGAGCGCCACGGCGTCCTGGGTGCGAAGCGGGCCGTCGACGCGTGCGAAGGGTGTGGAAATTCCCGGAACGAGGAAGATGTCGTGCGTGTTCATGCCGCCAGTCTACCGCCAGGACTCGGGGTGTTCCTTCTCGAACTTTTCCCGGTCGCGGCGGAACTGCTCCTCCAGCTCCTCGCGGCCCGACTTCGCGAGCGACATCAGGCGCTGCTGGTCGCGATAGTGCGGGAGCATGTTGTCCATCAGCTGCACGTTGTGCTGGCGGAACGCGTTGGCCATGTCGCGGGCGCGGAAGGGATCGACGCCCATCGCCTCGAGCGCACGCCGCCCCGTGCGGAGCGACCCTTCGAAGAGCTCGCGCTCGACCACCTCCACGCCGCGCAGCCGCAGCTCGAAGTAGTGCGAGACATTGCGGGCGCGCGCGATGATGCGCAGGTTGGGGAAATTGGCGCGCACGCGATCCACCAGCGCCAGGCTGTCCTCCACGTTGTCGATGGCGTTCACCAGCAGCTTCGCATCCGCGGCGCCCGCGGCGCGCAGCAGGTCGAGGCGCGAAGCGTCGCCGTAGTACACGGGGAAACCGAAGTTTCGCAGCAGCTCGATCTGGTCCGGGTCGTGGTCCAGCACCACCGCGCGCATGCCGTTGGCGAAGAGCAGGCGGCCCACGATCTGCCCGAAGCGCCCGAAGCCCGCGATGATGATCGGCGCCTGCTGGTCGATCGTGTCGTCCTCGCGCTCGGTGCGCACCTTGCGCGCGATCAGCTTGTCGTGGATCACCAGCAGCAACGGCGTGGCGGCCATCGACAGCGCGACCACGATGGTGAGCAGGTCCTCCCATTCCGGCGAGAGGACGCGCGCGACCTTCGCGACGCCGAAGACCACGAACGCGAATTCGCCGCCCTGTGACAGCAGGATCGCGAAGAGCAGGCGCTGCCGGGTCGTGATCCCCAGCAGCCGCGCCACCACGTACAGCGCGCCGACCTTCAATGCGAGGAAGCCCGCGACCAGCATCGCTACCAGGCGGGGATCGCTCATCAGCAGGCCGAAGTCGATCGTCATGCCCACGGCGATGAAGAACAGGCCCAGCAGGAGTCCCTTGAACGGCTCGATGTCCGATTCCAGCGCGTGGCGGAACTCCGAGCTAGCGAGCAGCACGCCGGCGAGGAACCCGCCGAGCGCCGGCGAGAGCCCCGCCCACTGGACGAAGAGCGCGATCCCGATCACCAGCAGCAGCGAGAACGCCGTGAAGACCTCGCGCAGGTTCACGCGCGCGATCAGGCGCAGCAGCGGCCGCAGGAGGTAGCGCCCGAGGACGATGACTCCCGCGATCGCGACGAAGGCGATGCCCGCGCGCTCCCAGGCCGACATGCCGCTCGGATGCGGCGTGTGCGACACCAGCGGCACGAGCGCGATGAGCGGCAGGGCGGCGATGTCCTGGAAGAGGAGGATCCCGAAGATCGACTGCCCGGTCGGCGTGGCGAGCTCGTTGCGCTCCTGCATCGTGGAGATGGCGATCGCCGTCGAAGAGAGCGCCAACGTGATTCCCACGATCGCGGCGGCCACGGGCGGGATGCCGATCGCGTAGAGGCCGATCGACAGCACGAGCCCGCACAGGCCGATCTGTATTCCGCCGCCCACGAACACCGCGTGGCGCGTCGCTGCGAGGCGCCGGGGGTCGAGCTCGAGGCCGATCACGAAGAGCAGCAGCACCACGCCCAGCTCCGCGAGATGCAGCGTCGATTCCACGTTCGCGATGAGCCGCAGCCCCCACGGCCCGATGATGGCGCCGGCGATCAGGTAGCCCAGCACGGCGCCCAGCCCGAAGCGCTTCGCGATCGGCACGCAGATCACGGCGGCGGCGAGGAAGATCAGGGCCTCTTTCATGCTTTCGCCTGCCAGTCCTGGAGGTGCCGGTGGAAGCGCACGGCAGCATCGGCGAGCGCCGCGGGGCCGCACTCGTGCGAGCCGTGCACGACGAACGGGTCGTGCCAACGCATGCCGCAATAGCGCATCGTCTCCTCGACGGGCGCCTTGAAGTGCTCGAACGGATGGTGGTGCCGCCCCTGAGCGGAATAGGCCACGTCGTCGCCGCCCGTGGTCACGGCCCACAGGCATTCCTTGCCCGAGAGCGCGCCGCCCCCTTCGCCGTAGGCCCAGCCCTTCGTGAGCACGACGTCGAAATAGTGCTTGAGCATGCCGGGCACGGAGTACCAGTAGATCGGGTGCAGGAAGACGACGAGCTTCGCACGCTCGAGGGCCGCGCGCTCGGCGACCACGTCGATGTCGAAGTCCGGGTAGAGCGTGTAGATCGGCCGCACGTCCACGGCTTCGAGCTTCGACGCCGCCTCGACGAGCGCCTTGCCCGCGATCGAGCGGCGCGGGTACGGATGGGCGTAGACGATCGCTATCGGGGCCATTGGTCGAGGAGGACGCCGGCGAAGATGGCGGCGCCGAGCCAGTTATTGTGGCGGAACGCCTTGAAGGCGCCCTCGCGGGAGCGGTCGCGAATCAACCGATAGTGGTAGCCGGCGATCACGGCCGCCACGAGCAGGCCCCCGGTGTAGAACGGCCCGTAGCCCTGCCAGATGCCGATGCCGAGCATCGCCAGCAGGAAGAGCGCATAGCAGGCCATGACCGCGAGGACGTCGTGCTTGCCGAAAAGGATCGCCGAGGTCTTGATGCCGAGCTGCACGTCGTCGTTGCGGTCGACCATCGCGTATTCGGTGTCGTAGGCGATGGTCCAGAGCACGTGGGCCGCGAGCAGCGCCCAGCCCAGCGCCGTCACGCGCCCGAGCTGCGCGGCGAAGGCCATGGGGATGCCGAACCCGAAGGCGACGCCGAGCACGGCCTGGGGCATCGCGAAGAAGCGCTTGGTGAACGGGTAGCTCGCGGCGAGGAGCAGCGCCACGACGGAGAGCACGATCGTGAGGAGGTTAAGGCGCACCACGAGGACGAAGGCCGCGAGCGAAAGCGCCGCGGCGACCGCCAGCGCTTCCCACGGCTGGATGAGGCCGGTGGCGAGCGGGCGGTCCTTCGTGCGTTCGACCGCCGCGTCGAAGTGGCGGTCCGCGTAGTCGTTGATGGCGCAGCCGGCGGAGCGCATCAGCACCGTCCCCACGACGAAGATCCACAACGCGCGCCAGTCGGGAATGCCGGAAGCCGAGAGCCACAGGCCCCACAGCGTGGGCCACAGCAGCAGCAGGATGCCGACCGGTTTGTCGAGGCGGATCAGCTTCTCGTACGCATCGAGCCGTGCCAGGACCGCGGAGGTCTTCACTCCAGGACCCGGACGGCGCGCGACTTCAAGGCCGAGAACTCGGCTTCCTGGACCTGCGCGTCGTGCCCGTAGTGGAATCCAAAGCGGAATCTCTCGAACTCCGGACCCCCCAGGCGCGGCTTCAACGCCTGGTGGCGCCGCAGGCGATACGGCAAGCCCAGGTTCTTGTAGTGCAACAGCTTGAGGTCGTCCGCGCCGGACCCCGCTCGATAGACCTTCAACTCTCCCCGCCCCACCGGCGACGCCAGGTGCGAGCCGGGCCCGAAGTTCATGTCCACGACGCGAGCGGGGCGGAAGCAGGCCATCTTCGAATAGTTTTCCGCGGGGCTGCCCCATTGAACGCGCTCGGTGATCAGGCGCCCATCGTAGATCGGGAAATCGTCACTGACCATGTCGTAGCCTTGGGGGTGGAACACGTCCACGTCAGGGTGCCGCTGCACGAAGGCGATGAGATCGTGAGGGTACAGAAATTCGTCTATGTCGCACACCACCATGCAGTCGCATTGTTCCTGTTTCCAGCTTCGGTTGCGGATGTCCATCAAGGTCAGCTCGGACAATCTACCGCCCGTGTCGAAACTGGAGACTTCGACATTCGGGTAGGAACGGGCGATGTCGACGCTGCGGTCGGTCGACTGGTTGTCGTAGATGCGCACCTTCTTGGCCTGCGGCGCGTAGTAGGCCAGGAAATGCGGAAGCATCGCTTCTTCGTTGAAGCAGACCGTGTGCACGATCAAGTCCACGGTCGCAGCTCCAGCATTGCCGGCAGGAAGACCTCGGTCACCATCAGCGGCCGGCCGCGCTTGCGGAAGAGCGAGCGTCTCACCCACAGCGCGGGGAAGGTGCGGCCGAACACCTGGCGGGCCCGGCGCCACAGCGGATGGCGGGAATCCACGCGCGAGAATTCGATCGGCGAGCGCTTCACGAGCGGGTCGGTGAACAGCATCTCCGCGAGCGGGCGGTTGCCGAGGCCGCGCAGCGCCCGCCAAACGCCGGAGAGGTCGCGGCGCGCGGCGATCGAATGCGCGAGCACCACCGGCTGTCCATCCGCATGGAGGATCACTTCGCGCACCAGCGCGCGCTTGTGCGTGGGCCGCCCGAGCGCGAAGTACTCGTCCTCATTCGGGATGCGGAAGCGCTGCGCGATCTTCTCGACGCGAAAGCCGCGCGAGCGCTCGACGATGCGCCAGGTGAGAGAACCGCGCGACGTGAGCCACGGGCGCCAGGGATCCGCGTGCGAAGGGGCGAGGCGTTTCCACCGGTTCATGCCTTGAGATAGAAGCGCTTCGTGCCCAGCCAGCGCTCGAGGTGCTTCACGGCCGCGGGCGAGCCTTCGGCGATGAGGCGGTCGGCGACGTCGCGCGCGGTCTCGATCAGGTCCACGTCGCGCTCGAGGTCGGCGAAGCGCAGCAGCGGTGCGCCGCTTTGCCGGGCGCCGAGATATTCGCCGGGGCCGCGCATCAGGAGATCCTGGCGCGCGATCTCGAAGCCGTCCGTGTTCTCGTAGATGATCTTCAAGCGCGCCCTGGCCGCTTCCGACAACGGCCGATGATACAAGAGGATCGCGAGGCTCTCCTGCGAGCCGCGGCCCACTCGCCCCCGCAATTGGTGCAGCTGCGAGAGGCCCAGGCGCTCGGCGTGCTCGATCACCATCAGCGTGGCGTTGGGCACGTCCACGCCCACCTCGATCACCGTGGTGGCCACGAGGAGCTGGATGCGCTTCTGCTTGAAATCGTCCATGACCTGCGCCTTCTCGCTGCCCTTGAGGCGCCCGTGCACCAGGCCCACGGCGAGATCGGGGAAGGTGGTCTTCAACGTCTCGAAGGTCTCGAGCGCGGTCTTCAGCTGCAGGGCCTCGCTCTCCTCGATGAGCGGGCAGACCCAGTAGGCCTGCGCGCCCTCGGCGCACGCATCGCGCACGCGCTGCACGACTTCGTCGCGCCGCGCGTCGTCCACGAGCTTGGTGAGCACCGGCATCCGGCCCGGCGGCATCTCGTCGATCACCGAGACGTCGAGGTCGGCGTAGTAGCTCATCGAGAGCGTTCGCGGGATCGGCGTCGCGCTCATCATGAGCTGATGGGGCTCGATCCCCTTCGCGGCGAGCGCCAGGCGCTGGCCGACCCCGAAGCGGTGCTGCTCGTCGACGATGGCGAGGCCCAGCTTCGCGAAGTGCACGTCTTCCTGGAAGAGCGCATGCGTGCCGATGGCGAGCTGCGTCTCGCCCGCGGCGATCGCGTCCAGCGCCTGCTTCTTCGCGCGCGCCTTCAGGCTTCCGGCGACCCACGCGACCTTCACGCCGAGCGGCTCCAGCCAGTGGCGCAGCTTCGACTCGTGCTGCTCGGCGAGGATCTCCGTGGGCGCCATCAACGCGACCTGCCACTGGTTCTCGATCGCCTGCATGGCGGCCACCGCGGCCACGAGCGTCTTGCCGCTGCCGACATCGCCCTGCAGCAGCCTTCGCATCGGGTGCGGCTGCGCGAGGTCCTTCGAGATGGTGGCGATGGACTTCTTCTGCGCCCGGGTGAGCGGGAACGGGAGCGACTTCACCAACGCATTGGTGAGCGTGTGCTTGTCGGGCAGCTTCGGTGCCACCTTCGAGCGCCGTTCGCGGTAGGCGATGCGCATGGCGAGCTGCTGGGCGAGGAGCTCGTCGAACTTGAGGCGCCGCCAGGCGGGGTGCGTGCGCTCATCGAGGCTCGCGCGGTCGACCTTGGGCGGTGGGCGGTGGAGGAAATGCACGCTCTCGCGGAAGTGCCCCAGGCGAAGCTCCGCGAGCAGGTCGTCGTCGAGCGTGTCCTCGAGCGCGAGCTTGTCCAGCGCGCCCTCGATCATCGTGCGCAGCTCGTGCTGCGAGAGGCCGGTGGTGGTCGGGTACACGGGCGTCAGCGACTTGGGCATCGGCGTGTCCTTGCCCACGATGCGGTACTTCGGGTGGACCATCTCGACGCCGAAGAGGCCGGGGCGCATCTCGCCGAAGAGGCGCAGGCGCTTGCCGGGCTGCATCTGCTTCACCTGGCTGGGATAGAAATTGAGGAAGCGGATCCAGAGATCGCGCTCGCCGTCGGTGAGCTTCACGACGAGGGTCTTCCGCGGCCGGTATTTCACGTCGGCTTCGACCACCTCCGCCTCGACGACGACGGATTCGCCGATGCGCGCGTCCTTCAGCGGGGTGAGCTTGGTTTCGTCTTCATAGCGCAGCGGGAGATGGAGCGCGAGGTCGCGCGTGGCGCGGATGCCGAGCTTCTCGAGCTGCTTCTCGACCGCGGGGCTGAAGGGCACGCGCTCGCGGCCCCGCCTAGCGGACGAGGTGGAGGATCGCGTCGATCTCGACCTGGGCGCCGCGCGGCAGCGAGGCCACGCCGATCGTCACGCGGGCGGGAAAGGGCTCCTTGAAGCGCGCCGCCATCATCTCGTTCACCACGGAGAACTTGCCGAGGTCGACGAGGAAGATGGTGAGGCGAACGACGTGGCCGAAGTTGCCGCCCGCGGCCTTGCACACGGCCTCGAGGTTGTCGAACACCTGCTTCACCTGGTTCTCGAAACCGTCGACGAGCTGCATCGTCTTCGGGTCGAACCCGACCTGGCCGGAGAGGTACACGGTGTCGCCGGCGCGGACCGCCTGCGAATAAGGGCCGATGGCGGCCGGAGCGTCGGGTGTGGAGATCGGTTTCATGGAAGTCACTGCGGTTTGCGTTTGAGCCGCGAGATGCGCACGACCTCGGGGATGCGGCGGAGCCTGCGGAACACGTGCGCCAGGTGCATTCGGCTCTTCACCTGCACGGTGAAGACGATCGTCGTGAAGGCCGGGCTGGGCTTCTGCTCGGTCTCGATGTGGTCGATGTTCGAGTCGGCGTCGGAGATCTCGGCCGCCAGGCGCGCGAGCACGCCGCGCTGGTTGGCGGCGGTGAGCCGGACGTTCACCTCGAAGAGGCGCTCGGGCGCCGGGTCCCACTGCACGTCGACCCATTTCTCCGGATCGAAGTGGAACGGGTGGATGGCAGGGCAATCGTGCGTGTGCACCACCAGGCCCTGGCCCTTCTTGATCTGCGCGATGATCGGGTCGCCCGGGATCGGACGGCAGCACGGCGCGAACTGAACGGCCATGCCCTCGGTGCCGCGGATGGTGATCGAGTCGAGGTGCTGGTGGTGATGATCGGCCTCGCCGCCTTCGGCGTGCGTATCAGGCTTGGACAGCAGCATCTTCGCGACGACGACCGCGAGGCGCTTGCCCAGGCCGATGTCGGCGAGGACTTCCTCGCGCGTCTTCGCACTGTCGCCCTTGAAGAAGCCCTTCCAGTGCGCCTCGGAGATCTCGTCGGGATTGGCCTTCAATGAGCGCAGCGCCTGTACCAGCAGGAGCTCGCCCACTTCCGCGCTCTCCGCCGACTGCATGGTCTTGAGGTAGTGCCGGATGTGCGAGCGCGCCTTGCCCGTGCCGACGTACGAGAGCCACGCGGGATTCGGCCGCGCCTGCGGGTCGGTGATGATCTCGATGCGGTCGCCGTTGCGCAGCACCGTGCCCAGCGGCACCGGCTCGCCGTTGATGCGCGCCGAGACGCAATGGTTGCCCACGTCCGTGTGCACGGCGTAGCTGAAATCGATGGCGGTCGCACCCTTCGGCAGCGAGAAGATCTTGCCCTTGGGCGAGAAGACGTAGACCTCGTCGGGGAAGAGGTCGACCTTGATGTGCTCGAGGAACTCCAGCGCATCTCCGGACTCGCTCTGGATCTCCAGCAGCGACTGCAGCCACTGGCTCTTCAGTTGCACGCCCTTCGCATCCGTCTCGTCGGCCTTGTAGAGCCAATGGGAAGCAACGCCCGCCTCCGCCACCTTGTGCATGTCCGCCGTGCGGATCTGGATCTCCAGCGGCATGCCGAAGGGGCCGAAGAGCGTGGTGTGCAGCGACTGGTAGCCGTTGGCCTTCGGGATCGCGACGTAGTCCTTGAACTTGCCCGGGATCGGCTTGTACATCGTGTGCAGCGCGCCGAGCGCGAGATAGGCCTGCGACACGTCCGGCACGATGATGCGGAAGCCGTAGATGTCGAACACCTCGGAGAACGAGATGTTCTTCTCCTGCATCTTCTTGTAGATCGAGGAGATGTGCTTCTCGCGGCCGGTCACCTGCGCGTCGACCTTGAATTCCTTCAGCCGGTCCTTGATCTGCTCGGCGATCTTGCCCACCGCGTCGCGGCGGTTGCCGCGCGCTTTCTTCAGGGCCTTGTCGAGGACCTTGAAGCGCGTCGGGTGCATGTAGCGGAAGCCGAGGTCCTCCAGCTCGTAGTAGAGCGAGGACAGGCCCAGGCGGTTGGCGATGGGCGCGTAGATCTCGAGCGTTTCCTTGGCGACCCGCTCCTGCTTTTCCGCATGCACCGCATCCAGCGTGCGCATGTTGTGCAGGCGGTCGGCGAGCTTGATGAGGATGACGCGGACGTCGCGCGCCATCGCGAGCAGCATCTTGCGGAAGTTCTCGGCCTGCGCGTGCTGCAGCGTCGCGAACTCGATGCGGTCGATCTTGGAGACGCCGTCGACCAGTTCGGCCACGGGCTTGCCGAAGCGCTTGGCGATCTCGCTCTTGGTGGTGGGCGTGTCCTCGACCACGTCGTGGAGGATCGCGGCCATCATGGCCTGCGCGTCGAGGTGCCACTCGGCGAGGATCTTCGCGACGGCGAGCGGATGGGTGATGTAGGGCTCGCCGGACTTGCGGAACTGGCCCGAGTGCGCGGCGCGCGCGACTTCGTAGGCTTGCTCGATCTGCTCGATGTCCGCCGGCTTGAGATAGCCGAGGGCGGAGGTCAGCTCTTCGGCGCCGGGTCCGGGCAGCGCGACCCCACCGACCTTGGCTCCAGTCGCGGTGGCGGTGTGGATGCCGAGCGCGGGCATGGGCGCGAAACCGGGGTCATTGCGACCCCGATTTCATCAAAGCACCGGAGGGGTGGGCGCCGGCGGATTGAGGAGCTCGCGGCCCACTTTGCCCGCGGCGATCTCGCGCAGCGCGATCACGGTGGGCTTGTCCTTGTTGGGCTCCACGAGCGGCGTCGCGCCGAGCGCGATCTGGCGCGCGCGATTCGTGGCGGCAAGCGTGAGCTCGAAGCGGTTCGGGAGGAACTTGATGCAGTCGTCGACGGTGATGCGGGCCATGGTGAGTCTCCAGTTACCTGAACTCGTCAATGAGCTTCGAGAGGCGAACCGCCTGCTGCGCACGCGACACTCGGGACGCGCGCACCACGGACTGCAGGTCGGAAAGCGCTGCCTCGAAGCGCTCATTGACAATTATATATGGAAATTCAAGTACATGGGATATTTCCTCGCGGGCGCTGGCCATGCGTTTGTCGATCACGTCCGGAGCGTCCTTGCCGCGGGCTTCCAGGCGGCGGCGCAGCTCCGCGAGGGACGGCGGCAGGATGGAGATTCCCACCATGTTGGGGAAGATCTTCTCGACCTGGCGCGCGCCCTGCCAGTCGATTTCCAGGAGGACGTCGTGGTCGCCGGCGAGCTCCTGCTCGATCCAGCGCTTGCTCGTGCCGTAGTAGTTGCCGTAGACGCTGGCGTGCTCGAGGAAATCGCCCGCGGCGATCATCTTTTCGAACGTGGGACGGTCGACGAAGTGGTAGTCGCGCCCGTTCAATTCACCCTCGCGGGGTGCGCGGGTCGTGAACGACACCGACAGGCGGATGTGCGGGTCGAGCTCGAGGAGCTTTCCGACCAGCGTGGTCTTGCCCGCGCCGGAGGGGGCCACGACGACGAACAGGTTGCCGATACCGCTCATTCGATGTTCTGGACCTGCTCGCGCATCTGCTCGATCAGGACCTTCAGCTCGACGGCGATGCGCGTCATCTCGTTGGCCACGGACTTCGAGCCCAGCGTGTTCGCCTCGCGGTTCAGCTCCTGGCAGAGGAAGTCCAGGCGCTTGCCGCAGGCGCCGCCCTTGGCGAGCACGCGGCGCATCTCGGCGATGTGGGTCACGAGGCGCGAGAGCTCCTCGTCCACGTCGATGCGCGCGGCGTAGAGCACCACCTCCTGCTGCAGGCGCTCGTCGGTGGGTGCCGCGCCCGCCTCGGCGATCTTGGTGGCGAGCTTCTCCTGGAAGGCCTTCACCGCCGCGGGCATCAGCGGCGCGGCGTCCTTGGCGAGCACCGCCATGCTGTCCAGGCGCTCGAGGAGCAGGGCTTCCAGCTTGGCGCCCTCGCGGGCACGGGTCTGGTTCAGCTCCTTCAGCGCCGTGTCGAAGAGCGCGGCCACGTCGTCGCGAAGCTGGTCCGGGGAGAGCGACTCGTCGGCGAGCACGCCCGGCCAATGGAGCACCTCGGAGACGGTCAGCGGCGAGGCGTCCTTGAAGTGGGCGCGGACGGCGGCGGCGGCATCCTGCAGGGATTTCATCGCCTGCGCGTCGGGAACCAGCGACTTCGGGCCCGTGGACTTCGGCGTGAAGGTGAGGCGGCAATCGACCTTGCCGCGCGTCAGGCGGGCGGTGACCGCCTCGCGCATCGCCGGCTCCAGCGAGCGCAATTCGTCCGGGATGCGGCTCTGGAACTCGAGGTAGCGGTGGTTGACGGTCTTCAGCTCGATGGCGAGCTGGCCCTGCGCGCTTTCGCGGGCGCTGCTCGCGAAGCCGGTCATGCTGGCGATCATGGGGGGCGGGTATGAAGTGAGTGCGCCTTTACAAGGCGCGTAGGACTACCGATACAATGTCAGGAATTATAGCGGAACCGCCTCGCCCTCTTTCCCATGCCCCAGCAGGTCAACCAGCCGCTTCCCGCCGGCTATGTGCTGAACGGCTATCGGATCGAGAAGCCCCTCTCCTCCGGGGGCTTCAGCATCGTCTATCTCGCCCGCGACGAGTCGGGCACGCCCTTCGCGATCAAGGAGTACCTGCCGTCGTCGCTGGCGCTTCGCAGCGAGGGCGTCGAGGTCGACATCTCCGACGAGAACAACCTCTCGATCTTCCGCCACGGCCTCAAGTGCTTCTTCGAGGAGGGCCGCGCGCTCGCGATGATCTCGCACCCGAACGTGGTGCGCGTGGAGAACTTCTTCCGCGCCAACGA
This sequence comes from Usitatibacter rugosus, assembly GCF_013003965.1. Taxonomy (NCBI): domain Bacteria; kingdom Pseudomonadati; phylum Pseudomonadota; class Betaproteobacteria; order Nitrosomonadales; family Usitatibacteraceae; genus Usitatibacter; species Usitatibacter rugosus. Next base: position 97,380 of record NZ_CP053069.1, on the reverse strand, counting down.
GACCTGCTACATGGTCATGCAGTACGTGCGCGGGCGCACGCTGCAGTTCCACATCCAGAGGAACCGCCACGAGTTCACCGAGGGCTTCATCCGCCGCCTCTTCATCCACCTGATGAATGGCCTGCGCGAGGTGCACACCAACAAGCTGCTGCACCTGGATATCAAGCCCGCCAACATCTTCCTCGCCATGGACGGCCGCCCGGTGCTGCTGGATTTCGGCGCGGCCCGCATCACCCTCTCCGAGGAGGCGCTGAAGCTGAAGCCCATGTACACGGCGGGCTTCGCGGCCCCCGAGCACTACCGCTTCAACCCGCAGGAGCTGGGCCCGTGGGCGGACATCTACTCCGTGGGCGCCACGATCTACACCTGCATCGCCGGCACGCCGCCCCAGGCCGCCGACGCGCGCGAGAAGAAAGACCAGATGATCCCGTTGAAGTCCCTCGCGCGGCAGCCGTACTCCGAGGACCTGTACGCCATCACCAACGAGTGCCTGGCACTCGACTACATGCAGCGCCCGCAAACCGCGTTCGACCTGCAGAAGCGCCTGATGGAAGAGCCGGTGGAGGAGAAGAAGTCGAGCTTCTTCGACACGCTCAGCAAGCCCGTGTCCAAGCTCTTCTCGCGGTAACCGCCCTTGCCCATGCGCTTCACGATTTTCCAGGACAGCCATACCGGCGACCGCAGCGGCAACGAGGACCGCGTCGGCTATTCGTACAGCCGGAACGTGCTCCTGTTGGTGATCGCCGACGGCATGGGCGGCCACATGAAGGGCGAGCTCGCCGCCGAGATCGCCGTGACGGAGGTCACCCGCCGCTTCCAGCAGGAGGCGCGCAACCGCCTGAAGAAGCCGCAGGAATTCCTCGTCTCGGCCATCAACTCCGCTCACCGCGCGATCGTGGCGCAGGCGGTGGAAGAGAACCTGCTGGAGAGCCCGCGCACCACGTGTGTCGCGTGCATCGTGCAGGGCAGCAGCGCGCACTGGGCCTGGGCGGGCGATTCGCGCCTGTACGTGCTTCGCAACGGCAAGCTCGCCGCGCAGACCACGGACCATTCGCGCGTGCAGCAGATGATCGACGCGGGCGCAATCACCGTGGAACAAGCCGCGCGCCATCCCGACCGCAACAAGATCTACTCCTGCCTGGGCGGCGTGGTGCCGCCGCAGATCGGCGTGGCCCGCGAGTTCAAGCTCGAGCAGGGCGACACGATCATGCTGTCCACCGACGGCTTCTGGGCGCAGATCCCGGCCACGCTGATCGGCACGCTGCTGCGCAAGCAGGACATCGTGGGCCTCATGCCCGGGCTCATCACGGAGGCGCATCGCCGCGCCATGGGCGAGTCGGACAACATCTCCGTCGTCGCGATGACCTGGGAGAACCAGGAAGACGAGAACGTGAGCGATACCACGCAGATGCTGGGCGACGAGCAGTTCACGACCTCCAGCAACACGCAGGACCTGGATATTCCCGGCGGCCCCGCAGGTGACGACGTGACCGAAGAAGACATCGAGAAGGCGATCGCCGAGATCCAGAGCGCGATCAAGAAGGTGCCGCGCTGATGGCGCGCGCGGGCCGCGCGGCGGCGGAGCTCCGGCCGATCCGTTTCCACCGCAAGTTCACCATGCATGCCGAGGGCTCGGTGCTGGTGGAGTTCGGCAATACGCATGTGCTCTGCACCGCGAGCGTCGAGGAGAAGGTGCCGGGCTTCCTCAAGGGCAAGGGCAGCGGCTGGGTGACGGCCGAGTACGGCATGCTGCCGCGCGCCACGAACACGCGAGGATCGCGCGAGGCCGCCACCGGCAAGCAGACGGGGCGCACGCACGAGATCCAGCGGCTCATCGGCCGCAGCCTCCGCGCCGTGACCGACCTCTCCGCCCTGGGCGAGCGGCAGATCTCCATCGACTGCGACGTGCTGCAGGCGGATGGGGGCACGCGCTGCGCCTCGATCACCGGCGCGATGGTGGCGCTGGCCGACGCCTGCGCGTGGCTCCGCGCCAAGGGATCGCTCACGCGCGACCCGTTGCGCGATTTCGTCGCCGCCGTCTCGGTGGGCGTGGTGGGCGGCGAGACGCTGCTCGACCTCGACTACCTCGAGGATTCAGGCTGCGACACCGACATGAATGTCGTGATGACCGGCTCGGGCCGCTTCGTCGAGGTGCAGGGGACCGCCGAGGGCGAGCCCTTCACGCGCGAGCAGGCCACGCAGCTGCTCGACATGGCGGGAGCGGGCATCGCGAAGCTGGTCGCGCTGCAGCGCGAGGCGCTCGCGCGGCCACCGGGCACGCCGTGAAGCGGGTCGTGATCGCGTCGGGCAACCCCGGGAAGCTGGGCGAGCTCACCTCCCTGCTGGAACCGCTGGGCATGGATCCGCTCGCGCAATCGATCTTCAGCGTCGACGAGATCGAGGAGCCGTTCACCACGTTCGTCGAGAACGCGCTCGCCAAGGCCCGCAACGCGAGCGCCAAGGCAGGCCTGCCCGCCATCGCGGACGACTCCGGCATCTGCGTGGCCACGCTCCAGGGGCGCCCCGGCGTGGAGTCGGCGTACTTCGCGGGCCGCGAGGGCACGCGCGCCGAGCGCGACCGCCGCAACAACGACCTGCTGGTCGAGTCGCTGCGCGACGCGAAGGACCGCTCGGCGTTCTACTACTGCGTGCTGGTCCTGGTGAATTCCGCCGACGACCCCTGCCCCGTCATCGCCGACGGCACGTGGCACGGCGAGATCACGCTCAAGCCCCGCGGAGCGCGCGGCTTCGGCTACGACCCGTACTTCCTGCTGCCGTGGCGCGGCCTCACCGCCGGCGAGCTCTACGCCGAGGAGAAGAACCGCGTAAGCCACCGCGCGCGGGCCATCGCGGCGCTCGAAGCCAAGCTCTCCGCCCTCCAGGCGCACGCCGACAACTAGGCCGCAACACGCCATGGCCTCGAGCCCCGTCGCGCTTCCCTCGCGGCCGCGCTTCGCGCAGCTTCCCCCGCTCTCGCTCTACGTCCACATCCCGTGGTGCATCCGGAAGTGCCCGTACTGCGACTTCAACTCGCACGAGAAGAAGGGCGAGCTGCCGGAGGCACAGTACGTCGATGCGCTGATCGCGGACCTCGAGGCGAGCCTGCCCGACGTCTACGGCCGCAAGCTCACGACGGTCTTCATCGGCGGTGGCACGCCCTCGCTCTTCGCGCCGGCGTCGATCGAGCGGCTGCTGACGGCCGTGCGCACGCGCATCCCGTTCGAGTTCGAGGCGGAAGTGACGATGGAAGCGAACCCCGGCACCTTCGAGGCCGCGCGCTTCCGCGGCTATCGCGACGCGGGCGTGACGCGGCTCTCGATCGGCGTGCAGAGCTTCGACGACGCGCACCTGCAGGCGATCGGCCGCGTGCACGGCGCGGCCGAAGCGAAGCGCGCGGTGGAATCCGCGCTCGCCACCTACGACACGGTGAACGTGGACCTCATGTACGCGCTCCCGGGCCAGTCACTCGAGGGCGCGCTCGCCGACGTCGCGCAGGCCGTGGCGCTCGGCGCACCCCACATCTCCGCTTATCACCTCACGCTCGAGCCCAACACGCTCTTCCACCGCTATCCGCCGAAGCTGCCCGACGACGACCTCGCCGCGGACATGCAGCTCGCCATCGAGGCGGCGCTCGGCGGCGCGGGCTACGAGCACTACGAGACCTCGGCCTTCGCGAAGCCCGGCCATCGCGCGCGCCACAACGTGAACTACTGGACCTTCGGCGACTACCTCGGCATCGGCGCGGGAGCGCACGGCAAGCTCTCGTTTCGCGACCACGTGCGGCGCGAGGCGCGGCAGCGCGCACCGAAGGCCTATCTCGAGGGCGCGCTCGCGGGCACGGCCGTCCAGGAGCGCCACGACGTGTCGCCGGCGCAATTGCCGTTCGAGTTCCTCATGAACGCGCTGCGGCTGACCGAGGGCTTTCCCGTCGCGCTCTTTTCGGCGCGCACGGGGCTGCCCATCGCCACGGTGGAACGCGATCTCGCCGCGGCCGAGCGCGATGGCTTGATCGCGCGGGATCTGGAACGCGTGTGGCCGACGGAGCGCGGACGGCACTTCCTCAACGATCTTCTCGAGCGCTTCCTCGACGACGACACGGCCGAGGCCGCGACGCCCGTCGCGCACCCGATCAATATCGCTTCGTTGGGTAAACCCCCGACTTGACGAACGGCGGCTCGCGGCCGACCAGGCCCTCGAGCAGGATCAGCTCGTCGTCGGTGTGGTTGAGGAAAGGCCCGGGCTCGGCCGTGAGCGCCGAGCCGTCGTCCATGAGCCACAGCGGCGACTCGTGGTGCTCGGTCTTAACGATCTTCGAGGGCATGTTCTTGCCGTCGATCACCGCCTCGCCGTAGCAGAGGCAGAAGTAGACGCGCTTGGCTTCCACCTCGAGGTAAGCGCCGGTGCCGCGGATGCCGATCGCGGCCGGGCCGGCCTGGATCGACATTGGCTTCTTGCCGAACACCGAGAGGAGCTTCCCGTTCAGGACGGTGAGCGCGGTGGCGATACCGCCGCTGCCTTTCGTCTCGACCGTGGTCTCGGCCCGCAGCAGGAAAGCATCGCTGCCCACGACGATGACCGCCTGGCTGGCCTTGCCCGTGGCGACGCGGTCGCCGGGCTTCACGGGCGTGCCCACCTTCGCGGGCTGCCCGTTCACGGTCGCGGTGCCCTCGAGGCGCGCGACGCCTTCGACGCCGCCCAGGGAGCCGGCGGCGAGCGCGCGCGACATCCAGCCGGACAATCCCGCGGGACCGGCGGCGCCGGCCACGGCGAGGTAGCGAATCAGTCGGCGGCGCGAAGGGTCGAGGCTCATGGCTTTTCCTTGGTGAAGTGCATGTCGGTCACGGCATGTCCGAGCCGCAGGCCGCGTTGCTCGAAGCGGGTTTGCGGACGCGTTCCCCGTTCGTCGCTCACCGGCGTGAGGCCTTGCGTCGCCGAGAGCACCGCGTGGGCCTGCTCGGCGTATTCCTGCCAGTCGGTGGCGAAATGGATGTAGCCCCCGGGCGCCAGCCGCTCGGCCAGCAGCGCGGCGAACTCGGGCTGCAGGATGCGGCGCTTGTGGTGGCGCTTCTTGGGCCACGGGTCCGGGAAGAAGATGTGGATGCCGGCCAGCGAATCGCGGGGGACCATGTTCCTCAATACTTCCACCGCGTCGTGCTGGATGACCCTCACGTTGGCGAGCGACCCCTCTTCCAGCATCTTGAGCAGGCTGCCTACCCCGGGCGCGTGGACCTCGATGGCTAGGTAGTCCGTGCGGGGATGCGCGGCCGCGATCTCGGCCGTGGCCTGGCCCATGCCCGAGCCGATCTCCACGACCACCGGGGCGGCGCGCCCGAAGACGGTGGGCCAGTCCAGGGCATCCGGGCGGTAAGCGACGCCGAAACGCGGCAGGAGGGCCTCGTAGGCCCGCTGCTGGGCCGGGGAGAACCGCCCCTGGCGGAGGACGTAGCTGCGGATCGGAGGATGGGTCATGGCGGAGTGGTTTGCGGGCGCCCGCTTACGGGGAGCGCCGGGGGCATTCTAGCCAATTGACTTTGTAGGAGGCCGGGCCTAGATTGGTTTTGAGTCGATCCCCCGCCCAAAATGACCCCCCGGAAGCTCTTCCTGGCGCTTTTCATCGCTTCGGTTTGCCCCGCGGCGATGGGCGATTACATGGCGATGCTGAAGCCGCCGCCCTCGGCGCTGCTGCCCGGCGGGATGGGCGTCTACGCCTTCGGCTCTCCGGTTTTCGTGGCCCCGGCGCCGAGTCTTTCCGATCCGGGGTTCCGCCTCAAGCTGGGCTACCAGGCCACGCGGCACCTGGCCGTGGAAGGCGATTTCGTCGATTTCGGCCGCCCGGGCTCGGCCAACCCCTTCGCAAGCCCGGCGGATCTCGCCTCGGCCTTCCGCAGCACGGGCTTCGGCGTGAGCGCGGTCGCTTCGCTGCCGATCTGGAACCGCTTCTCGCTCTATGGCCGCTTCGGCCTGTATCGCGGGGAGGCGCGGCCCGTGTTCGCGCCGTATGCGACCTCGCTGATGGCCGATTCCGCGCGCGGCACGCGCATGCGCTACGGCCTGGGCATGAGCTACGACATCACCAAGGCCTTCGGGCTGCGCGCCGACTTCGAGCGCTTCTCGTCGCTCGGCCACCCGCTCCCCACGGAATCGGACGGCGACCAGGTCTCGGTCGGCGTTCAATGGCGCTTCTAGGAAAAGCGAGGGGTCAGACCCCTTTATTCCCTGTCGAATAAAGGGGTCTGACCCCCTGATTTTCGATCATTCCAGAAGTCGGCGAGCTCGGGCTCGCCTCGTAGGGCTTCTTCGCCATGCGGCCGGCGAGGAAGGCCTCCCGCCCCGCTTCCACCGCGAGCTTCATCGCCCGGGCCATGCGCACCGGATCCTTCGCGAGCGCGATCGCGGTGTTCATCAGCACGCCGTCGCAGCCCAGCTCCATCGCGATCGCCGCATCCGACGCGGTGCCGATGCCGGCATCGACGAGCACCGGGACCTTCGCGCGGTCGAGGATGATCTGCAGGTTCCACGGATTCACGATGCCCATGCCCGAGCCGATCAGCGAGGCGAGCGGCATCACGGCAACGCAGCCCAGCTCCTCGAGCTGCAGGGTGAGGATCGGATCGTCGCTGCAGTAGGCCATCACCTGGAAGCCTTCGGCCACGAGCGTCTTCGCCGCGGCGAGCGTCTCCGGCATGTTGGGGAAGAGCGTCTTCGGGTCGCCCAGCACCTCGAGCTTCACCAGCGAGTGGCCGTCGAGGAGCTCGCGCGCAAGGCGTAGGGTGCGCACCGCGTCATCCGCCGTGTAGCAGCCGGCGGTGTTGGGGAGGATCGTAAAGCGCGAGGGCGGGATCGCGTCGAGCAGGTTCGGCTCGCCCGCCTTCTGCCCGATGTTCGTGCGGCGGATCGCTACGGTGACGATGTTCGCGCCCGATGCTTCGATCGCGCGCCTGGTTTCGTCGAAGTCCTGGTACTTGCCGGTGCCGACGAGCAGGCGCGAGTCGTAGGCCTTGCCCGCGATGACGAGACGTTCGGTAGCGGCCATGGTCAGCCTCCGCCCACGGCGACCACGACCTCGATGCGGTCGCCATCGGAGAGGCGCGCTTCCGGGAAGCGGCTGCGCGGGACGATCTCGCCGTTCACCTCGATCGCGAGGCGCTTGCCGGCCAGGGAGAGCTCATGGAGGAACTGTTCGAACGTGAGCGCCGCGGCGAACTCGCGCGGGCTGCCGTTCACGGTGACTTTGATCGGTTGCATCATGGGAAAAGTCTAGCACCGCGAAGGCTGCCGCTCCCTGACGCGAATCAACGCCTACATCTGCTTGAAGAGGTGCGCGTACGCGCGGCTCACGGTGAGCTCGGTCTTGCCGTCCTTCAGCATCACAAAGGCTCGTCCGGAGAGATCGCGGCGCGTGGAGGCGACGGCGTTCATGTTGACGATGGTGCTGCGATGCACCTGCCAGAAGACGTCGGCGTCGAGCTGGCCTGCGAGCTCGGCGAGCGGCAGGCGGATCAGCGACTCGCCCTCGCGCGTCACCACGCACGTGTACTTGTCGGAGGCCTGGAAGTAGAGCACCTCGTCCACCGCGATCTGGTGCACGACCTCGCCCTTCAGCGCGCGCACCCACCGCAGCTTCCCCGCTCCCTGCAGGTTCGGCAGCGCGCTCGCGATCTTCCCCAGCACGTCATTCAAGCCAGGCGCGGGCTCGTCGTTCGCGAGCTTCCTGCGCAGGCGCTCGAGGCACTTGCCGAGGCGCTCGTCGGTGACCGGCTTCAGCAAATAGTCCACGGCATCGCGGTCGAAGGCCTCGACCGCGTACTGGTCGTAGGCGGTGACGAATACAACGTGCGTGCCGCCCGCGCCGCGGCTCGCGACCTCGAGGCCGGTGAGGCCCGGCATGCGGATGTCGAGGAAGGCCACCTCGGGCTCGTCGTTCTCGAGGGCGCGCAGCGCATCCAGTCCGTTGGCGGCGAGCGGCAGGATCTCGAGCTCGGGCCAGAGCGCGGCGAGGCGGGTGCGAAGGTATTCGGCGAGGGCGAGCTCGTCGTCGGCGATGAGGGCGCGTGTCATGAAGGCAGGCGGATCGTGATGAGGGTTCCGACGGGCCGGTTCTCGCGGATCTCGAACGAGGCGCGGTCTCCGTAGAGGAGCTTCAGGCGGTCGCGCAGGTTCGTGAGGCCCACGCCACCGGTCGTGGTCGGCGCGAAGCCCATGCCGGTGTCGGCGACTTCGATCGCGACCTGCTCGCCTTCGCGCCGGGCGCGCACGACGACCTCGCCGCCGTCGACCTTCGGCTCGAGCCCGTGCTTGATCGCGTTCTCGACGACAGGCTGCAGCAGCATCGGCGGCAATGTGAAGCCCGCGAGCCCCGGCTCGATGTCGATCGAATAGCGCAAGCGCGAGCCCATGCGCACGGTGAGCACGTCGAGGAAAGCTCCGATCAGCTCCGATTCGGCGCCGAGCGTGGTGGACTCCGCGCGCGTGGCCGCGAGCGAGGCGCGCAGGAACCGGATGAAGCTCTCCAGCATGTGCTTGGCCTTCGCCGGATCGGGATCGATGAGCCCGGTCACGTTGGCGAGGGTATTGAAGAGGAAGTGCGGCTCGATCTGCGCCTGCAGCGCGCGCAGGTTGGCGAGCGCCGCCTCGCGCTCGATGCGCCCGGATTTCTCCCGTTCGCGCGCGAGGACCGCATCGGCCACGGCGGCGCGCTCGCGCCAGAAGAACACGGCGGAGAGCGTGAGCGAGATCACGAGGCTGCTGAAGGCGACGGAGAGGATGATTCCCGCGTTCCACGCGCCTCCGCCTTTGATGCCGAGATTCACGTGGAACGACATTACCCAGAAGCCGAACATCACCGAGACGATCGGGATCGTCGCGTAATAGACCGTTTTCGCGAAGGATCCCCTGCGCCGGACGATCGCTTCGAGCCCCGCGACCTGCCCGAGCGAGTAGAGCAGGTGGATCATGTAGCCGATCACGTTCGACATGATCATGTGGATCACGAACGCGGGCATGCCCGGGTTGCGGCCGGTGAAAACGGCGTTCAGCAGGTAGAAGCACAGGCCGAAGAGGCAGTTCCAGATGAACGTGTAGACGAGGTCGCGCTGCCAGCTGCACGGCCAGCGGCGGAAGAAGGGGATGATCTCGAGCGGATGGAACGTGCCCTGCGCCATCTGGGCCCGCACCCGCGCTACGGTCTCGTCGTCGTTCGCGACCTGCGGCGTCATGGCTTCGATGCTACGGCCTGCGAGGGCCGGGGACAACGACGCTTTCACGGACGCTTCTCGAGGTACTCGCGGATCTTGCGCTCCTCCCAGTCGGCGCCGAAGAAGTTCGGGCCGACGAAGACGCTCAAGCCGTGCGCGAGGAGGCCCATGCCCCAGCCGAAGGCCGACCAGCCAGCCCAGATGCGGCCCGGGTTCTGGATCAGGTTCAGCGTGAAGAGGCCGCCGATCACGAGCACGTAGATCAGGGCGTGGATGTACCAGCCGCGGAGGTTCCGGGCATGGCGGCGGGCTTCGCGGTAGCGGGCGTTCTGGGTGATGTCGTCCATGGGGCTCCTCCGGGGGGTGAATCGATGGCCGCAGGATAGCCAGCGGGGGTGCTCCGGAGGGACCGGTTGCGACGAACTGCGGCCGGGATTCGCCAATCGCCGGTAAAATGGCGTGGCCGGCGCGGGTGTAGCTCAATGGCAGAGCAGAAGCTTCCCAAGCTTACGACGAGGGTTCGATTCCCTTCACCCGCTCCACCCCTCCCCGTGCCCGCGAAGACCCCCTCCCCGACCATTCCCGCGTTCGCCGCCCGCATCGTGCGCTGGCAGGTGAAGCACGGCCGGCACGGCCTGCCCTGGCAGGCCTCGAACGACGCCTACCGCCGCTGGCTCTCCGAGGTGATGCTGCAGCAGACGCAGGTCGCCACCGTCATTCCCTACTTCGAGCGCTTCCTCGTCCGCTTTCCCGATGTCGCCGCCCTGGCCGCGGCGAGCGAGGGTGACGTGCTCGCCCTGTGGAGCGGGCTCGGCTACTACGCGCGCGGCCGAAACCTCCATCGCGCCGCTCGCGAGGTCGTCGAGCGGTTCGGCGGCGTCTTTCCCGTGCGATTCGACGAGCTCGAGTCGCTGCCCGGAGTCGGACGCAGCACCGCGGCCGCCATCGCCGCGTTCGCGGGCGGCGAGCGCCGCGCCATTCTCGACGGCAACGTGAAGCGCGTGATCGCGCGGCACGCGGGCATCGGCGGCGACCCGTCATCGTCGCCGGTGCTCGAAGCGCTGTGGGACGCGGCCGAGGCGCGGCTTCCCGCGAAAGGCATCGAGGCCTACACGCAGGGGATGATGGATCTCGGCGCCACCGTCTGCCTCGCGCGGAACCCGCGCTGCGACATCTGTCCCGTGCGCATCGACTGCGTCGCGGCGAACGAGGAGCGCGTGGACGAGCTTCCGGGAAGAAAGAAACGCGCGGCGAGGAAGCACCGCAGCACCGCGATGCTGGTCGCGATCTCGAAAGGCGAGGTGTTGCTCGTGAAGCGTCCGTCGCCGGGTATCTGGGGCGGACTGTGGTCGTTGCCCGAGATGCTTCCGGGCGATGTTCCGAAGCGCGCGACGCCTCTTCCCCCGTTCGAACACGCTTTCACTCACTACACACTTGCAGTGCGCCCCTTCCAGATGGACGGGGCCTCTCCGGAATTTCGTCTCTTCTTCCGAAATTCCGGAGAGGCCCCGTCCATCTGGTTGGCACTCGACGATGTAGCACAAGCAGCGTTGCCCGCACCGGTCAAGAAACTACTGCTGGAAATCACGCGATCAGCTTCTGCTGCCTCAGGAACCGGTGGAGGATCGCGAGCCGCACCGAAGCGTCGCGCAGCTCGAGCAGCTTCTGCTTCACGTCGTTCCTGAGCGGCAGGATCTCGGCCAGGCGGAAGCTCACCCAGCTCGCGTCCTCGAAGGGGTGCGGCGCGGTGAAGCGATCCTCGCCGATGCCGATGATGGCCTTGCGCAGGAACTCCGCGCTCTCCTCCAGCCCCGGCGTGTCGGCCATCTCTTCCTCGACGGCCAGGCGCTCGATCTCGCCCACGATGAGCCCGTTGGCGCCGGTCTCGGTGGAGACGATGCGGAAGCGCTCGAGGCCCTCGGCCTTCACCTTGAGGATGCCCAGCTCCTCCATGTCGGCCTCGGCGATGCGCGCGAGGCAGCCCACGGGCTCGGGCACGGCGGGCGTGCCGACTTCGGCGCCCTCCTTGATGAGGCAGACGCCGAACAGGCTGCCGGTCTTGAGGCATTCCTTCGCCATGTCCATGTAGCGCGCCTCGAAGATGCGCAGCGGCAGCAGCGCCCGCGGATAGAGCACCGTCGACAGGGGGAAGATCGGCACGCGCTCGGGCTTCCGCCCCGCTCCGAGGAGGTTGAGGATCAGCACCCGCTAGACCCTCCACACATCGCGATGGCGGAGGATCACCTCGTAGTCGGAACCGAAGCGCTCGGCGAGCTGGCCCGCGACGTACACCGAGCGGTGCCGCCCGCCGGTGCAGCCGATCGCCACGGTGAGCGAGGCGCGCTGGTCGAGCACGTACTTGGGGAGCCAGCGCTGCAGGAAGCGCTGGATATCCTCGATCACCACGCCGGCCTCGGTCTCGCGCTCGAGGAAGGCCACCACTTCCGGATCGGCTCCGGTGAGCGGCCGCAGCTTCGGGTCGTAGTGGGGGTTCGGCAGGAAGCGCACGTCGAACACGAAATCGGCGTCGAGCGGCACGCCGCCCTTGTAGCCGAACGACATCACGACGAGCGAGAGCTTCGCGCGGTCGAGGACGACGAGATCCTGGATCCAGCCGCGCAGCTGCGAGGGCGTGAGCGCGCTGGTGTCGATACGCTGGCCGATCTCGGCGACGCTCTCCAGGAGCTTCCTCTCCTGCGAGATGGCCTCGTGGATGGTGCGGCCATCGCGCGCCAGGGGATGGGGCCTGCGCGTCTCGGAGAAGCGGCGCACGAGGCTCTCATCGGTCGCATCGAGGAAGATCACGCCGACGTCGCTGCCGCGCTCGCGCTCGCGCGCCACGATCGCCGGCAGCTCGCCCAGCGTCTCGGGGCTGCGCGCATCGGCGCTGATCGCGACCTTCGGCTCCTTCCGGGAGGCGACGAGGTCGTGGATCATGCCGGCCGGAAGATTATCGATGCAGAAGAAGCCGGCGTCCTCGAGCGCCTTCAGCGCGACGCTCTTGCCGGACCCGGACACGCCGGAGAGGAGGACGAGCTGCATGCCGCTAATCCGCTTCCTCGCGCCGTGCGGCCTCCGACTCGTCGCGCATCACCGCGGCCTGGCGGGCGATGAACTCGCGCGTCGAATCGATGCCGCGCGTGAGCAGGATGTGGTTGCGCACCGCCGCCTCGACCAGCACCGCGAGGTTGCGGCCCGGAGCCACGGCGAGCGTGACCGAGGGCACTTCCACGCCGAGGATCGGCTGCGTGCTCGTGCGCGTGGAGAGCCGGTCGCGCTCCATGTTGCCGTTGGCCGGGCTCTCGAGCGTGACGATGAGGCGCAGCGTCTTCCGCGGCCGCACCGCCGTCTCGCCGAAGATCGAGCGGATGTTGAGCACGCCCAGGCCGCGGACCTCGAGGAAGTCCCTCAGCATCGGCGGGCAGCGCCCGGAGATGGTCTCGGGTCCGATCTGCTGCAGCTCGACCGCGTCGTCGGCAACGAGGCCGTGCCCGCGCGAGATGAGCTCCAACGCAAGCTCGCTCTTGCCGATGGAGGAATCGCCCGTGATCAGCACGCCGATCTCGAGCACGTCGAGGAAGACGCCGTGCAGCGTGGTGATGGAGCCCAGCTCCTGCTGCAGGTAGGGGCGCAGCACGTTGATCACCTGCTGGCTCGGCTCCGGCGAAGCGAGCAGCGGAGTTGCCACGTGCGCCGCGGCGTCCTGCAAGTTCGGAGGCACGGGCATGCCGTCGCAGACGATCACGGCGACGGTCTCGCCGCCCACGGCGCGAAGCGCCGTCATCTCGCGCGAAGCGGGATCGAGCGACTCCAGGTACTCGAGCTCGCTTCGGCCGAGGACCTGCACCATCAGCGGGTGGATGAGGTTGAGGTGGCCGATCAGCCCGATGCCCGGGCGCGCGAGCATGGTGCCGGTGATCTCTCGCGACGAGCCGGCGGCCCCCGCGATCCACTCGAGGCCGAGGCGCTCGCGCCGGTCCTCAAAGAGTTGCTGAACGCTGAGCCGGGGCATAGGGCGACCATCCGGTGATCATGCCGTGGACCGTCGCCGCATCGGGTGCGGCGAGCAGCGCGTCGCGAAAGCCCGTGTCGCTGAACATCTGGGCCAGCTCCGAGAGGATCTGCAGGTGCGCCTCGGTCGCGTGCTCGGGAACGAGCATCGCGAAGACGAGCTGCACCGGCTGGCCGTCGGGTGCTTCGAAGGGAATCGGCGTTTGCGTGCGCACGAAAGCGCACACCGGTTCCCGCAGGGCCTTGATGCGTCCGTGCGGGATGGCCACGCCGCAGCCCAGTGCGGTGGAACCCAGCTTCTCGCGTTCGAAGAAGCTGTCGAAGACCCGCGCGCGCGGGATGGCGCGCGAGTTCTCGAACAGCAGCCCGACCTGCTCGAACAGGCGCTTCTTGCTCGTGGCGTCCAGGTCGAGCAGGACGTGCGAGGCGGGCAGCAGCGGGGATACGAGGTTCACGGCGCTCTCCGGGGGGAGGCCTATTCCTCTTCGGCCTGGCGGATGGTGACCGGGTTGTGGCGCGTTGCGGATTTGAATTTCTCCTTGTGCTTCACGACCTGGCGGTCGAGCTTGTCGATCAGCCCGTCGATGGCCGCGTACATGTCGACCTCGTGGCACTCGCAGTGGATCTCCTTGCCCGCGAGGTGCACGTTCGCCTCGATCCTCTGGTCCAGCTTTTCCACCGTCATCACGACGTTCACGTCGATCACGTGGTCGAAGTGCCTCTCGATCCTTTCCAGCTTGGTGACGACGTACTGGCGGATCGCGGGGGTGATGTCGACATGGTGCCCGGTCAACTGGAGGTTCATCGATGGCTCCTTTTCGCGGTGCGGGTGACGGGAAGACTCTAGATCGACTTGCGCAGGTTCGCCGGCTGGATGTGCATCGCCTCGCGGTACTTTGCTACGGTGCGCCGCGCGACCTGGATGCCCTGTTGCGCGAGGATGTCCGAGATGCGGTGGTCGGAGAGGGGCTTCTTGCCGTCCTCCGCCGCGACGAGCTGCTTGATCAGCGCGCGGATCGCCGTGGCCGAGCAGGCGCCGCCGGTATCCGTGGAGACGTGGCTGCCGAAGAAGTACTTCAGCTCGAAGATGCCGCGCGCGGTCAGCATGTACTTTTGCGTGGTCACGCGCGAGATGGTGGATTCATGCAGGCCGACGGCCTCCGCGATCTCGCGCAGCACCAGCGGGCGCATCGCGACCTCGCCGTGCTCGAAGAAGTTCTTCTGCCTGTCCACGATCGACTGCGTGACTCGCAGGATCGTGTCGAAGCGCTGCTGCACGTTCTTGATGAGCCAGCGCGCTTCCTGGAGCTGGCCGGCCAGATGCTTGGCGCCGTTCTCGCGGGATGCCTGGAGGATATCCGCGTACATCTTGTTCACGCGCAGGCGCGGCATCGCGTCGCGGTTCAGCGCCGCGACCCAGCGCGTGCCGACGCGGCGCACGACGACATCGGGCACCACGTAGCGGATGTCGCCGCTGCCGAAGCTGCGGCCGGGCTTGGGGTCGAGCGAGACGATGAGGGCGCGGATCTCGCGCAGCTCGTCTTCGTCCACGCCCAGCGTGCGCTTGAGGCGATTGAAGTCGCGGGCGGCAAGCACGTCCAGGTGCTTGGCGCAGAGCTCGACCGCGGGCGCGAGGTAGGGCGTGTCGGTGGGCAGCGACTTCAGCTGCAGGGTGAGGCATTCGCTCACGTCGCGCGCCGCGACGCCGGCGGGGTCCATGTTCTGGACGTGCTTCAGCGCGATCGCGATTTCCTCCAGCTCCAGCTCGGCGAATTCGTCGATGGCGTTGTCGAGGAGCTCCTGGAGGGTCTGCTGCAGGTAGCCGTCTTCGTCGATGTTGCCGATGACGAGGGCGGCCAGGCGCTTGTCCCGCTCCGTGAGCGAGGTGAGCGAAAGCTGCTGGGTGAGGTGGTCGTGGAGCGTGACCTCGGCCGCGGCGAATTGCGTGAAGTCCTCGCGGTCGTCGTCGCCGCGGCGCGATCCGCTGCCGCCCATCTCCTCGCCGCCGCCGTTGTCTCGCATGGGCATTTCGTCCATGCGGTCGCTGCGCTCTTCGCGTTCCTCTCGCTCGTGCGCCTCGGCGGCGGGCTCCTCCTGGGCCGAGGAGGTCGGGGAGCCCTCGGGGGCGGCGCCGCGATCGCCGATCACGCTCGTGGGTTCGTCGGGCGCCAGGTCGGCGCGCTCCAGCAGGGGGTTCTCGGCGAGATAGCGCTCGAGCTCCTGGTTCAGCTCCACCGTCGAAAGCTGCAGCAAGCGGATCGACTGCTGCAACTGCGGCGTGAGGGTGAGGTGCTGGCTGAGCTTTAGCTGGAGGCTGTGCTTCATGAGGTGCGAAAGTGCCAGGGGATAACGGGACGTCCGCTACAGGCGGAAATTCTCCCCGAGGTAGACCTTTCGGACAGACTCATTGTAGATGATTTCCTCGGGCTTCCCGAAGGCGAGCACCGACCCCTGGTTGATGATGTAGGCGTGGTCGCAGATGCCGAGCGTCTCGCGCACGTTGTGGTCCGTGATCAGCACGCCGATGCCGCGCTCCTTCAGGAAGCGGATGATCTGCTGGATATCGAGGACCGCGATGGGATCGACGCCCGCGAAGGGCTCGTCGAGCAGGATGAATCTCGGGTTCGTGGCCAGCGCCCGCGCGATCTCCACGCGGCGGCGCTCGCCGCCCGAGAGCGCCGTGGCCGGGCTCGCGCGCAGGTGGCCGACGTGGAGGTCGTCCAGCAATTGCTCGAGACGCGTCTCGATCTCGCCCGCCTCGAGGCCCTGGAGCTCCAGCACCGCCTGGATGTTCTGCGCCACGGTGAGCTTGCGGAAGATCGACGCTTCCTGCGGCAGGTACGAAAGCCCCAGGCGCGAGCGGCGGAAGATCGGCAGGTGCGTGAGGTCTTCCCCATCGAGCATCACCTTGCCGCTGTCGATCGGCACGAGGCCCAGGATCATGTAGAAGCAGGTCGTCTTGCCGGCACCGTTGGGGCCGAGGAGGCCGACGACTTCGCCGCTTTCCACGGTGAGCGACACGTCGGACACGACGCTGCGCTTGCGATAGCTCTTCTTCAGGCCCTCGGCCCGCAGCACCGCGGGCTGCGGCTCGCTCTTCACCAGCGTGAGGTGTTCGCGCAGCGGCGCGGGCGTGGCAGCCATCGTCAATGGGTGGCGGGGCCCGAGTCGGACTTGAGGGTGAGGGGCGACGACGGCTTGGCCTCGCTCTTCGCGTCCTTCCCGTCCTTCGCGTCTTTCTTCTGCGGGACGAGCGTGGCCTTCACTCGCGATCCGGGCGTGCCGGGTTGCGCGGCGCCGACCTCGAAGAGCTCGCGGCTGGTGTCGTAGGTGATGAGGTCGCCGGTGATCTCGCCCTGCACGCTCTTCAGGCGTGCCTTGTCGAAGAGCTTCAACTTCGAGCTCTTGTCGTCGAATTCCGCGCGCGCGGCCCAGCCTTCGATGAAGTCCTCGGCCTTGTCGCGCTTCTGGCGGAAGGTGACGGGCGCGCCGTTGGCGACGTAGAACTTGTTGCGCTCCGCGTCTTCCTTCACCGTGACCTTGTTCGCGGTGATGCGCATCGTGCCCTGCGTGATGACGACGTTGCCGTCGAAGACGGTGACGCGGGCGTTGTCGTCGCCGGTGAGGAGGTCGGCGCCGATGTTGATTTCCTTCTCGCGGTCCGACTTCTCGGCGAGCACGGGCAGCGCGGCAAGCGCCAGCGCGGTGAGCAGGGTGAGGCGAAGCGTGCGCATTGCCGGTCTCCTAGCGGGCTGGAGGCTTGTACGTGGAACGCACCCGGTTCAGCTTCACGGTGCGATCCGTGTTGTTCAGCTCGAGGCCGGCGGCTGTGGCGTGGCCCGAGGGGGATTCCATCCGCACTTCGCTCGAGGTGCGCGCGATGCCTTCGTCCGGGAGCACCAGCAGGTTGTCGGTGAAGATCTTCAGGGGCTCGACGCGCGGCGCCGGTTCGCGGTGCACCACGACGTTGCCTTCGATCCACACCTCGTCGCCGCCCTTCTGCAACCGGCCCCGCTCGGCGGTGATGTTCACGCGCGGCTGCTTCGGTTGGTAAGCGTCGAAATTGAGCGTTTCCAGGAGGGAGGAATCGTCGTCGGGGTAATGTACCATCTTCCGCGCGGTGAGCGTGTAGAGCACCCGCCCGTCCTCGCCGAGCTTGCGCGCATTGAAATTCTCGACGATCAGATCGGGATCGTGACGCAGGTTCCCGTCCGCTTTCGCGGCCGCCGGCTGCACCAGCGCGTTCAGCCACAGCGTGAGCCCCACCAGCAGCGCCAGGACGCCCAGCGGCAGCCATGAGGTGGGACGAAACACGCCGATCATTTTTTCGTTCTTCCTTGCACCAGGTCCGTTCGACCGCGCGCCTCGAGCAGGCGTTCACAGAACTCGCGCACCGCGCCTTCGCCGCCCCGGGATTTCGTAACGAGATGCGCCTGCTTGCGCACGGCCAGCACGCCGTTGGCGGGCGCGACCGCGAGGCCCACGCGCCGCATGACCTCGAGGTCGGGGAGGTCGTCTCCCATGTACGCGCAGGATGCGAGATCGGACTTGTGCGCGCGGAGGATCGTGGCGAGGCGCTTCACCTTGTCCGCGACACCCTGGTGGACAGCGCCCAGGCCCAGCTCCTTCGCGCGCGTGGCGACCATCGCCGACTTGCGACCCGAGAGGATCGCGGTGGCGATGCCGTCCTCGTGGAGCAATTTCAACCCGTGCCCGTCGAGGATGTTGAAGGCCTTCAGCATCTCGCCCGAAGGCCCCATGTAGATCGTGCCGTCGGTGAGCACGCCGTCGACGTCGAAGACGGCGAGCTTGATGGCGCTCGCGCGCTTGGCGAACGACACCTAGACCACGCCCTCGGCGAGCAGGTCGTGGAAGGTGAGCGCGCCCACGAGGCGGCCCTCGCGGTCGGCGACGACGAGCCGGCCACCCATCGGGTTTTCCTCCAGCATGCGCGCGGCCTCGGCGGCCAGCTTCTCGGGCGCGATGGTGCGGGGGTTCTTCGTCATCACGTCGCCCACGCGGAGTGTCTTGATGTGATCGTGCTTCTCGAGGACGCGGCGCAGATCGCCGTCGGTGAAGATCCCGAGCAGCTTGTCGTTCGCGTCAACCACGATCGTCATGCCGATGCCCTTCGCGGTCATCTCGACGATGGCTTGCGGCAGCAGCGCGTCGGGCGCCGTGCGCGGCAAGCGCTCGCCCTTGCGCATGATGTCGGCCACGTGCACCAGCAGGCGCCGGCCGAGCGCGCCGCCGGGATGGTGCAGCGCGAAGTCCTCGCTGCGGAAGCCGCGCGCGTCGAGCAAGGCCATGGCGAGCGCGTCGCCGAGGGCGAGCGTGGCCGTCGTGCTCGCCGTGGGTGCCAACTCGAGCGGGCAGGCCTCGCGCTCGACGGCGACATCGAGGTGGACGTCGGCCTCCATGGCGAGCGCCGAAGCGGGCTTGCCCGTCATCGCGATCACCTTGGCGCCCCTGCGCTTCAGCATCGGCAGGATGGCGAGGATCTCGTTCGACGTGCCCGAGTAGGAGATGGCGATCACCACGTCCTGGTCGGTGATCATGCCCAGGTCGCCATGGCTCGCCTCGGCGGGGTGCACGAAGAAAGCGGGCGTGCCGGTCGAGGCCAGGGTGGCGGCGATCTTGCCCGCGACGTGGCCGCTCTTGCCCATGCCGGTCACGACCACGCGCCCTTTCGTGCCGAGGATGATGCGCAGCGCCTGCATGAACGGCTCGCCGATGCGAGTCTTCAGGCGAGCGACCGCTTCGGCCTCGATGTCGAGGACGTTCTTCGCGAGCTCGATGAAATGCTGCGAGTCCGAGAGGGCGTGGGGATGTAGTACATTCGACATGACCCCCGAATTATAAGTCCATGCACGACGCCCTGCCCGTAGCCGTGATCCTGCTAGGCGCCGCCGTCGCGGTGGTCGTGCTTTTCCGGCGCCTGTCGATCCCGGCCATCCTCGGCTACCTGCTGGTCGGCGCCCTGATCGGGCCCAACGCGTTCGGCGTGGTGGCCGACACCGACAGCCAGCGCGACCTCGCCGAATTCGGCGTCGTCTTCCTGATGTTCTCCGTCGGCCTCGAGTTCAGCTTGCCCCAGCTCATGTCCATGCGCCGGACCGTGTTCGGCTTCGGTGCCTCGCAAGTGGCCGTGGTTATGGCGATCGTGATGGCGATCGCGTACGCGGCGGGCATCGCGTGGCAGACCGGCCTCGTGATCGGCGGCGTGCTCGCCATGAGCTCCACCGCCATCGTCTCCAAGACCCTCTCCGAGACCAACGCGCTGCAGTCCGCCCACGGCCGCCAGATCATGGGCGTGCTGCTGTTCCAGGACCTCGCGGTCATCCCGCTGCTGATCCTGATCCCCGCGCTGGGCTTCCCGCCCGAGGCGCTGGCCCGCGAATCGTTGATCGCCGCGATCAAGGCGGCGGTGGTCCTGGTGATCGTGCTCGCCGTGGGCCAGCGCATCATGCGGCCGCTCTTCAACCTCGTGGCGCGCCAGAAGTCCTCGGAGCTCTTCGTCCTCTTCGTGCTGTTCGTGGCGCTGGGCCTCGCCTTCGTGACGCAATTGGCCGGTCTTTCCCTCGCGCTGGGCGCGTTCCTCGCCGGCATGCTCATCTCGGAGACGGAGTACCGCTACCAGGTGGAGGACTACATCCAGCCGTTCCGTGACGTGCTGCTGGGCCTCTTCTTCGTGACCATCGGCATGCTGCTCGACGTGTTCGCCGTGATGGAGCACTTCCTCGCGGTGATCGCGGTCCTCGTCCTGCTGCTCGGGATGAAGTTCGTCATCGTGTTCTGGCTCGGGCGTGTCTTCGGCAACGAGCGGCCCACCGCACTGCGCACGGCGTTGGCCCTGGCGCCCGCGGGCGAGTTCGGCTTCGTGCTGCTGGCCCTCGCGCAGAAGACCGACCGCTTCGACAACGGGCCCCTGCAAGTGGTGCTCGCCGCTTCGCTGCTGTCGATGCTCGTGACGCCGCTGCTGCTCTCGCGCATGGAGCGCATCGTGCTGTACTTCGTCGAGAGCGAATGGACGCAGCGCGCCGTGGCGCTCCACCAGCTCGCGGTGAAGGCGATGGCCCAGCGCGGCCACGTGATCATCTGCGGCTACGGGCGCAGCGGCCAGGCGCTGGCGCGCTTCCTCGAGCGCGAGAAGGTGCCCGTGATCGCCCTCGATTCCGACCCCGAGCGCGTGCGCCAGGCCGCGGCGGCGGGCGATTCCGTTGTCTACGGCGATGCGAGCCGGCGCGAGGTGCTGTCCGCCGCCGCGATCTCGCGGGCGAGCGCCGTCGTCGTGAGCTTCGCCGACACGCACAAGGCGCTGGGCATCCTCGCGCACGTGCGCGACATGCGCCCCGAGCTGCCCGTCGTCGTGCGCACCTTCGACGACACGGACGTGAGGAAGCTCAAGGACGCCGGGGCCGCCGAGATCGTGGCCGAGGTCGTCGAGGGCTCGCTCATGCTCTCCACGCAGACGATGCTGCAGATCGGCATCTCGCTCGACGTGGTGCAGTCCCGGCTGAAGGAGGCGCGCGAGGAGCGCTACCGCCTGCTGCCCGGCTTCTTCCATGGCGCCACGGACGACGGGACCTCGGGGCAGGCGCGCCTGCGCACGATGGTGGTGGGACCGGACGCTGCCTGCGAAGGCAAGACGCTCGCGACGCTGAACCTCACGATGCTGGGCGTCACCGTCACCGCGATCCGACGTCCCAACGCCGGCAACGTGGATGTCGCCGGCGACATACGGCTCAAGGAAGGCGACGTGCTGGTGCTGCTGGGCTCGCAGGAGGATCTCGCGAAGGCGGAGATCCGGCTGCTCCAGGGATAGCTGGAAAGCAAACGGCCCGCGCGAGGCGGGCCGTCGGCGTGATGCGTAGTTCGATCAGAACGCGAGGCAGACCTGGTAGACCTCGTCGTCCGTAACGGCGGTCGTGCCGGTCTCGGGAAGCGACGCCGTGGCGTTCGCGGTTCCCACGCGGACAGAACCGGTGTTGGTGTGGCCGTCGTCGATCTGCAGGTCGATCTGCTTCGCGAACTTGCCGCGCACGCCCTTCGAGCACAGGTAGTAGCTGCCGTTGAAGTTCGCGTCCGTGAAGGGTTTGTCGCTGCTCACGCCGATGCGGCCACCGTCGGTATTCGTCGGCAATCCGGCGGCCGCAGCCGTGTCACCCGTGGCCAGACCAGCCAGTCGCACGTGCTGCCAGAAAAGCGCGGACTCGGCCGTGGTCGACGTCGAGTCCCAGTCGCCTTCGATGCGGCCGTTACCCGCGGTGCCGCTGCCGCACGTACCGCTGTTGGTCGCGCCCGTGCCCACATGCGCTTGGGCATTGCAGTCGTCGCCGGGGATCGCCCGGTACTTGTCCTGGTACGCGTAGATGTAGACCGGGACATTGCGGAAATCGTTGGCGAGGGACTTCGCCTTGGCGCTGTTGATGAGCTCCTGGCCCTTGAGGATGCCGCCGAGCAGCAGCCCGATGATCACGAGGACGATCGCGATCTCGACGAGGGTGAAGCCGGATTGTTGTGATCTCATGGTTTTCTCCAGATGTGAGCGATTCTGACGCAGGATACTGAGCAAGCGCTGTGCCACTCGTTACAATTTGTTCCTTATCAACCACTTAAGCCAATATCGCCCCGTTTCGCGCCGGCCGGGATCCGGTGAAGTGTCGGCTTCGCGGACAGCACCTGTCCGGCATCCCGACACTCCGCTATTCTCGCCGCTGCCGCCAGCCAGATCCCCTTGCAGCCCACGACGAATTCCTTCCCCGCGCGCCTGAGTGCCGCCCTGCTCCGGGCGCGGCCCTGGATCGTGCTCGCGATGCTCCTGGCGCTCCACGCGGGGCTCCTCGCTCCGGTGGGCAGCGCTTTCCAGCGTGTCTGGCTGATGGTGCACTTCGGCCTCTTCCTGCTGTGGCAGCCGTTCTTCGCCACCGAGCGCGAGCTGAAGGTCTTCACGATCGTGATGCTGATGACGCTCACGGCGGCGATCCTCTGGTTCCTCTCGGGATGGATGATCGTTTCGTGGATGGTGTTGATGCTGGGCGTGCTGGGCGGGCGAGTCTTCACCGCGAAGCGCGCGGGCGCCAGCCGCCTCTACTTCCTGGTCGCGTTCTCGTACCTGCTCGCGATGCTGCTGCTATGGGCAGTGCCGACGCTCCTGCTGCCGCAGCATCCGATACCAGGGCCAGTGTCCCTCCTCGCGCGCGCGATCCTGCCGTTGCTCCTCCTGCTGCTCGCGCTGCTGCCCGGCGACTCGGAGGACGAGCCGGTGCAGGTGTTCGATTTCTTCTACGCCGTGTTCGTGTTCCAGCTCGTCGTGGTGCTGGTGCTGGGATCGCTCGCGCTGATGCGCTTCACCGACGACCGCTATTTCCCCTCGGTGGCGCTCACGATGTTCTCCTTCGGCGTCGCGCTCTTCGTGCTCGCCGTGCTGTGGAGCCCGCGCTCGGGCTTCGGCGGGCTGCGCACGTACTTCTCGCGCTACCTGCTGTCGGTGGGCATGCCCTTCGAGCTGTGGATGCGCCGCGTGGCCGAGCTGGCCGAAGCCGAGACGCAGGCGGGGCGCTTCCTCGAGGAGGCGCTGAAGGAGATCGCCACCTTCCCGTGGATGCGCGGCGGGCTCTGGAAGTCCGAGGACGGCGAGGGAAAGTTCGGTGAAACGGAGGGCCATGCCGCCACGTTCACGGAGCACGGCCTCGAGCTCACCTTCTACACCAACGTCCCGCTCTCGCCCGCCCTCTTCCTGCACGTGCGGCTGCTGGCGCAAGTGGTCGGCGAGTTCTACGAGGGCAAGCGGCGCGAGACGACGCTGAAGCGCAACGCCTACCTCGAGGCCGTGCACGAGACGGGAGCCCGCCTCACGCACGACATCAAGAACCTGCTGCAGTCCCTGTATGCGCTCACCTCTGCCGCGCCGAGCGGGAGCGACAATGCGGACGAGTACAACAGCCTGCTGCAACGCCAGTTGCCGCAGCTCACGCATCGCCTGCACGCGACCCTCGAGCAGCTGCGCGCGCCCGATGTCGCGACGCACGATCCGGAGGTCGATGCTGCGGAGTGGTGGGAGGACGTGAGGCGCCGCTTCGCCGGGGGCGACATCACATTCGAAGGTCCCGGAGGCGGCGGAGTGCTGCTGCCACCGGCTCTCTTCGACAGCGTGCTCGACAACTGCATCGACAATGCGCGCGCGAAAGTGGCGCGCGAGCCCGGCACGCGGATCACGATCGTGCTCTCGGTCGGCAAGGGCGGCGCGGTGCTGGACGTGCGCGATACGGGCAGCGCCATTCCCGATGCCGTGGCCACGAAGCTGATGCGTGAGCCTCTCGCGCGGCCGCGTGGCGAAGGGCTTTCCATCGGGCTCTACCAGGCGGCGCGCCAGGCCGTGGCGCTGGGCTACCGGATCGACCTCGCCTCGAACTCCGACGGCGCGGTGTGCTTCCGCCTCAGGGCCTCACGCTGAGGCAAGCACCGCCAGCGTTTCGTCCAGACCCTGCTCCCACGGCTCGAGCGCGATCCTGAAGGTTTCCTGCAGTTTCGCGTTCGACAGGCGCGAGTTCGCTGGGCGCTTCACCGGCGTCGGGTATTCGGAGCTCGGGATCGGAACGACTCGCGGCGCACGGAAACCCGGATTGATCTTCCCCCAGCGCTCGTAGATCTCGCGCGTGAAGTCGAACCACGTCACGTCGCCTGCGGCGCTGCAGTGATACACGCCGGTCGCCGAGCGCAATTTATCGGCGGGCTGCGCCAGCAGCGCTTGGGTCGCCCGAGCCAATTGCAGAGCTGATGTAGGTGCTCCTCGCTGGTCGTCGACGACACGCACTTCCTCGCGCGTCTTCGCGGCATTCAGCATGGTCAGCAGAAAGTTCTTTCCGCGTGGGCCGTACACCCAGCTCGTGCGCAGGATCACGTGCGGAACACCGGACGCCGCCAGCGCTCGTTCACCGGTGAGCTTCGACGCACCATAGACACTGACAGGACTAGTCGGATCGCTCTCGACGTAGGGCGTGGCCTTCGTCCCGTCGAATACATAGTCGGTCGAAAAATGGATCACCACGGCACCCACGTGCTTCGCGGCAATCCCGATGGCACCAGGAGCAACGCTGTTCGCCGCGAGCGCGGCCTGCGTATCGGTCTCAGCGCGATCCACGGCGGTGTACGCGCCGGCATTCACGATCACGTCGGGCCGCGTCTCGGCAACCACCGCCGCGATGCGCGCAGGATCCGCGAGATCGAGGCTCGCGCGGTCGTGCGCGATCACTTCCCAACTTCCCCGAAGCTGCGCGGCGACCGCAGCGCCGACCTGCCCGGCCGCTCCGGTCACCAGGACCCGGTTCACGGGTAGGTCTCGGCCTGCGAGAGCGGAGTGCCGGCGAGGTCGTTGGGCTTCAGCTGCGGGGCGCCGTCGAGCGGCCAACCGATCGCGAGCGCGGGATCGTTCCACAGCAGCGAGCGCTCGTGCTTCGGGGCGTAATAGTCGGTCGTCTTGTAGAGGAAGTCCGCGCTGTCGGAGGTCACCAGGAAGCCGTGGGCAAAACCGGCCGGCACCCAGAGCATGCGTTTGTTCTCTTCCGAGAGCGTGACGCCCAGGCTCTTGCCGAACGTGGACGACGAGCGCCGAAGGTCCACCACCGCATCGAAGACCTCGCCGTGCGCGACTCGCACCAGCTTTCCTTGCGCCTGCTCGATCTGGTAGTGCAGCCCGCGCAGCACGCCCTTCACCGAGCGTGAGTGGTTGTCCTGCACGAAGTGCACCGGGTGGCCCACCGCCTCGCCGAACGCACGCTCGTTCCAGCTCTCCATGAAGAAGCCGCGCGCGTCGCCGAAGACCTTGGGCTCGAGGATCAGTACTTCGGGGATCGCCGTGCGGATCACGTTCATGCGCGGCCCCTAGAACACGCGGTCGCGCAGGATCTCGAGCAGGTATTCCCCGTACGAGTTCTTGCGCATCGGCGCGGCGAGCTTCTCGAGCTGCCCGGCGTCGATGTAGCCCATGCGGTAGGCGATCTCTTCCGGGCACGCGATCTTCAGGCCCTGCCGGCGCTCGATCGTCTCGATGAAGTGCGCGGCCTCGAGCAAGCTCTCGTGCGTTCCGGTATCAAGCCACGCGCTGCCACGTCCCATCACCTCGACCGCGAGCGCGTTTCGCTTCAGGTACTCGCGGTTCACGTCGGTGATCTCGAGCTCGCCGCGCGGCGACGGCTTCAGGTTCGCCGCGATGTCGACGACCGCGTTGTCGTAGAAGTAGAGGCCCGTCACCGCGTAGCGCGACTTGGGCGACTTGGGCTTCTCCTCGATGCTGACCGCCGTGCCCTTGGCATCGAACTCCACCACGCCGTAGCGCTCGGGGTCCTTCACCGGGTAGGCGAATACGGAGGCCCCCTTCTCGGTGGCGCTCGCGCGCATCAGCGAATCGCCGAGATCGTGGCCGTGGAAGATGTTGTCGCCGAGGATCAGGCACGAGGGCCCGGAGCCGACGAAGTCGCGGCCGATGATGAACGCCTGTGCCAGGCCCTCGGGCTTCGGCTGCACGGCGTACGAGAGATTCAGGCCCCACTCGCGGCCGTCGCCCAGCAGCTCCGCGAAGCGCGGCGTGTCCTGCGGCGTGGAGATGACGAGGATGTCGCGGATGCCGGAGAGCATCAGCGTGGACAGCGGGTAGTACACCATCGGCTTGTCGTACACCGGCAGCAGCTGCTTGGAGACGACGCGCGTCGCGGGATACAGGCGCGTGCCGGACCCGCCGGCGAGGATGATGCCCTTGCGCTTCATGAGGCCGGCCTTTCCGCGTAGTTCTTCTCGATCCAGCGGCGGTACTCGCCGCTCCTCACCTGCGCCACCCAGTCGGCGTGCCCCAGGTACCAGCGCACCGTCTTCGCGAGCCCGGACTCGAACGACTCACGCGGGCGCCATCCGAGCGCGCCCTGGATCTTGCGGCTGTCGATGGCGTAGCGCCGGTCGTGGCCGGGACGGTCGGTGACGAATTGAATGAGCGCGCGATGGCCGCCGGATCTCGGTCGCTCCGCATCGAGGATGTCGCACAGCGTGTGCACCACCTCGAGGTTCCTGCGCTCGGCGTTGCCGCCGACGTTGTAGACCTCGCCCAGGGCGCCGCGCTCGAGCACGAGCCGGATGGCCTCGCAGTGGTCGGCGACGTAGAGCCAGTCGCGCACCTGGCGGCCGTCGCCGTACACCGGCAGGGGCTTGCCTTCGAGCGCGTTGGCGATCATCAGCGGGATCAGCTTCTCGGGGAACTGGAACGGGCCGTAGTTGTTCGAGCAGTTGGTCGTCACGACCGGAAGGCCGTACGTGTGGTGATAGGCGCGCACCAGGTGATCGGAACCGGCCTTCGATGCGGAGTACGGGCTGTTCGGGGCGTATGCGGTCGTCTCGGAGAACGCGGGGTCGTCCTCGCCGAGCGAGCCGTACACCTCGTCCGTGGAGACGTGCAGGAAGCGGAACGCCGCCTTCGCCGCCGGCTCGAGCGAGCCCCAGTACGAACGCACGGCTTCCAGCAGCGTGAAGGTGCCGACGACGTTGGTCTGGATGAAATCCGCCGGACCGTGAATGGAGCGGTCGACGTGGCTCTCGGCCGCGAAGTGCACGACGGCGCGCGGAGCGTGCGCCTTCAGCAGCGCGTCCATCGCCGCTCGGTCGCCGATGTCGCCGCGGACGAAGCGGTGGCGCTCGTCGGCTCGAAGGGATTCGAGGTTCGCGAGGTTGCCCGCATAGGTGAGCTTGTCGAGGTTCACGACCGGCTCGTCCGTGCCGGCGAGCCAGCCGGCCACGAAGTTCGAGCCGATGAAGCCCGCGCCGCCCGTCACGAGGATTGTCATCGCGAGGCTTTCTGCAGCTCGAGGAGCTTCAAGTACTTCTGGAAGGTGTTGTTGCAGCCGATGGCGACGTGCGCGAAGCCCGCCGCGCCGTCGAGGAAGCCGAGCTTGAAGAAATAGAACTTGATGAAGCGCACCAGCGGGTTCACCACGAGGCGCCAGCCCGAGACGCGCACGCCCTGCTTGAAGAGGGCCTCGGCGTGCAGCGTGGTGTAGCGATTCTGCTTGGTGAGGTACATCGCGATGTCTTCCGCGGAGTCGTGCAGCAGGTCGCCGGAGAGGCGGCCCACCTGCACGGTGGTGAGCACGGCCTCGTGCACCTCGTCGTTCGACCAGCTCGCGTGCGAGCGGTGGAAGAGCCGCAGCGACCAGTCGGGATAGCCCTCGCCGTGCGCGAGCCACACGCCGAGGAAGCGGTTGCGGCGCGCGACGCGGTAGGCGTTGTGCTTCGGCGTGGCGAAGACCTCGCGGATGGAGGCGGCGAGCGCTTCGGTCACGCGCTCGTCGACATCGAGGCACAGCACCCAGTCGTGCTTGGCCGACTGCACGGCGAACTGCTTCTGGCGGCCGAATCCCAGCCACCCGTGCTCGATCACGCGCGCGCCCTCGCGCGTCGCGAGCGCGACGGTGCCGTCGCGCGAGCCCGAATCGACAACGAGAACCTCGTCCGCGAAGCGCACGGATGCGAGGCACTCGCCGATCTGCGCTTCGGCATCGCGCGCGATGATGGCGACGGTGAGGGGAAGTTTGTCCATGGGCAAAGCGGGCTATTTTACAATGCCCCATGGCCGGGACCCGCGTGCTCTTCGTGAAGCTCTCCTCGCTGGGCGACGTGATCCATCACCTCCCCGCGGTCACGGACCTCTGCGCCCGGCGTCCGGAGGTCCGGATCCACTGGGCCGTCGAGGAGGCGTACGCCGATCTCGTACGCCTGCACCCGGCGATCGAGCAGGCCATCGCGGTGCCGTTGCGGCGCATTCGCAGCCACCTGGCCTCGCGGAGCGCCTGGCACGATCTCTCGGCCGCGCGCCGCAACCTCGGCCGCCATCCCTACGACTACGTCATCGACACGCAGGGCCTGCTGAAGAGCGCATTGGTGGCACGCCTCGCGCATGGGGCGCGTTTCGGCTTCGACCGGGCGAGCGCTCGCGAGAAGATCGCCGCCCGCTTCTACGACCAGGCGCTGCCCGTGGCGAGGGACCAGCACGCGGTCGAGCGCAACCGCCGCCTCGTGGCCGACGTGTTCGGCTACGAGGTCGACACCTTGCCCGACTACGGCATCGCGCCCCCGCCCTCCGCGCCGTCGTGGGCGCCGCCGCGCTACTACGTGGCGCTCCACGCGACCAGCCGGGCCGACAAGCACTGGCCCGAGGCGCACTGGATCGAGCTCGCGAAGCGGCTCGCGGCGCAGGGGCTCGTGGCCGTGTATCCGGGCGGCTCCGCGGCTGAACGCAACGCCGCGGCACGGTTGGCCCAACAATCCCCCGGCGCGATGCTGGCCCCGCCGATGTCGCTCGTCGAGGCGGCTGCATTGCTTTCCCAGGCGGATGGCGTCGTGGGCGTCGATACCGGCCTCACGCACCTTGCCGTCGCCCTGGACGTGCCTACGCTGGGGATCTACACCGCGACCGATCCCGCCCTCACCGGGCTGCACGGCGGCCCCAAGGCCGTGAACCTGGGCGGCAAGGGGCTGGTGCCGAGCGTGGACGAGGTCGAGCGAGCCCTCGGCTACGGATCCGCGCCGGAGGCAGAGCCCGAAGCTTCGTCCGAATCCGCGCCGGTCGACCCGGACCCCGCCGCGGGATGAGCCACCCGCTCTATACGCTCGCGTGGTGGTTGCTCGCGCCCCTCGCGGTCCTGCGCCTCGCGTGGCGCTCGCACAAGCAGCCCGGGTACCTCGAAAGGCTCGGCGAGCGCTACGGGCGCTACCGCAAGGTGACCCACGCCACGCGCATCTGGATCCACGCGGTGTCCGTGGGCGAGACGCGCGCCGCGGCGATCCTGGTCGATGCGCTCGCCGTGCGTTTTCCGGGTCACCGAATCCTGCTCACGCACATGACGCCCACCGGGCGCGCCACCGGCGTCGAGCTCTTCGGCGGTCGCGTCGATCGGGCCTGGCTGCCGTACGACCTGGGCTTCGCCACGCGCCGTTTCTTCGCGCATTTCCGCCCCGAGTTCGGCGTGATCCTCGAGACCGAGCTCTGGCCGCGCCTGCTCGAATCGGCCGCCGAGGCGGACGTACCCGTGTTCCTCGCCAATGCGCGCCTCTCCGAGCGCTCGGCCCGGCGCTACGCGAGCTTCCCGCGGCTCACGACATGGGCACTCGGGAACCTCGGCGGCATCGCGGCGCAATCGCAAGCCGATGCCGACCGCTTCACCGCGCTGGGAGCCCCCGCGCCCGAGGTGACCGGCAACATCAAGTTCGACCTCGACGTGCCCGTTGAGATGGTGGATCGCGGCCGGGCTTTTCGCGAGCGCCTCGGCGATCGGCGCGTCTGCGTGGTGGGGAGCACGCGCGATGGAGAGGAAGCGTTGGTGCTCGACGCCTGGGCCGCCGCCGCTCCGCCCGCCGACGCGTTGCTGGTGATCGTGCCGCGCCATCCGCACCGGTTCGACGAGGTCGCCGCACTCGCCACCGCCCGCGGCTTCGCGACGCAGCGCCGCAGCGCGGACGAAGCCCTGGCGCCCGAGACGCGCGTACTCATCGGCGATTCGATGGGCGAGATGCTCGCGTACTACGCGGCCGCGGACGTCGTCGTGATGGGCGGAAGCCTGCTCGACTTCGGCAGCCAGAACCTGATCGAGGCATGCGCGCTCGGCAAGCCCGTGGTGGTGGGTCCGTCGACGCACAACTTCGAGGAAGCATCGAAGAGCGCGATCGCCGCGGGCGGCGCCCTGCGCGCGCGCGACGCGGCGGCAGCGATGGGAGAGGCGATCGCGTTGCTGGACGACCCGCCGCGCCGCCTCGCGATGGGCGAGGCGGCACTCGCCTTCGCACAGTCGAATCGCGGGGCCGTGGAGCGGCTTGCGGAGTGGATCGAGGAGCGCCTCGCGGCCGCGAGGCGTCCCGTCGTGGGCTAGTTGCGCCCGAGCGTGCGGTTCACGGACTCGAGGTCGGGCTCGGTCAAGCGCCCGGCGGCGGCCTTCAGCCGCAGCGTGTTCATCAGGTAGAGATAGCGTCCCGCCTGCAGGTCGCGGCGGGACTGGAACACCTGCTGCTGGGCGTTCAGCACGTCCACGCTCGTCCGCACGCCGACGTCACGGCCCAGGACGGTGGAGTCGAGCTGGCTCTGCGTCGAGGCGACGGCGCGCTCGATCGCCTGCACGGCGGCGATGCCGTTGGTGACGTTCAGGAACTGCGTGCGCGTGAGCTGGATCACCGAGCGGCGCGTGTTCTCGAGGTCCTGGTCCGCCTTGTCGCGCAGCGCCACCGCCTCGCGCACGCGCGACGTCGTGAGGCCGCCTTCGAAGATCGGCACGCCGAGCACGATGCCGACCGCGCCGGCCCGCCCGTTGGGCGAGATGCCGTCCAGGCCGCGGATGCCCGACGGGTCCTTCGCGATGCCGTACGTGACGGAGAAATCGAGCGTCGGCAGGTAGCCCGCCTTGGCGCGGTCGACTTCCTGCTTGGCCGCCTCGGAGAAGGCTTGCGCCCCGAGGATCGTGAGGCTCGATTCCTCGGCCGCCTTGGTCCACGCGTCGATGTTGTTCGGCTCGGGGGTCACGAGTGCCAGCGGCTCCTTCAGAGGAACCACGCCGTCGATGGGCTTGCCGACCAGCTGCTCCAGCGCCCGGCGCTTCACCTCGAGGTCGTTGATGTTGACGATCTCCTGCGCGACCGTCTGGTCGTAGCGCGCCTGGGCTTCCAGCGTGTCCACGATGGTGGCGGTGCCGACCTCGAAGTTGCGCTTGGCCTGGGCGAGCTGCTGGGAGAAGGCTTCCTTCTGCGCGTTCGACAGCAGGACGGTGTCCTGGGCGAGCAGCACGTCGAAGTACGCCTGCGCCGTGCGGATGATCAATTCCTGGTTCGCGTCGCCGAGGCGCGCGTCGGCCTGGATCACGATCTTCTCGGCCTGCGAGATGGCGATCCAGTTCGGCAGCCGGAAGATCGGCTGCGAGAGGGAGAGCGAAGCCCCCTGCGTCGTGTAGTCGTAGTCCGCGAGGCCGCTGCGCTCGGTGTAGTTGCGGAACACCGAGGCGCTGCCCGTGATGAGCGGGAGGTACTGCGAGCGCGCCTGGGGCAGGCGCTCGATGGTGGCGTTGCGCTGCGAGCGCTGGGCCTGGAACACCGGATCGCTCACCAGCGCATCGCGGTAGATGTTGAGCAGGTCCGCGGCGGCCGCCGGCACGGCGGCCACGGCCAGGGCGATCGCGGCGAGGAGTTGCTTGGGCTTCATCGTCATTCGGTTTTCCGTTCTTCCTTCCCGTCCAGCCGGGTTGGATGTCCCGGCGGTGCTTTTCGGATTTAATGACCCGCGGTCAGTTACGCAAGGGGATTGTACCCCGGGCTTTTCCGGGCGGGTGCCTTCAATCCCATTCCCGTCAGAACCGGAATCGTTCCGGCTGCAGCGCGTGCTGCAGGGGCCGGAGCATCGTCTCGAACAGGGTGACCGTCTGCAGCTCCCCGCGGGCCCCCTGGCGGACGAGGGTCGCCTTCATCACCGGGGCGTCGCCGGTCACGGCGAAGAGCCGCCCGCCGGGATTCAGCCGGTCGGTGAAGGCCTGGGGCAGCACCGGCGTGGAGCCGGTGAGCACGATCACGTCGTACGACTGCTCGCCGAGCGGGGCGCGGGCGCTGTCCCCGATGAGCAGGGTCACGTTGCCCACGCCCTCGGCCTGCAGGGCGGCACGGGCGCCTTCGCCCAGCGCGGGATCGATCTCGGCGCTGGTCACATGTTTCGCGCGGCGTGCGAGCAAGGCGGCGAGATACCCGCTGCCGGTCCCCACCTCGTAGACGGTGTCCGTGGGCCGGATGCCGAGCTCCTGGACCACGCGCGCCTCGACCTTGGGCTGCCACATCGCCTCGCCGCCGCCGATGGGGATCTCGAGGTCGGCGAACGCGAGGTCGCGATGCTCGGGCGCCACGAAGCCCTCCCGCTTCACCTCGCCCAGGAGCTTGAGCACGTCCGTGTCGAGCACGTCCCAGGGACGGATCTGCTGCTCGATCATGTTGAAGCGCGCCTGTTCGATGTTCATGGTCGTCTCGCGAAAGGGGTTGGATTATAGCGCGGGGGGCTTGCCGTTCCGTCTCAATCCAGCGTCCGGTTGTAACGGCGCATGGCGGCGATGGAGACCACCGTGAGGATCAGCGCCAGGGGCCAGACGCTGGGCAGGATGTCGGTGGCGGTGCTCCCCTTCAGCAGGATGCCGCGCACGATGCGCAGGAAATGCGTGAGCGGGAACACCTCGCCCAGCCACTGGGCCCACACCGGCATGCCGCGGAACGGGAACATGAATCCCGACAGCAGGATGGAGGGCAGGAAGAAGAACATCGTCATCTGCATCGCCTGCATCTGGCTCTTGGCGATCGTGGAGAAGGTGAAGCCGATCGCGAGGTTGGCGGCGATGAAGAGCACGACCACGCCCGTGAGCAGCGTGAGGCTTCCCACCATGGGGATCTGGAACAGGAACTTCGCCGCGAGCAGGATCACCGCCACCTGCACGTACCCGACGAGGATATAGGGGACGATCTTGCCCAGCATCACCTCGAAGGGTGAGACGGGAGTCGCGAGCAGGTTTTCCATCGTGCCGCGCTCGCGCTCGCGGGTCATGGCGATGGAGGTCATCATGATCATCGTCATCGTGAGGACCACGCCCATCAGGCCCGGGACGATGTTGTATTGCGTGATCCCCTCCGGGTTGTAGCGACGGTGCACGCGCACTTCGAAGGCGGCGGGGACAGCCTTCTGTGCCGCGAGCGAACCGGTGAGGTCGTTGTCGAGCGCGTGGAGGTTCAATGCCGTGAGCGCCGAGACCGCCGGGCCGGTGGCGGCAGGATCGCTCGCGTCGGCCTCCACCAAGAGGACGGGCCGATCGCCACGCTGGATGCCGCGCGAGAAATCCTCGGGGATGTGGATCACGAACTGCACCTGGCCCGTCGCGACCAGCGCATCGGCCTCGTCGACGGTGCGCGGCTGCGCGACCACGCGGTAGTAGTCGGTGTTCTCCAGGGCCTGCACGAAGCTGCGCGCGAACGGGCTCGACTCGGCGCTCACCACGGCGGTGGGCAGGCGCTTGGGGTCGGAGTTGATCGCGTAGCCGAAGAGCACGAGCTGCATGATCGGCACGCCGATCATCATCGCGAAGGTGAGGCGGTCCCTTCGCATCTGCACGAATTCCTTGATGAGGACGGCCAGGAAGCGGTGCCAGGTGAGCATGATCGTCAGGCCTTCGGCTGGTTCGTGCGCATCATGTGGATGAAGACGTCCTCGAGGCTCGACTCGACTTCGCGGACGGTGAGCCCGGGGCGCTTCGCCACGCCCTCGAGCGTCGCCTTCAGCGCCGCGGCGTCGGTGCCGCTCACGTGCAGGCGGTTGCCGAACGGCACGGCCATCTCCACGCCAGGGCTCTTCTCGATCTCGTGGGTGAGCGCGAAGAGTGCTTCGGCATCGGCGCTTTCGATCTCCCACGTCGCGAGCCCCGCCTCGGCGACCACCTCGGGAATCGTGCCGTGGGTGAGCAGCTTGCCGTAGGCGATGTAGGCGAGCTCGTGGCAGCGCTCGGCCTCGTCCATGTAGTGCGTGGAGACGAGCACGGTCATGCCCTCGCCGGCGAGGCGGTGGATCTGGTCCCAGAAGTCGCGCCGCGCCCCGGGGTCCACGCCCGCGGTGGGCTCGTCGAGCAGGAGCAGCTGCGGGTCGTGCAGCAGGCACGCGGCGAGCGCCAGGCGCTGCTTCCAGCCGCCGGAGAGCGTGCCCGCGAGCTGCGCCTTGCGCGACGTGAGGCCCAGGCGCTCGATCGTCTCGACCACGCGGCGCGGTCGGTCGGCGACGTCGTACATGCGCGCGACGAAGTCCAGGTTCTCCTCGATCGAGAGGTCCTCGTAGAGGCTGAACTTCTGCGTCATGTAGCCCACCTCGCGCTTGATCTTCGCGCTCTCGGTGAGGATGTCGTAGCCCAGGCACGTGCCCTGCCCTTCGTCGGGCGTGAGCAGGCCGCAGAGCATGCGGATGGTCGTGGTCTTGCCGCTGCCGTTGGGGCCGAGGAAGCCGTAGATCTGGCCGCGCATCACCTGCAGCGCGAAGTGGTCGACGACCGTCTTCTCGCCGAAGCGCTTGGTGAGCCCCGAGACGTCGATGACGACCTCGTTCGCGGGCTTCGACTGCAACCGGGCGTTCACTTGAGGACCACGTCAACCGGCTGTCCCGGGTGGAGCTTCACCGCGTCTTCCTTCGACGGGCGAGCCTCGACGAGGAAGACCAGCTTCGCGCGGCTATCGCGGCTGTAGATCACCGGCGGCGTGAACTCGGCCTGGGGCGCGACGAAGGAGACCTTCGCGGGGATCGTCGCCGAGCAGCCGTCGCAGCTGAGCTCGACAGCCTGGCCGACCTTCACCGCACCGAGGCGCGGCTCGGGGACGAAGAAGCGCACCTTCACGTTTTCAGGCGGAAGGATCGCGACGATCGGTGCGCCGGCCGCGACCCACTCGCCCTGCACGAAATTGGTGTCGGTCACGACGCCGTTCACGGTGGAGGCGACGGTCTTCTGGCGCAGGCGCCAGTCGGCCTGGTCGAGGGAGGCCCGCGCGGCGCGCACTTCGGATTCGGCGGCGCGGACCTGATCGGCGCGCCCGCCCAGCCCCGCGGTGACGATCTGGGCGTCGAGCTCGCGCACGCGCTGGGCGCTGCTGTCGCGAGTCGTGCGAGCCTCGTCGAGCTTCTGCGGCGAGAGGAAGCCCTTCTTCACCAGGTCCTCGGCGCGCACGTATTCCTTCACGGCGAAGGCGGCGGCGCTCTGCGCCTGCGCGAGCTGTGCCTTCAGCGCTTCCATCTCGCTGGGACGCACACCCTTCAGCAGGTTGTCGCGCTGGGCTTCGGCCTGGCGCACGCGGTCTTCCGCTTCGCGGCGTCCCGCGGCTTCGTTCTCCTGCTCGAGCGCGAAGAGAGGTGCGCCCGGGGTGACCGACGCGCCGCGCGCGACTCTGAGCTGGACCAGGTTGCCGGCGAAGGGCGCGGCCACGCGGACGTAATCGCCCTCGGCGTAGCCCTGCAGCGATCCGTTGTCCTTGGCGCCGCAACCGGCGATCACCACGGCGGCGAGGAGGGAAAAGGCGGTTCTCATGACGTGCCTTTCTTTTTCTTGCTGGCTTTCGGAGCGGCCTTGCGGGTCGCGGGAAGGGGAGTGCCGAGCGCGTGCAGCACGAGCTCGATGCGCTCGTCGACGGCCGCCGCGGAAAGCACGGCGGCTTCCAGCGAACGCTTGCGCGGCGCCGGCAACATTCCCGAATCGACGACCGTACCCACGGCGATCAACGGCAGCGAGATGGCGCCGGCGCAGAACGCCATCGCCTGCGGAAGCGGCATGGCGCGAAGCGCACCCGCCTGCTGAGCCGCCGCGATGATCTGGCCCACGCGCTCGAGGTGGCGCGGGAAGTTCGCGGCGAAGAAGCTGCGCGCGACCGGGTCGTGCGCCATGCAGTCGGCCAGCAACCGGGCGATGAAGCCCCGGTGCTCGCGCGACCAGTGGCCCAGCGCCTTCAGGGCGTGGCGCAGCAGGTCGGTGTGCGAGAAGTCGCGCGCGAGCTGCTCCGTCACGACGGGCAGGCGCGAGAACATGTCCTCGTAGTTCGCCTCCAGGACGGCGCGCAGGAACGCTTCGCGCGTCTTGAAGTGGTAGTGGAACATGCCGATGTTGACGCCGGCCGCGTCGGCCACCTGCCGGATCGTAAGGCCGGCGCACCCGGTGGACGGGTAGAGCGCCTGGCCCGCGGCGATCAGCGCGCGGTCGAGGTTGCGGGAGGGCCTGGCCATGGTTTTCCGGGTCGGTTGCGTCGTCGAGGATCGAAACTGTACGCTTGCGTAATTACTCGGTCAAGTAGTTTCTTTCCGCGCCCTTGCGCCGGGTCATTTGTGGCCCCCCTCTCCTTCCGGTAACGTGGGGGCTGCACGCAGGGGTCCGGGACGCTACGTTCCGGTGAGACAAACCCTTCGAACCTGATCCGGATCATCCCGGCGTAGGGAGCGTGGCCCGGATCCCTCGGAGCCCCTCCACGCCGTCTTCAAGGAGTGAGCTCCATGAACGCCAATCCCAAATTCATCGCCGCCGCCGCCCACGTGGACGAGGCCGCGGTCCAGCCGCTGCCCGCCTCGCGCAAGGTCTACGTCCAGGGCTCGCGCGCGGACCTCCGAGTGCCGATGCGCGAGATCTCGCAGTCGGATACGCCGGCCTCGTTCGGCGCCGAGAAGAACCCGCCGATCTGGGTGTACGACTGCAGCGGGCCCTACACCGACCCCGCCGCGAAGATCGACATCCGCTCGGGCCTGGCGCCGCTGCGCGAGAAGTGGATCGAGGAGCGCGGCGACACGGACCGTCTTTCCGGCCCCTCGTCGCGCTACGGCCAGGAGCGGCTCGCCGATTCCAAGCTCGCGGAGCTGCGCTTCAATTTGAAGCGGGACCCGCGCCGCGCGAAAGCGGGCGCCAACGTCTCGCAGATGCACTACGCGCGTAAGGGCATCATCACGCCGGAGATGGAGTTCGTCTCGATCCGCGAGAACCTGCGACGCGCGGAATACCTGGAGTCGCTGCTCGCCACCGGGCCCATGGGCAAGCGCCTGCACGAGCTGATGGGCCGGCAGCATCCCGGCGAGTCCTTCGGCGCCTCGATCCCGAAGGAAGTGACGCCGGAGTTCGTGCGCTCGGAAGTCGCCCGCGGCCGCGCCATCATCCCGAACAACGTGAACCACCCCGAGAGCGAGCCGATGGCGATCGGCCGCAACTTCCTCGTGAAGATCAACGCCAACATCGGCAACTCCGCGATCGGCTCGTCCATCGCGGAAGAGGTCGACAAGATGACGTGGGCCATCCGCTGGGGCGGCGACACGGTGATGGACCTCTCCACGGGAAAGCACATCCACGAGACGCGCGAATGGATCGTGCGCAACTCCCCCGTACCCATCGGCACGGTGCCGATCTACCAGGCGCTGGAGAAAGTGGACGGCAAGGCCGAGGAGCTCACCTGGGAGATCTTCCGCGACACGCTGATCGAGCAGGCCGAACAGGGCGTGGACTACTTCACGATCCACGCCGGCGTTCGCCTGCCGTACATCCCCATGACGGCCAACCGCATGACGGGCATCGTCTCGCGCGGCGGCTCGATCATGGCCAAGTGGTGCCTCTCGCACCACAAGGAAAGCTTCCTCTACGACCATTTCGAGGACATCTGCGAGATCATGAAGGCGTACGACGTCGCCTTCTCGCTCGGCGATGGCCTGCGCCCCGGCTCGATCTACGACGCCAACGACGAAGCGCAGCTCTCGGAGCTGAAGACGCTCGGCGAATTGACGACGCTCGCGTGGAAGCACGACGTGCAGGTGATGATCGAGGGCCCCGGCCACGTGCCGATGCAGCTCATCAAGGAGAACATGGAGCTCGAGCTGGAGGCCTGCCATGAGGCGCCCTTCTACACGCTCGGGCCGCTCACCACCGACATCGCGCCCGGCTACGACCACATCACCAGCGGCATCGGCGCGGCGCAGATCGGCTGGTACGGCACCGCGATGCTCTGCTACGTGACGCCCAAGGAGCACCTGGGCCTGCCGGACAAGGACGACGTGAAGGACGGCATCATCACGTACAAGATCGCCGCGCACGCCGCCGACCTCGCGAAGGGTCACCCGGGCGCGCAAATTCGCGACAACGCCCTCTCGAAGGCGCGGTTCGAATTCCGCTGGGACGACCAGTTCAACCTCGGCCTCGATCCGGACAAGGCGAAGCTCTTCCACGACGAGACGCTGCCGCAGGAAGGCGCCAAGCTCGCGCACTTCTGCTCCATGTGCGGCCCGCATTTCTGCTCGATGAAGATCACGCAGGACGTGCGCGACTTCGCCGCGAAGCACGGCGTGTCCGACCAGGCCGCGCTGAAGAAGGGCATGGAAGTGAAGGCCGTGGAGTTCGTGAAGTCGGGCGCGGAGATCTACAAGAAGGCCTGATGGATTTCTACGCCACCGACGCGCAGGTCGAGGAGCTCGAACGCACGGCGGGCGCCGCCTCGGGCGGCGGGCGCCTCGAGCCCCTCGTGGCACTCGCGTGGCACCTGCGGCAGCGCGATGTCGCGCGAGCCGCCCGCGTGGCGCGCGAGGCCGAGGCGCTGGTGGACGCGGGACGCGGCGAGAGCCCGCAGCAGGGACCGCTGCCCGCACGCATCGCCCTCACGCTCGCCGAGTGCGCCCTGCTCAATTCCCACGTCGAGGAAGCGACGGCGCTCTGCCAGCGGGCCCGCTCCCAGTTCGAAAGCTGCGGGGATGTCGCGGGCGTGGGTGACGTGGCGTTGCTCGCCTCGCGCATCGCGGAGGTCGATGGAATGCGCGAGCGGGAGCTCGGCTTCTACCGCGAGGCGCTCGACGCCTACCGCGCCGCGGGCGACGTGCAGCGCATCGCGCACGCCCGCCTCTGGACCGTGCTCGCCAGCGGCTTTGGCGACCCCGGCTCCGTCGCCTCGGAGCTGCGGCTGATCCGCTCCGAAGTGATGCGGCCTTCGCCTTCGGTCGAGGCGCACCTTCGCTTCATCGAGGGCGTGCTCGCCTTCCAGCAGAACGCGTTCCTCGAGGTCGTGCCGATCTTCAGCGAGGTCGTTCCCTCGGCCCGGGCTTGCGGCATGCTCGAGCAGGCCTTCCGCGCCGAAGCCGGCCTGGTCTCCGCGCACTCGAACCTGGGCGACCGCGAAGCGAGCTGCGCCACGGCCGAGCGCCTGCTCGCGAGGGCCCGGCAACTGGGATGGCCGCGTGCCATCGGACATGCGCTCGCGAATTTCGCACGCCAGCTCTCCGACACCGGACAGCCCGAGCGCGCCATCGAGCTGCTCGCGGAAGCGCGCAGTGTCCTCGGCGACCATCCGCGGGCCCGGGGCTATGCCATTGCCACGTACTACCTCGGGGACGCCTGCCTGGCGTTGGGTCGCAACGAGGAGGCGCTGGAGCACCTGCGCCACGCCGAATCGATCATGCGCGACCTGGGCTCGCAGCCCGAGGTGGCGTGCCTGCTCGCGATTGGCGCGCAAGCGCTCTCGCGGCTGGGGCGAGCCCGCGAAGCGCTGGATAGCGCCAATGCCGCGCTCGAGCTCGCACGCAGCACCAAGGCGCGCCTGTGGGAAGTGGAAGCGCTGCGCTCGCTGGCGGAGATCTACGGCACGCACGGCACCGAGCTGGGCGAGCCCGACAACGTCGCCCTGGCGCTTCGTCACCTGGAACAGGCGCTGGAGGTGGTCGGTTCGATCGGCGGCCACCACGAGAAGAGCCAGCTCCACACCGAGATCGCGCGCGCCCATGAAGCGGCGGGCGATTTGTCGCGTGCGCTCGCGGCCGAACGCACCGCGCGCGCCGAGGAAGTGAAGGAAAAGGACCGGCGGGCCGTGAACCAGCTCCTGCTCGCGCAGGAGCGCCACGAGACCGAACGCGCGAAGGAGCGTGCGCGCGACCTCGAGTCGGCGCTCTCGACCCTGGAGAACCTCCGGCTGGTGGGCCAGGACATCACGTCGCACCTCGACCCGGCCGAGATGCTCGAGGCGATGCACCGGCACCTCGGCCGCTTCGCCGACGTCACGTTCACCGGCGTCTTCGTGTTCGACGCGGCCGGCGCACGCCTCACGCGCTACGCGATCGAGCGCGGACGACCGCTGCCGATCTCCGACGTGCAGCTCGCCGACTTCGAGAGCTATGCCGCGCGGGCCGCCCGCGAGCGCGTGGAGATCTGCATCGAGGCCGAGGAAGGCGCGCGCGCCGCGGCGCGGATCCCCGGCACCGAGCCCACGCGCACCTTCTGGTTCGCGCCCATGGTGGTGAAGGACCAACTGCTGGGTGTGCTCACGGTCCAGACCACGACGTTGGGCGCGTATGGTGAGCGCGAGAAGCTCGTCTTCCGCACGATCTGCGGCTACGCGGCCGTCGCCTTCGCCAACGCTCGCGCCCACGGGCAGCTCGAGGAGAAGCACCGCCGCCTGGGCGAGACGGAGTCCGAGATGCGCAAGCTCGCGACCACCGATCCGCTCACGGGGCTGGCCAACCGCCGGCGCTTCTTTGCCACCGCCGAGAGCGAGGTGTCGCGCGCCATCCGCTACGGCGGGGCGATCGGCGTCGTCATGGCGGACCTCGACCGCTTCAAGTCGATCAACGACCAGGGCGGCCACGGCGCCGGCGACCGCGTGATCTCCGCGGTCTCGACGGTGCTTCGCGCGCAGCAGCGCCCGCACGACGTGATCGGGCGGATGGGCGGCGAGGAATTCGCGTTCGTGCTCCCCGGGGCGGACCTCGAGGCGACGATGAAGGCGGCCGAGCGCATCCGCGTCGCGGTGGAAGCGCTGGAGGTCGAATACGCGGGGGCTCCCTTCCGCGCCACGATCAGCCTGGGATGCGCGGCGGTCGTCGATGCGCAGACGCTGCGCGGCAGCAGCGCGGCGGAGCTGGAAGACCTCCTGCGCGCCGCGGATGCCGCGCTCTACGAGGCGAAGCGGCTGGGCCGCAACCGCGTACACGGAGCGCCCGACGCACTGCAACGGCGCGCCGAGGCGCGCGAGGCTTAACCGCGGTCGAACTCGGCGGCGATGCGCTTGCGAAGCGCCGCGTCCGGCAGCGGCCCCGTGAGCGCCGCCATGTTCTCCTTCAGGTGCGGCAACTGCGACGTCGCGGGAATGGCGACCGTGACGGCCGGATGCCCCACGATCCACTTCAGGAACACCGCGGCCCACGTCGTCGCACCGATCTCCGCGGCCCAGCCCGGCAGCGCCTTGCCCTTCATGCGTCCGAACTGCGCGCCGCCGTCGAACGGGCGATTGATGATCACGGCCGTTCCACGCTCCGCCGCGAGCGGCAGCAGCCGCTGCTCCGCTTCGCGGTCCGCAAGGTTGTACGTCACCTGGAAGAAGTCGAGGCGCTCGCGCTGGATGAGCTCCTCGCCCAGGTCGTGGCGCCGGCCGTGCGAGGTGGTGACGCCGACGTAGCGCAAGCGCCCGTCGGCCTTCATCGCCTTCAGCGTAGGTAGGTGCGTGTCCCAGTCGAGGAAGTTATGGACCTGCAGGAGGTCGAAGCGCGGCACCTTCCACAGGGTGCGCGAGCGTTCCATCTGGCGGCGGCCGGCGAGGCCGCCCACGGTCCACACCTTGGTGGCCGCGAAGAGCGAAGGCGGACGGCCGATGCGTTCCAGCCCCACGCCGATCGTCTCCTCCGACGACCCATACATCGGAGAGGAATCGACGAGCCTCCCGCCCGACTCGAAGAACGCGCGCAGGATCGCCGCGCGCGTTTCCCGGCCGGGGGCATCCGTGACGTCGAAGGTAATCCAGGTGCCGAGGCCGATCGCGGGGATGCGCTCGCCGCTCGAGGGCACCGCGCGGGTGAGCGGTGCGTCGGCCGCAGCGGCACCCAGCGCGGGCAGGGCACCGAGTGCGGCGGCGGCTTTCAGCAGGGAGCGTCGATCCATCGGGGGCCAGCGGGATGCAATGATCCCGATGTTAGACTCGCGCGATGGATTTTGTTCCGGCCTGGCACGCGCTCCTCCTCGGGCTCGTCGAGGGACTCACCGAGTTCCTTCCCGTCTCCTCCACCGGTCACCTGATCATCGTCTCCGACTGGCTCGGCGCGAACGACGAGAAGGGCAAGGTGTTCGACATCGTGATCCAGCTTGGCGCCATCCTCGCCGTGTGCTGGGAGTATCGCGCGCGGTTCGCCAAGGCCTTCTCCGGCATCGCCTCCGACCCGGTGCAGCAGCGCTTCGCGGCCAACCTCTTCGTGGCGTTCCTCCCGGCGGCGATCGTCGGCCTCGCGTTCCAGTCGAGGATCAAGGAGCACCTGTTCAACCCGGTGAGCGTGGCGATCGCGCTCATCGTCGGCGCCTTCGCGATCTTCGCGATCGAAGCCTGGTACAAGCGTCACGGCGCCCCGCGCGTCACGGCCGTGGACGCGATGACGTGGAAGGACGCGCTGAAGGTCGGCCTCGCGCAGTGCCTCTCGCTCATCCCCGGGACGTCTCGCTCCGGCGCCACCATCATGGGCGGCATGGTCTTCGGCCTCTCGCGCCAGGCGGCCACCGAGTTCTCGTTCTTCCTCGCCGTGCCGATCATGTTCGCGGCGAGCGGGTATCAAGTGGTGAAGTACCGCGCGCTCTTCAGCGCCGGCGATCTCCTGCCCTTCGCCATCGGCTTCGTGGTGAGCTTCGTCTCCGCGCTCGTCGCGGTGAAGGCGCTGATCCGCTTCGTCGCGAGCCACGACTTCAAGGGCTTCGCGTGGTACCGGATCGTGCTCGGCGTCCTCGTGCTCGCGTATTTCTGGGGGCAGGCGCCGCACTAGGCGCTGCGGCCCTCGGACCACAGGAACTCCCACAGCGGCGAGAGCAGCGCCTGCGGCCGGTCCTCCGGAAAGAAGAGCTTCGCACCCGGCAGGGCCACGACTTTCACGGTGCCGGGGATCGTGCGCCCGAGCCAATGCGCCCACTTCACGTCGAAGAAGACGTCGTCCAGCGCCCAGACCACCAGGGTAGGTACGTGCAGCTCGCGCAGGCGCGATTCGATGCGCACTGTCTGCACGTTGTCGAACGACGTCCAATAGCGATGGAAGTTGTCGCGGCTCTCGGCCGTGGCGCGAAGCGGGTCGATATACGCGCGGTAGATCTCGTCGGTGAGCACGCGGGGGTCGGCGTAGGCGCGCGCGAAGCGCTCGTAGCGCAGCTCCGGCTCGTCTATAAGACGCTCGTAGCGCTCGATCAGCGTGCCGTTGCGGGCGGCGAGGATCGACGGCTTGATGAGCTCGGGCGGCCAGTTGTCGTGCACGTCGCAGTTGGTGAGCGTGAGCGTGCGCAGGCGCTTCGGGTTGTCCACCGCGAAGAGCTGCGCCACGGCGCCGCCGCTGTCGTTGGCGATCAGGTCCACCTGGTCGATGCCCAGCGCGTCGATGAATTCGCGCACCATCTGCGCCTGGGCCACGAACGACACGTCCTGCCCGGGAGCGATGCGGGTGTAGCCGAGGCCCATCAGGTCGAGCGCGATGCAGCGCCGGACGCCGTGCAGCTCGGCCATCACATTGCGCCAGTGCAGCCCGTTCAGGGGCACGCCGTGGATGAAGAGGGCCACGCGCCCCTGGCCCTGCTCGACATAGGCGATGTCGCCGGAAGGCGTGGCGGCGAAGCGGCGGCGTGCGTGGAAGGTTGCGACGTCCATCGCCGCGCCGCGTCCCGTGCCCGGCGTACCGCAGCCGCCCGCGACCACCGTGGCCGTCGCGGCCAGTACTCCGAAGAATTTCCTCCTGCCCATCATGTCGTCCACCCCACGTTGCGTGAAGGGAGCGACTGTAGGGCGGAGCGGCCCTAGCGCGCTGTCACGATCTTGCGAAGCTCGGCGGGCCGGGAGCCGACGCCGCGGCGCAGCGCCGCGGGCGTCACGCCGAAGAGCGTGCGGAAGTGCAGGGTGAAGTGGCTGTGGCTGGCGAAGCCCGCGTCGAGGGCGATGGTGGTGATGTCGGTGTCGGAGTCCACGACCGCCGAGAGCGCCTGCGCGAGGCGCAGGCGAAGGACGTACGCATAGACCGGCATGCCCACTTCCTGGCGGAACACATGGGCGAGATGGTAGGGCGACATGCGCGCGATTTCCGCAAGATCGGACAGCGTCCATTTGCGGTCGGGTGCGAGCGCCACCGCTTCCTTCACGCTCTCGATGCGGCGCGGGCCGGGGGGCTGCGCTTCGCCGATGCGAAGGCACGAGCGCAGCAACTCCGCGCACAGGCCCTCGATCTCCAGCGGGTCGCCTTCGCCGCGCGCGAGGCGGCGGTGCAGCACGCTCCGGCGGACCATCTGGCCGGGCTCGAGGAGGTCGTTGGAGGCGGCCATGGCGAGGAAGCGCTCCTCGGCGCGGGGCAGCTTCGTCACGAGCGCTTCGCTCGACCATTGCAGCACGAGGACG
The DNA here is from genome assembly GCF_013003965.1 of Usitatibacter rugosus. Lineage (NCBI taxonomy): Bacteria > Pseudomonadati > Pseudomonadota > Betaproteobacteria > Nitrosomonadales > Usitatibacteraceae > Usitatibacter > Usitatibacter rugosus. The sequence goes on along the minus strand of NZ_CP053069.1, from coordinate 53,251 downwards.
TCGTCGCCGATGCCGCCGGGAAAGCTCACGCGATACGGCTGGTCGGCCGGAAATGCGACGACGTGATTCGCGGTGGCGACGAGCTCGCGCCGCGGCGACGGGTGGCGGGCGAAGACGCCCCTCAGCGGAAAGGCGAGGACGTTGGCGCCGGGGGCCTCGACGTCCATGCAGCCGGGCGACACGGGGCGCGCCGCCACCTGGCCGACGCGAAGGCCGCCCGCGTCGTAAAGAACACGACGCGTCATCACCGGGATGTGGGATCCGTCCATGCGCGGGCTCGCCCGTTGCGGGAAGCCCGGGATGCTACGCGAAGGCCGACTCTTCCGTGTAACGCTTTATGAGCGCCAGGAGCTGGTCTTCCTGGTAAGGCTTGCCCATGTACTCGTTCACGCCGATCTCCAGCGCGTGGTTGCGGTGCTTGTCCGCGGTACGCGAGGTGATCATGATGATCGGGATGTGCTTCGTCTCCGCGTCCGCGCGCACGTTGCGCGCGAATTCGAAGCCGTCCATGCGCGGCATCTCGACGTCGAGCAGGATGCAGTCGGGCTTCACGTCCTGCAGCTGCTGGAGCGCATCGACGCCATCCTTCGCCGTGATGAACTCGTAGCCTTCGCGCGCGAGCATGCGGCCCGTGATCTTGCGCACGGTGAGCGAGTCGTCCACCACCATGACGAGGGCGGAGCCGGAGCGCTGGTCCACGACGAGCGCTTCCTGCGCCGGTGCGGCGACGACCGAGATCGTGCCCGCAGCCATCTCGCGATGCACGAGCTGCACGGGGTTGAGGATCAGCACCACCTGGCCGTTACCCAGCACCGTGGCGCCCGCGATACCGGCGAGGCGCGAGAGCTGCGGACCGATGGTCTTCACGACGACCTCGCGGTTGCCGATGATCTCGTCGACGCGGATCGCCGCGCGCTGCACGCCGCTCTTCAGCAGCAGCACCGGGATCTGGCGCGCGGGCGTGGGCGTGTCGATCTCGCCCAGCAGCGGCAGCAGCGAGCGCAGCGCGTACGTGTTGTCCTTCCAGCGGACCTCGCCGGCGCCGATCACTTCCGCGTACGGCGCCGCCTTGTATTCCTGCACCTGCTCGATCATCACCGAGGGGACGGCGTAGATGGTCGTGCCCGCGCGCAGCATCACCGCCTGCGTCACGGCGAGCGTGAGGGGGAGCGAGATCGTGAACGCCGTGCCGCGGCCGGGCGTGCTCGAGATCTCGACGCGGCCGCCCAGCGAGGTGATCTCGTTTCGCACCACGTCCATGCCGACGCCGCGGCCCGCGATCTGCGTGACCTCGCTCGCGGTGGAGAAGCCCGCCATGAAGATGAACTGGGCAAGCTGCGAGTCCGGGAGGTCCACGTCCGGCGCGAGCAGCCCTGCCTCGATGGCCTTCTCGCGGATGCGCTTGTAGTTGAGGCCGGCGCCGTCGTCGGAAACGGTGAGCACCACCTCGTTGCCGCGCTGGGCCGCGTCGATCAGCAGCTCGCCGATCTCGGGCTTGCCGCGCTTCACGCGCTCTTCCGGCATCTCGAGGCCGTGGCCCACGGCGTTTCGCAGCAGGTGCTCGAAGGGGCCGGTGATCTTCTCCAGCACCGAGCGGTCGAGCTCCACGCGCGAGCCTTTCAGCTCGAGGTTGGCCTTCTTGTTCAGTTCCTTCGCCGTCTGGCGGACGACGCGATAGAAGCGGTCTTGCAGGTTCGCCAACGGCACGAGGCGCACACCCATCAAGCCCTGCTGCAGCTCGCGGTTCAGGCGCGCCTGCTGGTGGATGGCGAGCTCGGTTTCGTCCAGGTTCTTCTGCAGCGACTGCTGCAGGGTGATCACGTCGCCCAGGCTCTCGGCCAGGAAGCGCGTGAGCTCCTGCATGCGCGAGAAGCGGTCGAGCTCGAGCGGGTCGAAATGCTCGCCGTGCTCTTCCTTCAGCTTGATCGCGCTCTGCATCTGCGTCTCGGAGGCGATCTCGATCTCGCGCAGCTGGGCGCGCATGCGCGAGACGTTGTCGGTGAGGTCGATCAACGCGCGCTTGAACGCCGTCATCTCGCCCTCGATGCGCGAGCGCGCGATGGACAGCTCGCCCGCCTCGTTCACGAAGCGGTCGATCATCTCCGCGTTGACGCGCAACAGCGCGACGCGGGCCTCGCGAAGCTCCGGCGGCAGCGCGGCTTGCTCGCGCACTTCCTGCGCGGCGGCGGCCATGACGGCGATCGCGCCTGGCTTGTCCCTCTGCTGCTCGAACACGGCGGAGACGGGAACCTCGACCGGCTCGATGCCTTCCAGGTCCTCGCCGCGCGCCAGGCGCTCCAGCGCGACCGAGAAGCGGTCCACCCTTTCCTCGAGCTCGTCGAACTGGCGCACGGTGGGCGACGGATCGCCCTCCATCGTGATCACGCGCGTCTCGAGCACGTGGGCCAGCTCGCCCAGGCGCATGAGGCCCGCCATGCGCGCGCTGCCCTTCAGCGTGTGCAGGTGGCGATGCAGGTCGGCGACAGGCGCGTGGTCCGACGGGGCGCCCTTCCAGTGCCGCACGCTTTCGGAGACGAGCGGGATGATCTCCTTCGCCTCGTCCAGGAAGATGGGCAGCAGGTCGAGGTCGACGTCGTCCTTGATCTTGCGTTGGTCCTTGCCGGCCTCGAACTGGGCCTCGGCGGGTTCTGCCACGGGCGCGGGTGCGGCGGCGGGCGCTTCGGCGGCCGCGGCTCGGGCATGCTCGATCGGACCCGGGGGCGGAACGACGACCGGCTTCTCGGGCTCGGGAGCCGGCGGCTCGAAAGAGAACGGCTTCGTCTCGACCTGCGTGGGCGGTGCTTCGACCGGCGCGGGCGGCTGGAAGGTCTCGGCCGGAGCCTCGAACACCGGCTCGGGCGGCGCGGCCTCGACAACGGGCTCGGGAGCCGGCGGTTCGGCCACGGGCTCTTCGAAGAGCGCGATGGGTTCCTCGACCGGCTCGGCGGGCGGCTCGGCGGACGCGAGCGCTTCCTGGCGGGCTTCGAGCGCTTCGCGCACGACACCCGGCATCTTGATGTGCGTGCCCTCGCCGGTCTTGCGCGATTCCTTGAGGCCTTCGCGAAGCGCGGTGAGCTCGACGATCACGTCGTCGCGCGGGAAGGGCTCCGCACGGCCGCGCACCGAGTGGACCATCGCGGTCAGCGCATCGACGGCGCGGCGCGTGGCGGCGAGGCGGTGGGCGTCGAACTCGGGCGGGAAATCGATCGCGTCCGACAGCCACTTCTCGAGCGCGGAGGCGACGTCGGCGATGAGGTCGAAGCTGGTGGTGCGCGAGCTGCTGGTGAGCGTGTGCGCGGCGCGCATGAAGTCGTGGCTCACCGGCGTCACCGGGTCGGCCTCGATGGCGGACATCTCGCGCTCGAGCGTCGCGATGTGCTCCTCGCATTCGCCGATGTAGATCGCGAAGAACGCCGGCGACAGCACGATCGAGCCGATGACGACGTCGGATTCCTCGGTGGTCTCCTCGATGCGCTCTTCTTCGGCAGGCTCGGTCGCGGCCGGCGGGGCTTCCGCTGCCGGGGCGAGGATGTCGTCGAACGAGAAGGCGAGGGCCTCTTCCTTCGTGATCTCCACCGCGGGCGGCGCGGCATCGGCCGCGGACGGTGCGGGAGTGAGATCGAGGGAGGCGAAATCGAGCGCGGGCACCGATTCGGCCGGAGCGGGTGCTTCCGCGGCCACCGGCGCGGGCTCTTCGAACGACGGCGCAGCCGCGGCCTCGGCGGTTGCCGTCGAGGCGGGTTCCACCTCGGGCAGCGACTCGAACACGGCGGGTGCGGATTCCGGCTCCTCGCCGCTCTTCAGCTGCTCGGCCCGGTGGGCGAGCTCGCTGCCGTCGATGTTGGACGGGGCGCCGCTCTTCAGCACGCCGATCCAGCCGCCGAAGGAATCCTGCGCGAGGTCGATGAAGGAAAGCAGCCCCGGCGTGGCGGGCCTTTCTTCCTTCAGCCATTTGTTCAGGACCTGCTCGCATTGCCACGCGACTTCGCCGAGATCCGTGAGGCCCACCATGCGGCCGGAGCCCTTCAGCGTGTGGAACCCGCGGCGGATCGTCGTGAGCGCCTCGCGGTCGTGCGGCACGTCGCGGCACACCATGAGGTTGCCGTAGATGGTCGCGACGACCTCGCTGGCTTCCTCGAGGAAGATCTCGAGCAACTCCTTGTCGATCTCGGCGCCGGGCGCGTCGACCAGCTGCACCATCTGCGGCGTGGGATCGGCGGGCGCCTTGTCGGGGGCCACGCCCTGGATCGCCTGGAAGACGCCGGTCTGCTGCGCGCCCTCGCTGCCCTGGATGGCGGCGAGCACGGCGTCGGCCTTGATCGCGAGCGTCGACTCGGACATCACGGCGGCGTCGCGCTTGAGATCGCCGACCGCCTGCTCGAGGCGTTCCTTCGTTTCTTCCTTCTCGGCCTTCGGCGCTTCCTGCCAATCCTCGTAGAGCGCGGCGACCTTCTGCTTCTGCACGTCCAGGTCGCCCGGCGAGACGGTCGCGGTGCGGCGGATGACGGTGTCGGCCTTCTTGGCCGGAGCCTCGGCGAGGCCGTAGCGGATCAGCGCGGGCATGAGCACCTCGCGCGGGTTCGCGGCGCCCTGCTGCAGCGCGTTGATGTAGAGGCCGAGCGCGGAAAGGCCGTCGGCGACCATCTCTGCCGCCTCGCCCACGCCGTCGGCGGAGCCCTCGGCGAACTGCTGCACGCGCGCCATCACGGCGGCGTTGAGCCCCGCGGCGTCGTGCAGCTCCATGATCATCAGCGCGCCCTGCACCTGCGCGAAGAGGCCCGGCAGGCCCTTCAGCTCGGGGCGCTTGGCGGCGTCGCGGAAGAAGGCGTCGAGCGCCTGCTCGATGTTCTGCAGGTTCACCTGCACTTCCTGGCCCACCTGGAAGATGAGCAGGCGCTCCTGGGCGCGGCGCGTCATCTCGTCGAGGAGGCCGCCTTCGAGCGCGTCCATCGGCGGGAGCACGTCGCCGGCCATGGCGATGCGCAGGCGTTCGGTGACGGTCTTCGACTGGCGCGCGAAATCGGTGCCGAGCTTGAAGTAGTTCTCGAGCGAGGCCTCGATGAACAGCATCGCGGTCGCGACCTCGAGGGCCTGCGCTTCCGACGGCGGGATCGCCTTCGCCTTCAGCGTGGGCGCCACGTCGGTGAGGCGCACGAGCACGAGCTGGATGTCGCGGTTCGGCAGGCGCTGCGCCTTCTCGGCGAGGGCCAGCGACTGCTTGCCGAAGGGCTCCAGCGCGGCGCGGTTGCCCGAGGTGTACTTGAGCCAGGTGTCCTTCTGCTGCGCCGTGAGGTCGCGCATCTCGCGCAGCAGGCCCGCCAGCTCCTCGTCGCCGGAGTCGCCGTGCGGCGCTTCGGGAGTCGTCATGAGCTGCGGGAGGTGATAGGCGTCGTGCGCGAGCGCGACGCGGTCGGTCACGGGACGCGCGCGGCCGACGGAGAGCAGCAGGTCGCGGAACAGGCGCTCGGGCACCTTCGCCGAACCCTCGATCATCTGCTTGATCTGCTGGTCGACCTTCGCGTAGAGCGGCTTGGCTGAGGCGCCGGGCTCGAGGCCGCCGAAGACGAGCGCGTCGAAGAACGCGGCGGCGGCGGTCCAGAACGGGCGCGTGTTGGTCGTGGCCTGCAGCGACTCGATCGCGACGACCGCGCCGTGCATCTGGCGCAGCGCATCCGAGATGTCGCCGCCCTTCAGGACCTTCAGCAGGCCCTGCTGGTATTGCGAGCGCTGGTGCGACAGGGCCTTGGCGAGCACCGCGTCATCGAGCACCGCTTGCGCCGGCTCGACGGGCGGAAGCTCGAGCGACAGGTTCGGGTAGAAGAGGTCGCCCTCGTTCGCATCGGCTCCGCCGCGCGCGCGATTCAACTCGAGGTACGCGGCAAGCAACGTCATCGGCCGGTCGGGATCCCCGGCCAGCAGCGAGTCGAGGTACGACGAGAGCGCGGAGATGCCCTTCTTCGCGACGCCGACCGTGCCGCCGATGCGCCCCGCGTCCTCGCCCTCGAGGTACGCGACGAGCTTCTCCAGCTCTTCGTTGAAGCGCGTGGCCGCGCCGAGGCCCACCATCGCGAGCGCGCCCGTGGCCTGGTGCAGGTGCGTGAGGATGTACTTCACCGGCGCGCGGTCGGCCGGATTCGCCGTCAGCTTGTCGAGGTTCTCGCGCGCCTGGTTCAGCGAATGGTCGATCTCGGTCTTGACCCAGGTGAGGGGGCCAAGATCGAAGCTGGTCACGGGGATCGCCGCCATCGCAGTGCGTGTGTCTTTCGGAGCCGGTTCTTAGAGCTTGAAGCCCGCGACAGAGCTCTTGAGCTCCTGGGCCACCGCGGCGAGGTCTCGAATCGAGCCCGCCGTCTGCTGCGTGCCGCGCGTGGTCTGCCGCGTGATCTCCAGGATGTCCTGCATGTTCTGCGCCACCCGGTTCGTCGCGTTCGCCTGCACCTGCGTGGCGGTCGAGATGTTCTGGATCAGCTGCGCGAGGTTCTTCGTCACCGAGTCGATCTCGGTGAGCGCCTGGCCGGCGGCGTCGGACAGCTTCGCCCCTTCGACCACGCCCTGCGTCGACTTCTCCATGGCGGCCACCGCGTCCTGCGTGTCCGCCTGAATGGTCTTCACGATCGCGCCGATCTGCTTCGTGGCTTCGCCGGAGCGTTCGGCCAGTCGCTGCACCTCTTCCGCAACCACCGAGAAGCCGCGTCCCGCTTCACCGGCCGATGCCGCCTGGATGGCGGCGTTCAGCGCCAGCACGTTCGTCTGTTCCGTAATGTCGGAAATCAGTTCGACGATCTCGCCGATCTCCTGCGAGCTTTCGCCGAGCCGCTTGATCCGCTTCGACGTCTCCTGGATCTGCTCGCGGATGTCGTTCATGCCCGAGATCTGGTTCTGCACCGCGAGGCGCCCCTTGTCGGCGGCGGCCAGCGAGCGTTGCGCGACTCGAGCGCCCTCTTCGGCGGTGGTCGACACTTCCGAGATCGACTTCGACACCTGCAACACCTGCGACGTCGTCTCTTCGATTTCCTTCGACTGGCGTTCCGCGGCGGAGAGGAGCTCGTTCGAGATCGACTGCGCCTGCGCCGTCTTCTGCGTCACCTGGATGGCCGCGTTGTTCACGCCCGTCACCAGGTTTCGCAGCTCGTCGATGGTGTAGTTCATCGAGTCGGCGATGGCGCCCGTGATGTCCTCGGTCACCTGCGCCTTGATCGTCAAGTCACCGTCGGCCAGGTCGCCCATCTCGTTCAGCAGCCGCAAAATGGCTTCCTGGTTGCGGCGGTTTTCCGTCTCGGCTTCGGCCGCGCGGCGGCGGGTGTCCGCAAGGAACACCAGCACCATCAGCACCAGCACGATGAAGAAGAGCCCGGCGAAGGCGATCACGGCGACCAGCGAGGCCACCGGCTTCTCGCTGGTGAGCGTGTCCTGCAGCTTCGCCACCGAGTTCTGCAGCGACTCCGATGCGGAGACAAGTTGCGCGCCGGCCTGGCGGGCGGAGACGAGCTTCTGCAGCTCGCGAAGGATGGGGCCCACGCTCTTCTCGAAGAGGGCGAACTGGTCCTTCAGCTGCGTGAGCTTGGCCTTGGTCTCGGGGTCCTTGATCGCGAGGATGCCGAGCGGCTCGCTGCCGGCCTCGAGCGCGCGGATGAGACCGCGCAGGTCGTTCGTGTCCTTGCCGATCAGGAACGGCACCACCGGGTCGATGATCTCCGAGCCCAGGATCTCCGCGGAGCCGCGGCCCAGGCGCTCGGCGAGGAACGTGAGGCGGTTGGCGCGCAGCACCTGCGCGGGCGGCGAGCCCGACTGCGTCATGAGGCCCGTCAATTCCTGCGACAGCGTGGCCATCTCTTCCGAGCCGACGCGGATCTGCGCGATGTTCTCGGCGAGCGCGACCAGGTCGCGCTGCGCCGCGAGGATCGCCGTGGCGGCGTTGGCCGACTCGGGCCAGCGCTGTGCCAGCTCCTCGAGGCGGCTCTTCAGCTCGTCGTTGTGCGCGGCCGAGGGAACGTCGTTGCCGAACGCGAAGCCGCCGTTCTGCAGGATCGCGAGGTAGTTCGCGAACTCGTCGCGGCTGTCCTGCACCTGCGGGAACGCGAGCTGCAGGCCGCGCGCCGCCTGGCCGGCGGCCTTGGCGAGGCGCTGCGTGTGGTACTGCATCTGCGAGGCGATCGTGACGTAGGTCGAGTTCTCCGAGCGCGACTTGGTGTCCATGAACACCAGGCCGCCGGTGACCACCAGCAGCACGAAGGCGATGGCGCCGAGGATCTGGATCTGCGTCGTGACCGGCCGGGCGCCGATGATGGGCATGCGGAAGCGCGCGATGCCTTCCCCGCCGGGGCGCACGGCCTTCTTCGCCTGCAGCGGCTTGGTGCCGGTGCGCGGGCTGGCGCCACCCGTGGTCTGGGCCTGGATGTTGGTGAGCGTCGAGGAAGAGGCTGCGGGACGCGCGGGCGCGGCCTTCGGCTTGGAGGCCGTCAGGCTCTTGAACCAGGCGCCGATGCCGCCTCCGCCGCTGCTGCTGCTCGCGCTGCTCTTCGATTTGGCTGCTTGTGCTTTCGCCATGTCCCGCTCTCCCTCTGTATTTCCGTTTTCTTCTTAGGCGCCGACTTCAAGGAATCCGGGCTGGCGAACCAGCTCCGGCAGATCCAGCTCCATCCACCTCGTGCCGCCCGCGGCCTCGTATACGCCGCCCACCCACGGCGCCGCATCCGCGGGCCGCTCGAGTTTCGTGAATTGATCGGGGTTGCGCAGTCCCAGCATCCTCGAGACCACGAAGCCCGCGCCGCCCAGCAGGCGCTCGGAGATCAGGATCACCCGTCGCTCCATCCCGGCGGTCACGACCTCGCGGCCCTGGAACGCCTGGAAGTCCACGATGCTGTACAGGTTGCCGCGGACGTTCGCGACGCCGCGGAACCACGGTTGCGTGAGCGGCACCGGCACCGCGTTGGGAACCGGGATCACTTCGCTCACCTGGTGCAGGGCCACGAACCAGTTGTCGCTGCCGACCTGGAAGCCCAGCCGCGACGACAGCGCGGCGCGCGTCGTCGCCGTTCGCAGCCGCTCGCCGAGCGAGAGCTGGAATTCACGGAGGCTCCGGGTGCGGCGCGCCATGGTGTCAGCCCAGCGCCTTGATCTTCTCGATCAGCTCGCTCTCGTTCAGCGGCTTGGTCACGTAATCCTTCGCGCCCTGGCGCAGGCCCCAGATCTTGTCGGTCTCCTGGTCCTTCGTCGTGCAGATGATCACGGGGATGTGCTTGGTCGATTCGTCACGGGTGATCGCGCGCGTCGCCTGGAAGCCGTTCAGGCCGGGCATCACCACGTCCATCAGGATGAGGTCGGGCTGGTCGGCCTTGGAGCGCTCGATCGCGGTCTCGCCGCTGTCGACGAGGACGACCTCGTAGCCCCGCTTGGTCAGCATGCCCTGCATGTACGCGCGCTCGGTGGGCGAGTCGTCCACCACCATGATTTTCTTGATCGCCATTTTCGTGTCACTCCGTTCGTTGTATCAGGCGTAGCTCCCGCTACGCCGCGTTTCTGTGCGCCAGGTGCGCTTCCACCGCCTTCAGCAGGCTTTCCTTCGTGAAGGGCTTCGTGAGGTACTCGTCGCTGCCCACCATCCGCCCCCGCGCGCGGTCGAACAGGCTGTCCTTCGAGGACAGCATGATCACCGGCGTCGAGCCGTGCTTGCCGCTCTTCTTGATCAGCGCGCACGTCTGGTAGCCGTCCAGGCGCGGCATCATGATGTCGACGAAGATCAGGTCCGGCTGGTGATCGGCGATCTTCGCGAGCGCGTCGAAGCCGTTCTCCGCCAGGATCACCTGGCAGCCCGCCTGCATGAGGAATATCTCCGCGGATCGCCGGATCGTATTGCTGTCATCGATCACCATCACGCGTACACCCGTGAGGTTCTTGGAGTCCGCCACGCATTCCCCGTTTATTGAAGCGGCAAGGCCATCCCTCCCCGGATAGGCCCGGACTGAAGCCGCTTGTTATCGTCCGAGGAGATTAGTCCTTTTATTCAACCAAAACAACCGTTAAGTCCCGCCACTTGAAGCCGTTTCCGAGGTTAGGACAGCGACTTCCGAACCTAGAATTCGACCATCTCGAAATCTTCTTTGCGGGCGCCGCATTCCGGACAACACCAACCGCCCGGAACATCCTCCCAGCGGGTGCCGGGCGCGAGACCATCCTCGGGCCAACCCTCGGCTTCGTCGTACACGAGGCCGCAGACGTTGCACTTCCAGGTCTTGAAGGGCTCGGAGGCCTGCTCAGCGTGGGATGCCATGGGGCTTGCCGGGGGTCGATGAATGTAGAATGCGGACACGCGCCGCGAGCCCGAAACGATGGTAGCGACCCCCGGTTCACGGGCGCAATCGAGGCGCGGTTTCAAGTGTAACCCCCCCACGCAACCGCGTTTTCCATGCCCGATCCCGCCTTCGCGACACCCCCCGCCGTCATCACGTTCGCCGCCTCCGATCCGACCAGCGGCGCAGGCCTCCAGGCCGACATCCTCACGCTCGCGAGCATGGGTTGCCACCCGCTCTCGGTGATCACGGCGATCACCGTGCAGGACACGGCCGGCGTCGAATCCTTCCTCGCGATCGACCCCGACTGGGTCGCCGACCAGGCGCGCTGCATCCTCGAGGACATCCCGGTGGCCGCCTTCAAGATGGGCGTGCTCGGCTCCACCGAGATCGTGACGATGGTGGCGGAGGTGGTCTCGGACTATCCCGACATCCCGCTCGTGCTGGACCCGGTGCTGGCTTCGGGCCGCGGCGACGAGTTCGCGAGCGACGAGATGCTGATCGCGATCCGCGAGCTGCTGGTGCCGCAGAGCACCGTGGTCACGCCGAACATCCCGGAGCTGCGCCGCCTCGCCGAGGACGACGAAGGCGACATGAGCCTCGCGGATTGCGCGCAGGCGCTGCTCGACAGCGGCTGCGAATACGTCCTCGTGACCGGTACGCACGACTCGACCGCGGACGTCGTGAACACCCTCTACCACCGCGGCGGCGTCCTGCGTTCGGACACCTGGCAGCGCCTGCCCGGCAGCTACCACGGCTCGGGCTGCACGCTGGCCTCGGCCCTCGCGGCCAACCTCGCGCGCGGCCTCGACATCGCCGACGCCGTCTACGAAGCGCAGGACTACACCTGGCAGGCGCTCTCCAAGGCGTACCGGCCGGGCATGGGGCAGCACATCCCCGACCGCCTCTTCTGGGCCCGCGACGACGCCAAGGAGAACGAGGACAAATGAGCGCGGATCCCGCGCTCGCCCGGCGCCTGAAGGGCCTCTATGCGATCACGCCCGAGCGCGAGGACACCGAGCGCCTCGCGCGCGAAGTGGAACAGGCGCTGGAAGGCGGCGCGGCGGTGGTGCAGTACCGCGCCAAGCATGCGGATGCCGCCCTCGCCCTCGAGCAAGCCCGGCGGCTGCGCGATCTCTGCCGCGCCTTCGGCGCCCCGCTCATCGTGAACGATTCCCTCGACCTGGCCCTCGAGATCGCGGCCGACGGCGTTCATCTGGGCCGTGACGACGGCGACGTGCGTGCGGCGCGCGTGGCCATGCCGGGCCGGTTGATCGGCGTCTCCTGCTACGACGATCCGATCCGCGCACGGCGCGCGGCCGAGGATGGCGCCGACTACATCGGCATCGGCAGCGTCTTTCCCTCGACGACCAAGCCGCAGGCGGTGCGCGCGGCGCTGGATCGCCTGGGCGACGCGCGGCGCGCGAGCGCGATCCCGGTCGCGGCCATCGGCGGCATCACCGCGGCCAACGCCGCGGTCGCGATCTCCAGCGGCGCCGACATGGTCGCGGTGATCTCCGCGGTCTTCGATGCGCCGGACGTGCGCGCGGCCGCGCGTTCGATCGCCGTGCTCTTCCCCCTCCCCGAAACCGGCACCCCGCATGCGTGAGCGCAGCCGCGATCTCTTCGAACGATCCCTTGCCCTGATTCCGGGCGGCGTGAATTCCCCCGTGCGCGCCTTCGCGAGCGTCGGCGGCACGCCGGTGTTCTTCCGCGAGGGCCGCGGAGCGCGGCTCACCGACGTCGACGGCCACGAGTACATCGACTATGTCGGCTCGTGGGGTCCGCTGATCCTCGGCCACGCGCATCCGGAAGTCGTCGCGGCCGTGACCGCGGCGGCGCAGAAGGGACTTTCCTTCGGCGCCCCCACCGAGCTCGAGCTCGAGATGGCCGAGCTCCTCACGCGGGCCCTGCCTTCGCTCGAGCAGGTGCGCCTGGTGAGCTCGGGCACCGAAGCGGTGATGAGCGCGCTCCGGCTCGCGCGCGGCTTCACCGGGCGCTCGCTGCTGGTGAAGTTCGAGGGCTGCTATCACGGCCACAGCGATTTCCTGCTGGTGAAGGCCGGTTCGGGCGCGCTCACCTTCGGGCATCCGACCTCGGCCGGCGTTCCGCCCGAGCTGGCCGCCCAGACGCTCGTGCTGCCATACAACGATCCCGCGGCCGTCGTGGAAGTCTTCGCGCGCCATCCGGACCAGATCGCCGGCATCGTGCTCGAGCCGATCGCGGGCAACATGAATTTCGTGCGCCCCTCGATGGAGTTCCTGCGCACGCTGCGCGAGCAGTGCACGAAGCACGGAGCCCTGCTCGTCTTCGACGAGGTGATGACCGGCTTCCGCGTGGGCGCGGGCTCCGCGCAGGGCCTCTTCGGCATCACGCCGGACTTGACGACGCTGGGCAAGGTGATCGGCGGCGGCATGCCCGTCGGCGCCTTCGGAGGCCGACGTGACGTGATGGCGAAGCTCGCCCCCCTGGGGCCTGTCTACCAGGCGGGCACGCTCTCCGGCAATCCCGTCGCGGTGAGCGCGGGCCTCGCGACGCTGAAGCGCGTGCTCGAGCCCGGGTTCTTCGACAAGCTCGGGCGCGCCACCAAGTCGCTGGTCGAAGGCCTCGTGCGCGAGGCGAAAGCCGCCGGCATCCCGTTCAGCGGCGACAGCGAAGGCGCGATGTTCGGCCTCTTCTTCCGCGCATCGCCGCCCGCTTCGTTCGCCGAGGTGATGCAGTCGGATCGCGAAGCCTTCAACCGCTTCTTCCACGCCATGCTCGATCGCGGCGTCTATCTCGCTCCCTCCGCGTACGAGGCGGGTTTCGTTTCCTCCGCGCACGGTCCCGCCGATTTCGAGGCGACGTTCGCCGCCGCACGCCAGGCCTTCGCGGCCCCCCGTTCCTCCTGATGGGCGTGGGTCTGTCGCTTCCGTCGGCGAGCCGGCTTGCCGCGCTGATCCTCGTGATCGCAGCGGTCACCATCCTCGTGCTCGCCGTGCTGGTCGTGGCCGACGTCCGGCTCGAGACCGACCTCAACCGCGAGGTGATCGGTGCGCAGCAGGCGAAGGACGGCCTGGAGTCGCTGCGCACGCGCCTGCACGAGTTGCGCCACGCCGCGAGCATCTACGCGCTCACCGGCAGCCCGGAAGCGGCGCAGACCGTCGAGCGCCGCGCCGTCGAGGCCGATGCGGATCTCGACTACCTCGAGGAGCGTTCGCGCTTCGACGCGACGCTCGCCACGAACATCGGCCCGCTCTCGGAAGCCACCAAGGCATTCACCGTGCACAGCCGCTCGCTCGCGTCGCTCGCACGCACACGCGGCTCACCCGCCGCCGCGGTGCTCGATGCAGAGCGCTCGGCCATGGAAGCTCGCGCGTGGTCGGCCCTCGAACGGGCGCTCGAGGCGCAGACGCGCCTCATCACCGACCGCTCGCTCCAGCAGATCCGCATCGGCGAGCACCTGAACGGCTACGTGATGTGGATCCTCGCCGGATCGGTCACGCTGCTGGGCGGCCTCTTCGCGATCTTCCAGCACACGCAGGCCCGCAGCCGCGAGGCGCAGCGCCGCATCGAGCGCCTCGCGCACTACGACGTCGTGACGGGATTGCCGAACCGCAGCCTGCTGGCCGACCGGCTGCAGCAGGAGCTCGCGCGGTCGGCGCGCTCCAACGAGCCCTTCGCGCTCGCGATGTTCGACCTGGACGGCTTCAAGGCCGTGAACGACTCCATGGGCCACGCCGCAGGCGACAAGCTGCTCGCGCAAGTGGCGTACCGCGCGAAGGAGAGCGTCCGCGCCTCCGACACGCTGGGAAGGCTGGGCGGCGATGAATTCCTCGCGGTGCTTCCGCGAACGACGCGGGACGGCGCGATCCAGGCGGCCGAGAAGATCCGTGCCGAGCTGTCGCGCCCCTATGAGGTGAACGGCAAGGAAGCGTTAGTGAGCGCGAGCGTGGGCGTGAGCATCTTCCCCGATCACGGGGCCGATCCGGATACGCTCCTCCGGGCGGCGGATGCCGCGCTCTACGTCGCGAAGCGCGAGGGGAAGAACCGCTCGCGCGTGGCCCGCGGGCCGGCCTAGCGAAGGCCGGAGGCGTACTCCGCGACGGCTTTCATGTCGGCCTCGTTCATCTTCGAGGCGACGACTCTCATGATCTCGCTGGGACGCTCGCCCGAGGCGAAGGCCTTGAGCCAGCCCAGGAGCAGCTCCGGGCTCTGGCCGGCGATCGCCGGGAATTGCGCGGACATCCCGCGGCCGGCGGCACCGTGGCAGCCCGCGCAGGCCGGAACCGCGGTCGCCTTCACGCCGGCGCGCCAGATCTTCTGGCCGCGATCGGCGAGCGCCTTGTCGCGAGCCGCCGTCTGGGCGGGCTTCTGCGACGAGTAGTACGCACCCACGGCGAGCATGTCTTCCGGCGAAAGGCCGGCGGCCATGCCCTGCATGATCGGGCTCGGGCGGGCGCCGGACTTGAACGCCGTCAGCTGGCGCTGGATGTAGTAGGCGTCCTGGCCGGCGAGGTTCGGGTTGGGTGCGGTGCCCACGCCATCCGCTCCGTGGCAGGCCACGCAGACCGACGAGGCGATCTGCTTGCCGCGCGCGAGGTCCGGCTTCGCGGCCGCGGGGGCGGAATCGGCCGCCACGGTGGCGCCTGCGTAAACTAGCGCCATGAGCGCAAAGCCCGAGAAGGATCGCATTCGAAAACCTCGCCTGAAAGACGTGAAGGAAAAGGGCGTCAAGGAAAAGCGGACGCGTAAGCCGGACGATTTTACCGTAGGCACCCCCCGGGTCGCCAGCAGCGGCTCCTCGAAGGCCCTCAACCTCGCTTCGGCGGCGTTCGCGATCTCCGTGCACGACACGGAGCTGCTCCCCGCGCCCGGGGCTCCCGAAGTCGCCTTCGCGGGCCGCTCCAACGCCGGCAAGTCGAGCGCCATCAACACGCTCACCGGCCGGCGGCGCCTGGCCTTCGCGAGCAAGACGCCGGGACGCACGCAGCTCATCAACTTCTTCACGCTGGACGGCGCGGCCTATCTCGTCGACCTGCCCGGCTATGGCTACGCGGGCGTGCCGCTCGAGGTGCGCAAGCATTGGGAGGTCCTGGTGGGGCGCTACGTGGCGGAGCGCGAGTCGCTCGCCGGCGTCGTGCTGATGATGGACGCGCGCCATCCGCTCACGCCGCTCGACCACGAGCTGCTCGCGTGGCTCGCGCCCTCGAACCGTCCGGTGCATGTGCTGCTCACCAAGTCGGACAAGCTTTCGAAGCAAGCCGCGCAACGCACGCTGCAGCAGACACGCTCGGGCCTTTCGAAACTCCATGGAAACTCGACGGTGCAGCTTTTCTCCAGCCTGAAGCGCGAGGGCCTCAGCGAGGCGACCGCGAAGATCACCGAGTGGGTTCGCGACGCAAAAAACAAAACCCCGCCTAAAGGGGAGTAAAGGCGGGGTCAAAAAGCCTTAATTGGGATTAAGGCGCCCGCTCAGGGAGGAGAAGCGGGGAAGGCGTTAGCCTTCACAGGATAAGAGCGGACGCACCGTGCTAAAGTTCCCGGCCTTTTTTGCAATCCAGACGCGATGACCACAGGAATCGGAAGGTTTCCGGACCGCCGCATGCGCCGAGCGCGCCGCGATGATTTCTCGCGCCGCTTGGTGCGCGAGAACGGCTTGTCGCCGGACAATCTCATCCTGCCGGTCTTCGTGCTCGACGGCGCGAAGAAGACCGAGCCCGTGGCCTCGATGCCGGGCGTGCTTCGCAGGACCGTCGATGAGCTTCTGCCCGTCGCCGAGCAAGCCCTCACTTTGGGCATTCCCGCGCTCGCGTTGTTCCCGGTCATCGAGCCGGGCCTGAAGACGGCCGGCGCCGAGGAGGCCTGGAACGCGAAGGGCCTCGTGCCGCGCGCCGTCCGCGAGCTGAAGAAGCGCTTCCCCGAGCTGGGCGTCATCACCGATGTCGCGCTCGACCCGTACACCACGCACGGACAGGATGGCTTGATCGACACATCCGGCTACGTCGTGAACGACGAGACGCTGGTCGCGCTGTCGAAGCAAGCACTGGCTCACGCTGAAGCGGGCGTCGACATCGTCGCGCCCTCGGACATGATGGATGGGCGTGTCGCCGCATTGCGACGCGCGATGGACGAGAAGGGCTTCATCCACACACGCATCCTCGCGTACTCGGCCAAATACGCATCGGCTTTCTACGGACCGTTCCGCGACGCCGTCGGCTCGGGGACGAGCCTGGGCAAGGGCGACAAGAAGAACTACCAGATGGACCCCGCGAACTCCGACGAGGCGCTGCACGAGATCGCGCTCGACCTCGAAGAGGGCGCGGACTACGTGATGGTGAAGCCGGGGATGCCCTACCTCGACATCGTGCGGCGAGTGAAGGACCGCTTCGGCGTTCCGACCTTCGTCTACCAGGTGAGCGGCGAGTACGCGATGCTGCAGGCCGCCGCGGCACAAGGGTGGATCGACGGCGAGGCCTGCATGATGGAAGCGCTGCTGTCGTTCCGCCGTGCCGGGGCCGACGCGATCCTCACCTACTTCGCGATCGACGCGGCCAAGCGCCTCAAGGGTTAACACCCAGCAAGGCTTCGACCTCGGGCAAACGGGCGCGCTGCGCGTCCGGCTCGCTGCGCGAGCGCCCCGCGAGCCGCTCGTGGTCGCGGTCGAGCACCGTGAGCGTCACCGGGACGCCTTCCACCTCGAGCAGGAACTGCGGCACGTCCACGTACCCGTCGCCGCGCCGCACGCGGCGTGCGCCCTCTTCGTACTTGTAGCGGTGGTTGAGCAGGAAGAGCGTGAGCGCCTTCGCGTCGTCGGCGTAGAGGTGCAGGTTCACGTCCGAGAACTTGTTCGCGGTGCCGCTCAGCACCGAGCCCACGAGCGCGGGATTGAAGTGGCTGAATTCGCGCATCACGCGCACGGCGACCTCGCGCATGCGCCGCAGCTGCGCCGGTTGATCGTCGGCCTGGTAGAGCGACTGGTATTCGCGCAGGGCCGCTTCGATTTCCTGGTTGTCCGGCAGGAGCTTCGCGTCCAGCAGGCCCGCCTGGCGCGCGGCCTTCTGCTTGGCGGCTCCATAGTCGGCCACGCCGTCCTCGGCCATCAGGCGGGCGGCGAGGTACGCGATGTGGCTGCGGATGTTCGTGTCCTTGCGGGACCGGGCCTTGCTCATGCGGCTATTGTCGCTTCTAGAAGATCTGGTTCTTCACTTCCTCGGGCGGCCGGCTCGAATCGCGCGCGAAGGCGCCCTCCTCGCCGGTGCCGGGCTGTGTCTCCGCATAGAAGTATTCCACCGTCTTGCCGCCCGTCTCGCGGAAACCGGTCGCGGGGTTGATGGCCACGGCCACCACGCCCGACGGTACGTCCAGCTCCGCTTCCGGCACGCCCTTCAGCGCGCCTTGCATGTAGCCCATCCAGATCGGCAGCGCGGCGACCCCGCCCGTCTCGTTCGGCCCCAGGCCCGCGGGCGTGTCGAAGCCGATCCACGCCACCGCGACCAGGGTCTGCTGGAAGCCGGCGAACCACGCGTCGACATGCTCGTTGGTCGTGCCCGTCTTGCCCGCGAGGTCGTTGCGGCCGAGCTTCATCGCGGGCGTGGCGGTGCCGTAGCGCACCACGTCGCGCATGAGGCTGTTCATCATGAAGGCATTGCGCGGGTCGAGGACGCGCTCGGCATCCTCGCCGGCGACTTCCGGCTTCGCGGCATAGAGCGTCTCGCCGCGGTCGTCGACGATCTTCGCGATGAACCACGGCTTGATGCGGTAGCCGCCGTTGGCGAACGTCGAATAGGCCGCGGCCATCTGCAGCGGCGTGGCCGAGCCCGCGCCCAGCGCCATCGTGAGATAGGCCGGGTGCATCTTGGGATCGAAGCCGAAGCGCTGGATGTAGTCCTGCGCGTAGCCGGGACCGATCGCCTGCAGCAGGCGGATCGAGATCATGTTCTTCGACTTCGCGAGCCCCGTGCGGAGCCGCATCGGCCCTTCGTACTTGCCGTCGTAGTTCTTCGGCTCCCAGAGCTGGCCGCCGGTCTTGGCCGCCTCGATCACGAAGGGCGCGTCGTTCAGCACGGTGGCCGCGGTGAAGCCCTTCTCGAGCGCGGCCGAATAGATGAACGGCTTGAAGCTCGATCCCGGCTGGCGCCACGCCTGCGTCACGTGGTTGAACTTGCTCGCATTGAAGTCGAATCCGCCGGCCAGCGCTCGGATCGACCCGTTGCGCGGATCGACGGCGACCAGCGCCGCCTCGACCTTCGGCGTCTGCGCGATGTTCCACGCGCCCTTGTCGCCCGGCTGCAGGCGGATGATCGATCCGCGGCGCAGCGCCCGGTCCGGGTTGCCGCCGGCCAGCGAGCGCGCGGCGAACTTGAGCCCGTCGCCCGAGATCTTCACCACGTCGCCGCGGCGCATCACGGCGGTCACTTCCTTCGCCGATGCGGCGAGGACCACCGCGGGGACCAGGTCGGCCACCGCCTCGCGGTCCTGCAGCGCTTCCTCGACGGCGTCGTCCAGCTCGGAACCGGCCTGGTCGGGCAGGTCGGCCCGGCCCTCGGGGCCGCGATAGCCGTGGCGCCGGTCGTACTCGAGGACCCCGGCGCGGAGGGCCGCGTTGGCGTCCTCCTGGTCCTTGCGCTTGACCGTCGTGTAGACCTTGATCCCGCTCACATAGGCCGGCTCGCCGTACTGCTCGAAGACGGCGGCGCGCGCCATCTCGGCCACGTAGTCGGCCCGGAAAGCGTAGGTGTCGCGAAGGTCGGTGTTCAGGCGCAGCGGCTCGGCGAGCGCCTTCTTGTACTGGTCGGGCGCCAGCCATCCGAGGTCCGCCATGCGGCGCAGGACGTATTGCTGGCGCTGCTGGGCCCGCTTCGGGTTGACGAGGGGGTTCTGCCGCGACGGCGCCTGGGGCAGGCCGGCCAGCATGGCGGCTTCGGCCGGGCTGATGGCCTTCAGGTCCTTGCCGAAGTAGATCTGGGAGGCCGCGGCGAACCCGTAGGCCCGCTGGCCGAGGAAGATCTGGTTCAGATAGAGCTCGAGGATCTGGTCCTTGGTGAGGTTGGCCTCGATCTTGAAGGCGAGCAGCACCTCGGAGAGCTTGCGGGCGAAGGTCTTCTCCCGCGTGAGGAAGAAGGTGCGCGCCACCTGCATGGTGATCGTGCTGGCGCCCTCCCGCCGGCCCTGCAGGTTGGCGACGGCCGCGCGGGCCACGCCCACGTAGTCCACGCCGCCGTGCTGGTAGAACCGGTCGTCCTCCGCGGCGAGGATCGCCTGCTTCATCACCTGGGGCACGTCGTCCAGCCGGACCAGCGCGCGCTTCTCCTCGCCGAATTCACCGATCAGGTCGCCGTCCGCGCTGTAGACCCTGAGCGGGATCTTCGGCCGATAGTTTGTAAGGACGTCCAAACCCGGAAGGTTTGGCCACAGCAGGACGACCGTGAGCGCCCCCACGCCGGCCGCGACAAGGGCCAGGGAGACGAAGATCAGGGCGGGGTAGAACCACCAGCGAGAGGTCATGGAATCGGGGGAAAGCCGGGCAGCGGGCCCGGACAAAAGGCAGGGATCGGAAGGATGACGCCATTATAAGGTCGGGCCGCCCAGAGGAGCCCTTCCCGAAAAGGCTTTACACACCTAGGACTTGTTGCTAGCATCTAAAGTAGATTCTCCGCAGTGGGTGCTAACCTTCCACTATGATTAAAGAAAAATTAGCGGCCCAATTCGATTTCCTTAAAGCCAAGACGCCGCCCCTCGTTGGGTGCGACATCAGCTCGTCCTCGGTCAAGCTGGTGGAAATCGTCGAGGCCGGCCGGAATGTCTATCGCGTCGAGCGCTATGCGATCGAACCGCTCCCCAAGGACACGGTCGTCGATGGAAACATTGCAAACATCGAGGCCGCGGGCGAGGCGCTGAAACGCGCCCACAAAGCCCTCGGGTCCCGGATCAAGAACGTCGCCCTTGCCCTCCCGGCCGCGGCCGTGATCACCAAGAAGGTGATCCTGCCCGGCGGCCAGCGCGAGGAGGACATGGAAGTCCAGGTCCAGGGCGAGGCCAACCAATACATTCCTTTCTCCCTGGACGAGGTCAACCTCGACTTCCAGGTCCTCGGCCCGGCCCCGTCCGGCGAGGACGAGGTGGAAGTCCTGATCGCCGCCTCCCGCAAGGAAAAGATCGAGGACCGCGTGGCCGCCACGGAAGCCGCCGGCCTGAAGACCATCGTCATGGACGTGGAGTCCTACGCGTCCCAGACGGCGTTCGAGCTGATTTGCGGTGGAAATTCCGGCATCTCCGAGAGTGACGTGACGGTGGTGGTCGACATCGGCGCCACGATCACGCGCGTGACGGTCCTGCACAACGGCCAGACGGTCTATACCCGCGAGCAGCAGATCGGCGGAAACCTTCTGACCCAGGACATCGCCCGCCAGTTCGACATGCCCCCCGAAGAAGCCGAGGCGGCCAAGCGGGTCGGCAACCTCCCCGAGAACTTCGGGCCGGACGTCCTGCAGCCCTTCAACGAGAAGATCGTGCTGGAAATCCAGCGCGCCCTTCAGTTCTTCTTCACCTCGACCCAGTTCAACAAGGTCGACCACATCCTGCTCACGGGCGGCTGCGCCATGCTCGACGGGCTGGAGGAGATGGTCGCCCAGCGCACCCAGGTCCACACGATCGTCGCGAACCCGTTCGCGAACATGGCGCTGTCCTCGCGGATCAAGCCGCGCCAGCTCACGATCGACGCGCCCTCGCTCATGATTGCCTGCGGCCTGGCGATGCGGAGGTTCGACCCGTCATGATTCGCATCAACCTCCTACCGCACCGCGAAGAAAAACGGCGGCTGCGACAGAAGCAGTTCGCCGCCTTCGCCGGCATCACGATCGCCTTCGGCCTGATGGCGGCGTTCCTCGTCTGGTTCTTCCTGGACCAGCAGGTCCAGCAGCAGCAGACGAACGTCAACTACATGAAGACCGAGATCTCCAAGCTCGACAAGCAGATCGAGGAGATCCGCAAGATCCGCGAGGAAACCGCCTCGCTGCTCGCCAAGAAGCAGGTGGTCGAAGGCCTGCAGAGCAACCGTTCCGAGCCCGTGCAGCTGCTGGACCAGCTGCTGCGCCAGCTCCCCGAAGGCGTCTACCTCAAGTCGGTCAAGCAGACCGGCACCAAGGTCGGCGTGACGGGCTACGCCCAATCCAACGCGCGCGTCTCGACCCTGATGCGCAACCTCGGTGCCTCCCCGTACCTCGAGAATCCCGAGCTGGTCGAGATCAAGGCGGTGCCGGCGCCCGCCAACCCGAACGCACGCGTGAACGAATTCCTGATGAACATCTCGATCAAGCGAGCCAAGGCCGATGACGGCAAGGTCGCGCCGAAGCCGGCAGCGGGGGCCAAATGAGCCTGATCGACGACCTGAAACAGCTGGACCCGAAGCAGCCCGGCAACTGGCCGGTCGCCATCAAGATCGGCGCCTTCGTGCTGATCTTCCTCGCCATCCAGATCGCCGCCGGCTTCCTCTTCTGGAAGGACCAGAGCGACGAGATCGAGAAGGGCCGCCAGGACGTCGACGCGCAGAAGCAGACCTTCCTCGAGAAGAAGAAGCTCGCCGTGAACCTCGACGCCTACAAGCAGCAGCGGGCCGAGATCGAGCAGTCGTTCGGCGCGCTCCTGAAGCAGCTGCCGAACAAGAGCGAGATGGACGCGCTGCTGATCGACATCAACCAGGCGGGCCTGGGCCGCGGCCTGGCCTTCGAGCTGTTCAAGCCGGCGCCGACCGAGAACTTCACCGAGTTCTACGCGGAGCTGCCGGTGAACATCAAGGTCACCGGCAACTACCATGACCTGGGCGCCTTCGCGAGCGACGTCGCGAAGATGCCGCGCATCGTGCTGCTCACCGACATCAAGCTCGACCCGCCGAAGGATGGCGTCCTCGCGATGGAAGCCGTCGCGAAGACCTACCGCTACCTCGACGAGGAAGAAGTCGCCAAGCAGCGCAAGACCGCCAAGGACAAGGCGGCGAAGGCGGGAGCGAAGAAATGAACAAGCGCTGGATGCTCATTCCCGCGGCCGCCCTCGTCGTGGCCGGCTGCAGCTCCGAGCTGGACGAGCTGAAGCAGTTCGTGCGCGACTCCGAGAAGGGGCTGCCGCGCAAGATCGACTCGCTCCCCTCGGTGAAGCCGTTCGAGCCGTTCACGTACGAAGGCTTCGACCTTCCGGATCCGTTCAAGCCCCGCAAGCTCACCCCGCCGAAGGACCAGGGGGCGGGCGGCGGCGTGGCGCCGGACCTGAACCGACGCAAGGAACCGCTGGAAGCGTTCCCGCTGGAGCAGCTGAAGATGGTGGGGACTCTCTCGCAGCTGAATGAAACGTTTGCCCTCGTGCGCGCGGACAAGACGCTTTACCGCGTGAAGAAGGGCAACTACATGGGACAGAACTTCGGCCTGATCACCGACGTGAACGAAGGTGAGATCAAGCTCAAGGAAATCGTCCAGGACAGCGCCGGCGACTGGGCCGAGCGGCAAAGTGTTCTGCCGCTCCTGGAAGAAGCCAGCAAAGGGGACAAAAAGTGAACTCGAACCTCATCCGAACTCCCATGCAGCTCGTCGCCTTCGTGGGCGCGCTCGCGCTGGCGCTCTGGGCGCCCCTTGCCGGGGCGCAGGCGAAGAACTCGCTCGAATCCATGACCTTCTCGTCCATCCAGGGCGGAAAGATCATCATGAAGGCCGCCTTCAAGGAGCCCCTGAAGGGCGTGCCGCAGGGCTTCGCGGTCACCAACCCGCCGCGCATCGCGATCGACCTGCCCGACACCATCAACGGCATGGGCAAGACCCAGGTCGACGCCGGCGAAGGCGACCTTCGCAGCGTCTCGGTCGTCCAGACGGCGAACCGCACGCGCCTGGTGATGAACCTCACCCGCAACCTCACCTACACGCAGGCGCTCGACGGCAACATGCTGGTCGTCACGATCGACGGCTCGCAGGCGGTCACCACGACGGGTTCCGCGGCCACCACGCCGTCGCCCGGCGCGACCACCTTCGCCGAAGCGGCGGCCGGCACGCAGGTCCGCTACAACCTCCGCGACGTCGACTTCCGCCGCGGCAACATCTCGGAAGGCCGCGTCGTCGTCGACCTGTCCTCGTCCAACGTCGGCATCGACATCCGCCGCCAGGGCCAGCAGCTCCTCGTCGACTTCCTCAGCACCAACGTGCCGCGCAACCTCGTCCGCCGCCTCGACGTGGGCGACTTCGGCACCCCGGTGAAGTACGTGGACACGTTCGAGCAGGGCGGCAACGCCCGCATGGTGATCGAGCCGCGCGGCATCTGGGAATACTCGGCCTACCAGACCGACACCCAGTTCATCGTCGAGGTGAAGCCGGTCAAGGAAGACCCGAACAAGCTGATCCAGGGCTCCGCTCCCGGCTACTCCGGCGAGAAGCTCTCGCTCAACTTCCAGAACGTCGAAGTGCGCGCGGTGCTCCAGGTGATCGCGGACTTCACGGGCCTGAACATCATCACCAGCGACACGGTGGGCGGCAACCTGACGCTCCGCCTGAAGGACGTGCCCTGGGACCAGGCGCTCGACATCATCCTGCAGGCCAAGGGCCTGTCGAAGCGCAAGAACGGCAACGTGGTGCTGATCGCCCCGACCGACGAGCTGGCCGCCAAGGAGAAGCTGCAGCTTGAAGCCCTGGCCGCGGTCTCCGACCTCGAGCCGGTGCGCACCGAGTCGTTCGCGCTCTCCTACGCCAAGGCCGAGGACCTGAAGAAGCTCCTCTCGGACAAGGATGCGAAGATCCTCTCGAAGCGCGGCAATGCCACGATCGACGAGCGCACCAACACGCTGTTCGTGCAGGACACCGGTGGCCGCCTCGAGGAGGCCCGCCGCCTGATCCAGCAGCTCGACGTGCCGGTTCGCCAGGTGCTGATCGAGGCGCGCATCGTGATCGCGGACGACAAGTGGGGCCGCCAGCTGGGCGCGCGCTTCGGCACGCAGTCGGCGTTCAACACGAACAACTACAACATCGGCGTCTCCGGCTCGCTCGTGGACACGGTCCAGCCCCTGTCGAACAACCCGGCCTCCCGCGGCGCGGCCTCGCTCGTGTATCCCGGCGCGCTCCCCGGCAACTCCGGCTTCTTCAGCGGCACGGGTTCCTCCGGCCTCATCCCGATCGGCGCGCAGCCCGACCAGCTCAACGTGAACCTGCCCGTGACGGGAGCGGCCGGCCAGCTGGCCCTGTCGATCCTGAACCTGGGCAGCGGCAACCTCGTGAACGTCGAGCTCTCCGCGCTCGAAGCCGACAACCGCGGCAAGGTGGTTTCCAGCCCGCGCGTGATCACCGCCGACAAGAAGAAGGCGATCATCTCGCAGGGCACGGAGATCCCGTACCTCACGGCTTCGGCGAGCGGCTCCACGACGGTGACCTTCAAGCCGGCGGTGCTCGAGCTGGCAGTCACGCCGCGCATCACGCCGGACGACCGCATCATCATGGACCTCGAGGTGAAGAAGGACGCCGTCGGCCAGATCTTCTCCGGCATCCCCTCGGTGGACACGAAGAAGGTCTCGACCCAGGTGCTCGTCGACAACGGCGACACGATCGTCCTGGGCGGCATCTTCGAGCAGACGACGCGCACCACGGTCGACAAGGTCCCGTTCCTGGGCGACGTCCCGTTCGTGGGCTTCTTCTTCAAGCGCACGATCAAGCAGGACGACAAGACCGAGCTCCTGATCTTCGTCACGCCGAAGATCGTCAAGGACACGCTGATGGTTCGCTGAGCCGAACCCCCGAAACCCCAGCCCCGGCCGAGCGCCGGGGCTTTTTTTTCCGCTATCCTCGGCGTGTGGCAACCGGGAACATCTTCCTCGTGGGCATGATGGGCGCAGGCAAGACCACCATCGGGCGCGCGCTCGCGCGCAAGCTCGGCCTGGTCTTCGCCGACGCGGACAAGGAGCTCGTGACCCGCACCGGCGTCGCGGTCGCCACCATCTTCGAGATCGAGGGCGAGGCGGGCTTCCGCAAACGCGAATCCACCCTGCTGGTCGAGCTCGCGGCCGGGGAGAACGCCGTCATCGCCACGGGTGGCGGCGTGGTCCTCGATCCCGAGAACCGCAAGGTCATGCGCGAGCGCGGCACCGTGGTCTACCTGCGCGCCCGCCTCGAGAGCCTGTGGGAGCGCACGCGCCACGACACCAGCCGGCCGCTGCTCGCCACGCCCGATCCGAAGGCCACGCTCGCCACGCTGCTGGAACAGCGCGAGCCGCTTTACATGGAATGCGCCCACCTGGTGGTCGACACCGGCCCGCAGAGTCCCTCGGCGCTCGCGACCCGGCTCGCCGCCACGCTCCGGCAGCACGCCGGATCCGCATGAGCAACGAGACCCTCCACGTCGCGCTCGGCGATCGCAGCTATCCGATCCACATCGGAGCCGGCCTGCTCGCCCGCGCCGAGCTCTTCGCGCCGCACGTGCGCTCGCGGCGCGTGGCCATCGTCACGAATGCCGCGGTGGCGTCCCGCTATGAGCGGCGCCTGCGGCAGACGCTCGAGAGCGCCGGGGCGAAATCCTTCTCGATCGCGATGCCCGACGGCGAAGCGCACAAGGACTGGAAGAGCCTCGACGCGATCTTCGCGCGCCTGCTCGAGGAGGGCGCCGACCGCAAGACCGTGATCGTCGCGCTGGGCGGCGGCGTGGTGGGCGACGTCGCGGGATTCGCGGCGGCCACGTACCAGCGCGGAGTGCCCTTCCTCCAGGTCCCCACGACGTTGCTCGCGCAGGTGGACTCGTCGGTGGGCGGCAAGACCGCGATCAACCACGCGCTGGGCAAGAACATGGTGGGTGCGTTCCACCAGCCGCTTGCAGTGGTCGCCGACACGGACACGCTCGCCACGTTGCCCGAGCGCGAGCTCGCGGCCGGGCTCGCCGAAGTCGTGAAGTACGGCTTCATCGCCGACGCGGCGTTCCTCGACTGGATCGAGGCGCACGCGGCACAGCTCGTCGCACGCGATGCCTCCGCGCTCTCGTATGCGATCCGCCGCTCCTGCGAGATCAAGGCGGCGGTGGTCGCCGAGGACGAACGTGAATCCGGCGTGCGCGCGATCCTGAATTTCGGCCACACCTTCGGCCACGCCATCGAAGCCGCGATGGGCTACGGGGAGTGGCTGCACGGCGAGGCGGTCGGCGCCGGCATGGTGCTCGCGGCTCGCCTCTCCGCCGCGCAGGGACGCATCGCGAATTCCGATGCGCTCCGCGTCGAGCGCGTGGTCGCCGCACTCGGGCTTCCCGTCGCCGCGCCCGCGATCGGCGTGGAGGACTGGCTCACGCACATGGGCCGCGACAAGAAGAACGAAGAGGGACGGGTGACGTTGATCCTGCTCGACGCGCTCGGCAAGGCGGCGATCGTGCGCGACACGCCGGCGGCCGCGATCCGGAAGATCGTCTCCGCGTCCTAGACCGCCGGAGGCGCCTTCTCGAGGCGCTTCAGGAACACGGCCATCTCCTTCGCGGCCTGCTTGTCCCCGTGGCCTTCGGCCGCGTCGATGCCGCGGCGGTAGGCTTCCTTCGCGCCTTCGGCGTCGCCGCTTTCGGCGAGCGCCTTGCCGAGAGCCTTCCATGCGGCCGAGTACGACGCCTCGTGCGCGACCGCGGCGCGCAGGTGCTCCACGGCCTTCGCAACCGCTCCGGCCTTCAGGTGCTCGGTGCCCAACGTGAACCGCAGCAAGGCGTTGTCCTTGCCGCCGGCGAGCAGGGCTTCGAATCGCTCGATCAGGGACATTCACGGTATTATCGCCCGAGGATCCCCAGGAGAAATTTCCCATGCTGCGCACCCTCCGCGTCGCGCTCGCCGCGTTCGCCCTTGGCGCCTTTTCCCTCGCCCACGCCGCCCCGGAACGCTCCGTGTCGATCGGCCTGCAGGCCGCGATCACGTCCATCGACCCGCACTACCACAACCTCTCGCCGAACAACTCGATGCTGATCCACATCTTCGAGCCGCTCATCGCGCGCGATCCCAACCAGAAGCTGGTGCCCGCGCTCGCGACCTCGTGGAAGGCGATCGACGACCTCACCTGGGAATTCAAGCTGCGCAAGAACGTGAAGTTCCACGACGGCTCGGCCTTCACCGCCGACGACGTGGTCTTCACCCTGAACCGCGTGCCCAACGTGCCCAACAGCCCCTCGTCGTTCGCCACGTTCACCAAGCCGATCGTCGACGTGAAGGTGGTCGACCCGCACACCCTCATCTTCAAGACCGCCTCGCCGCACGTGCTGCTGCCGAGCGACCTCGCCTCGGTGCTCATCGTCTCGAAGCTGAATGGCGAGAAGGCCACGACGGCCGACTACAACTCGGGCAAGGCCGCGATCGGCACGGGCCCCTACAAGTTCGTCGAGTACATCCAGAACCAGCACGTGCTGCTGAAGGCGAACTACGGCCACTGGGCCGGCGAGCAACCCTGGGACAAGGTCACCTTCAAGATCCTCTCGAACCCCGCGGCGCGCGTCGCGGCCCTCCTGTCGAGGGACGTGCAGATGATCGAGACGGTGCCGACGTCCGACATCGCGAAGTTCGAGAAGGACGCGAACTTCATGCTCGCCGACAAGGTCTCGAACCGCGTGATCTACGTCCACCTCTGGCAGTGGAGCGACAAGTCGCCGCCGTTCGTCACCGCCAAGGACGGGAAGCCCCTGGACAAGAACCCGTTCAAGGACGCGCGCGTGCGGAAGGCGTTGTCGATGGCCATCAACCGCGACGCGATCTCCGATCGCGTGATGGAGAAGAAGTCCGTGCCCGCCGCGCAGCTGCTGGCCGACACGTTCTACGGCACCAGCAAGAAGCTGAAGCCGCAGAAGTACGATCCGGAAGGCGCCAAGAAGCTGCTGGCCGAGGCCGGTTATCCGAACGGCTTCGCGATGACGGTGCACGGAACCAACAACCGCTACATCAACGACGACAAGATTGCCCAGACCATCGCGCAGTTCTACTCACGCATCGGCATCGACACCAAGGTGGAGACGCTTCCCGCCGGCACCTACTTCAGCCGCGCCACCAACGGCGAGTTCGGCTACATGCTGCTCGGCTGGGGCACGGAATCGGGTGAGCAAGGCTCGAGCCTGCGTTCGCTCCTCGCCACCCGCAATCCCGAGAAGGGCATGGGCGTGAACAATCGCGGCCGCTACTCCAACCCGGCCATGGACGAGCAGCTGGTAAAGGCCCTGGTCACGATGGACGACAAGAAGCGCGAGGGGCTCATCCAGGCGGCGGCGGAAACGGCGATGAACGACACGGCGCTGATCCCCATCCACTACGAGGTGAGCACCTGGGCCACCGCGAAAGGCTATCGCTACACGCCGCGCACGGACCAGTACACGCTCGCCATGGACCTGAAGCCCGTCAAGTAACCGTCCCACGGAGCGGCGCGCGAGCGCGGCTCCCCGCCACCCCGCCCCATGCTCGCCTTCGCCATCCGCCGCCTCGGGCAGAGCTTCTTCGTCCTGGTGGTGATGTCTTTCATCGTGTTCCTCGGCGTGTTCGCCGTCGGGAATCCGATCGAGCTACTGGTGAACCCGCAGGCCGACGAAGCCGAGCGCCTGCGCGCCACGGTCGCCCTGGGCCTCGACAAGCCGATCCTCGAGCAGTACGCGGTGTTCCTGAAGGGCGCGGTGACGGGCGACCTCGGCCGCTCGTTCGTGTTCAACGTGCCCGCGATCCAGCTCATCCTGCAGAAGCTGCCCGCCACCATCGAGCTCGCGCTCGCGGCGATGTTGATCGCGGTGGGATTGGGCATTCCGCTGGGGCTGCTGGCGGGCCTGCGGCCGCACTCCTTCGTGGGCCGCTCGATCATGGCGCTGTCGATCGTCGGCTTCAGCCTGCCGACGTTCTGGGTGGGCCTGGTGCTCATCATGCTGTTCTCCGTGCACCTGGGCTGGCTGCCGTCCAACGGGCGCGGCGAGACCGTGATGCTGCTGGGCGTTCCCGTGAGCTTCCTCACCTGGGACGGCCTGCAGCACCTGGCCATGCCGGCGCTGAACCTCGCGCTCTTCAAGCTCTCGCTGCTCATACGGCTCACGCGCGCCGGCGCCCGCGAGGCCGTGCTCCAGGACTACGTGAAATTCGCCCGCGCCAAGGGCCTGGGCCCGCGGCGCGTGATCGGCGTGCACGTCCTGAAGAACATCCTCGTGCCGATCGTGACGGTGATCGGCCTCGAGCTGGGCTCGGTGATCGCGTTCGCGATCGTGACCGAATCGATCTTCGCGTGGCCCGGCTCCGGCAAGCTGCTGATCGATTCGATCAACCTGCTCGACCGCCCCGTGATCGTGGCGTACCTGATGGTGATCGTGACGCTCTTCATCGCCATCAATTTCTTCGTCGACGTGCTCTATTCGATGCTCGATCCCCGCGTGCGCCTCGGCTCCGCGTCGACGGCCCACTGACATGCACGACACGACCCCGCCTTCGCAAACGCTCGCCCCCGCGACGGCACCGGAGGCTCCGGTGGAAAGCCCGTGGCGCCGCCTCATGGCGGAGTTCGCCGAGAGCAGGCTCGCCCTCGCCGGCCTGGGCATCCTGCTGGTCGTGGTCGTGATCGCGCTCACCGCGCCGTGGCTCTCGCCGCAGAACCCGTACGATCTCGCGCAGCTGGACGTCATGGACTCCAAGCTCGAGCCGGGAAGCCCGTCGGCCACCGGCGGCACCTACTGGCTCGGCACCGACGACCAGGGCCGCGACATGTTGTCGGGCATCTTCTACGGGCTGCGCATCTCGCTCGCGGTGGGCGCGGCGAGCACCGTGCTCGCGGTGGCGATCGGCGTCGTCTTCGGCCTCGCCGCGGCGTACTTCGGCGGATGGGTCGATGCCGTCATCATGCGCATCGTCGACATCCAGCTCTCGTTCCCGGCGATCCTCGTGGCCCTCGTGCTGATGGCCACGCTGGGCCAGGGCGTGGGCAAGATCATCCTCGCGCTCGTGACGGTGCAATGGGCGTACTACGCGCGCACCGTGCGCTCCTCGGCGCTGGTGGAGCGGCAGAAGGAATACGTCGAGGCCGCGCGCGTGCTGGCGCTGCCCCAATGGCGCGTGGTCTTTCGCCACCTGCTGCCCAACTGCCTGCCGCCGCTGATCGTGGTGGCCACGGTGCAGGTCGCCCACGCGATCACGCTCGAGGCGACGCTGTCGTTCCTGGGCCTGGGACTGCCGATCACCGAACCCTCGCTGGGGCTGCTGATCTCCAACGGCTTCCAGTACCTGCTCTCCGGCAAGTACTGGATCAGCTTCTATCCCGGCGTGGCGCTGCTCGCGACCATCATGGCGATCAACCTGGTGGCCGACCAGATGCGCGACGTCCTCAACCCGAGGCTCAAGCGTTGAGCGCGCCGCTGCTCGAGGTCGAGGGCCTGCGCATGCACTTCTTCACGAAGGCGGGCGTGGTGAAGGCGGTCGACGACGTGAGCTTCCGCCTCGAGCGCGGGAAGATCCTCGGTATCGTCGGCGAGTCCGGGTCCGGCAAGTCGATGACCGGTTACTCGATCCTCGGGCTGGTCGATGCCCCCGGACGCATCGTCGCCGGGCGCATCGCGCTCGACGGGCGCGATCTCACGACGCTCGACGAGACGGAATGGCGCAAGCTCCGCGGCAACCGCATCTCGATGATCTTCCAGGATCCGATGATGACGCTGAACCCGGTCCTTCGCATCGACACGCAGATGATCGAAGCGGTGCAAGCCCACCACGACGTGTCTCGCGACGAAGCGCTGCGCCGCTCGCGGGAGGCGCTGGTGCGCGTGGGCATCGCCTCGCCCGACGAGCGCCTGCGCGCCTATCCGCACCTCTTCTCGGGCGGGATGCGCCAGCGCGTCGCGATCGCCATCGCGCTGCTGAACAAACCCGACCTCGTGATCGCCGACGAGCCCACCACGGCGCTCGACGTGACAATCCAGGGCCAGATCCTCCACGAGATGCAGACGCTGTGCCGCGAGAGCGGAACCGGCCTCATCTGGATCACGCACGACCTCTCGGTGATCTCCGGCCTCGCCGACGAGGTGTGCGTGATGTATGCCGGCCGCGTCGTGGAATCGGGCACGGTCGACGAAGTGCTCGACCAGCCTTTGCATCCGTACACGCGCGGCCTCCTCGACTCCGTGCCGAGCCGCAACGTCCGTGGGCGCCCGCTCGCGCAGATCCCGGGCATGACGCCCTCCCTGCTGGGGCTCGGCGCCGCCTGCTCGTTTCGCGATCGCTGCCCCCGCGCCCAGGCCGATTGCGCGGAGGCGCCCGCGGCTACGCGGCCCGCACCGGGCCGCACGCTCCGCTGCCGGCATCCGGCCACGCCATGAGCATCGCGCCCCCGCCCCTTCTCGAGCTGCGCGGCGTCTCGAAGCGCTTCGACAAGAAGCTCGACCTCGCGGGGCGCATCGCGCGCAAGCTGGGCTCGCGCATCTCGGACCAGACCGTCCACGCGGTCGACACCGTGAATCTCTCCGTGGCCGAGGGCGAGGTCGTGGGCCTCGTCGGGGAATCAGGATGCGGCAAGTCCACGCTCGGCCGCGTCGTCTCGCGCATCCTCGAGCCCACGACGGGCGAGCGTTTCTGGAAGGGCCGGCCGTACAGCACGTATGACAACGCCGCGGATCGGTCCGAACGGCTCGCGGTGCAGATGATCTTCCAGGACCCGTACGCGTCGCTGAATCCGCGCCTGCGCATCGTCGACATCGTGGGCGAAGCGCCCGTCGTCCACGGGCTCGTTCCGCGGCGCGAGCAGGCGGAGTACGTCGCCCACACACTCGGGCGTGTCGGCATGGACGCCTCGCTGCTGCGGCGCTTCCCGCACCAGTTCTCCGGCGGCCAGCGCAGCCGCATCGGCATCGCCCGCGCGCTCGCCGTGAAGCCGCGCTTCCTCGTGTGCGACGAAGCCGTCGCCGCGCTCGATGTCTCGATCCAGGCGCAGGTGCTGAACCTCTTCATCCGGCTGCGCGAGGAGCTCGCCCTCACGTATCTCTTCATCAGCCACGACCTCGGCGTGATCCGCCACGTATCGGACCGGGTCGTCGTGATGTACCTGGGCCGCGTCGTGGAGACCGCCAGCGCCGCCGAGATCTTCGATCGGCCCAACCATCCGTATACGCAGGCCCTGGTCGCCGAGGTGCCGCGCATCGACGTGCGCCGCCGCCACTTCGTGCCGATCCGCGGGGAGATCCCCTCGCCGCTGGATCCGCCGCGAGGCTGTCATTTCCACCCCCGTTGTCCAAAGGCTTTCGACCGTTGCCGCTCCGAGGCACCGCAACTGCGCGAGGTCGCTCCGGGGCATCATTCTGCTTGTCACCTGAACGATCGGCCGTCATGAAACCGCATCCCGCCTACACCTTGCTGCAACCTTCCGGCACCGTGGCTCCCCTGGTGCTGGACTCCCCGCACAGCGGAACCGACTACCCGCCCGATTTTCGCCCGGCGCAAACGCTGGAGGCGCTGCGCTCCGCCGAGGACAGCTACGTCGACGAGCTCTACGGCGCCGCGCCTTCGCTGGGTGCCACGCTCATCGCGGCCCGTTTCCCGCGCTCGTACATCGATCCGAACCGATCCGTGCTCGACATCGACACGTCGCTGCTCGAGGCGCCCTGGCCCGGCCCGGCGCAGGCGAGCCGCAAGACGGAGCTCGGCATCGGCCTCATCTGGCGCGTGATGGACTCGGGCGAGCCGATCTACGACCGCAAGCTCACGCTGGACGAAGTGAAGCGCCGCATCACGCAGTTCCACCAGCCCTACCAGAAGGCCGTGCAGGAAACGCTCGACGCCACGTACGCGCACTTCGGCGTGGTCTATCACGTGAACTGCCACTCGATGCCGGCGACGAGCAGCCGCATCTCCGAGGAAGGCCCCGGCAAGCCCCGCGCCGACTTCGTGCTGGGCGATCGCGACGGAACGACCTGCTCGCCGGACTTCACGGCGCTCGTGGCCGGCACGCTGAAGGGCATGGGCTACACCGTGAAGGTGAACGATCCCTACAAGGGCGTGGAGCTGGTGCGGGCGTATTCCGATCCCGCCGCGAACCGCCACAGCCTGCAGATCGAGGTGAATCGCCGCCTCTACATGGACGAGCGCACGCGCGAGAAGAGCGCCGGGTTCGAGGAGCTGCGCACGCGCCTCGGCCGCCTGGTCACCGTGATCGCGGAGTACGCCACCGAGCGCGGCTCGCACGCGTGCGCGGCAGGACACGATCACCACGACCACGGCCATGTGCACGGCCCGGGTTGCGGGCATGACCACTCCCACGACCATCACCACGATCACGACCACGACCACGGCCACGATCACGGCCATGGCCACGACCATTCCCACGGACACAAGCACTGACCATGACCACGATCCCGTTCCCCGTCGAGCTCGACGCTCCCGACATCCAGCCCCATCGCCGTTCCGGCACCGGCACCGACTTCATCCACACGTTCGAAAGCGGCAAGCCCGGCCCGCACGTGATGGTGAACGCCCTCACGCACGGCAACGAGATCTGCGGCGCCATCGCCGTCGACCGCCTGCTGCGCGAAGGGCTGCGGCCGACCCGCGGCACGCTCACGCTGGCGTTCGCCAACGTGGAGGCGTACTCGCGCTTCGATCGCGAACGGCCTTTCGCCACGCGCTTCGTCGACGAGGACTTCAACCGCGTGTGGACACCTTCCACGCTGGATGGGCCACGCCGCAGCGTCGAGCTGGATCGCGCCCGGCAGCTCCGGCCGTTCGTCGACGCGGCCGATTTCCTGCTCGACATCCATTCGATGCTCGAGCCCAGCCCCGCGGTGATGATCTGCGGACCGCTCGACAAGGGCATCCGCTTCGCCTTCGACATCGGCCTCCCGGAGCACGTGGTGAGCGACACGGGCCACGCGAACGGCACGCGCATGCGCGACTACGGCGGATTCGGCGACCCCTCGAGTCCGAAGAACGCGCAGCTGATCGAATGCGGGCAGCACTGGGAGAAGAAGGCCGCCGTCGTCGCCTGGCAGACCACGTGGCGCTTCCTGCGGGCGCTCGATGTCGTGGACCGCGAGCGTGCCGCGAAGGAGATCGACGAGAACGTCGCGCCGCAGAAGCTCGTGCGCGTGACCGATGCGGTGGTGGCCAATTCGCCGGCGTTTCGCTTCGCGCGCGAGTTCACCGGCCTCGAGGTGATCGAGCGGCGTGGCGATGTGATCGCCTGGGATGGGGAAAACGCGGTGCGGGCGCCCTACGACAACTGCGTGCTGATCATGCCGGTCCCGCACAACATCAAGACCGGCCTCACGGCCGTGCGCCTCGGGCGCATCGAGACCCGCTAGCCGACGACGTCCTCGCCCTTGCCCGAGGGCCGGATGCCGAGCTGCTTCAGCTTCCGGTAGAGGTGCGTGCGCTCGAGGCCGACGCGGTCGGCCACGCGCGACATGTTGCCTTCCTCGCGGCGGATGTGGTGCAGGAAGTACTGCTTCTCGAACTGCTCGCGCGCATCGCGCAGCGGCAGGTCGAGCGAGACGCCCACCTCGGTGGTCGCCTGCTCGCGCGGCGCCAGGTTGAATTCCTTCGCCACGCGGTTCACGTCCTCGCCGGCGATCTCGTTGGCGAGCGCCGTGAGGGCGAGCGTCTTCACGACGTTCTGCAGCACCGGAAGATTGCCCAGCCAGTCGAGGTTGCGCATCACGTTGAGCGCGCCCACGGTGAGGTTGCGCAGCGGCACCTCGTTCGCGTCCACGAGCTGCGTGAGCAGCGTGGCGGCGATGTCGGGAATGTCCTCCGGATGGTCGGCGAGCGACGGCACGCGGATCGTGAGGCCCGAGAGCTGGTGGTACAGGGCCGCGTCGAAGCGCCCGTCGTCGGCCATCGCGGCCAGCGGGCCGGTGGAGGCGCAGATCAGCCGGACGTTGAATTTCTCGAGCTTCGACAGCAGTTGCGAGAGCCCCTTCTGCTCGGCCTTGCCGAGGTTGCCGATCTCCTGGAGGAAGAGCGTTCCTTCACGAGCGTCGTTCAGGGGCTCGAACGGGTTCGAGGCGAGCCACTCGCTGCTCTCGGGGGAAACCCAAGGCGTATTCGGCAGGTGCAGGTGGCGGGCGCAGACCTCGAAGCCGCACCCGGGCTCGCCCACGAGGAGCACGGGCGTGCGCAGGCGGTTCACCTGCTCCAGGCGCTGGCGGAGATCCTGGACGACGCGCGCCTTGCCGAGATTGACCAGCGACAGGCCCGTCTTCGGCAGGACACGGCCGCCAGCCAGCGCCTTGCCGACCGTGGCGAGGAGCTTGGGCAGGCTGATGGGTTTTTCGAGGAAGTCGAAGGCGCCGATGCGGGTGGCCTCGACGGCGGAATCGATGGTGCCGTGGCCCGACATCATCACCACCGGCATCGTGAGCAGGCCCGAGCCCGCCCATTCCTTCAGCAGCGTGATGCCGTCGGTATCGGGCATCCAGATGTCGAGGAGTACGAGGTCCGGGCGCATCTCCTTGCGCGCGGAGCGTGCGGTCTGGGCGTTCTCGGCCAGCCGAACGCCGTAACCCTCGTCACGGAGGATCTCGAAAAGCAGTTCGCGGATGCCGACTTCGTCGTCGACGACTAGGATCTGGTTGGCTGACATGTATTGCTAGTTGCGTGCGGTTCAGGCGGCCTTGGGGGGCAAAACGATGCTCACGTTGGCCCCGTGGGGCTTCACATTCTCGACCAGGATCCGTCCCTGGTGCTCGTCGACGATCTTCTTCACGATCGCGAGCCCCAGACCGGTCCCTTTCGGCTTCGTCGTGACGTAGGGCTCGAAGATCCGGCCCATGACGCCCTCGGCGATTCCAGTCCCATTATCGCGCACTGTGAGCAATACGCCCGCGGCGCCCAAACTCGTGGCGACCAGGATGCGCGGATCGTCCACTCCGGTGAGCGCGTCGATCGCGTTCTGGAAGAGGTTGTGGAGCACCTGGCGCAGCATCGCCGGGTCGGCGAAAACGGACGGAAGGTTCTCGCCCAGGCGCGGCTCGATGGAGATTCCCATCGATTCGTAGAGGAACAGGACCTCGCGGATCACGTCGTTCAGCTGCACCGGGCGAGCGTTCATCCGGGCGGCGTGCGCGTACTGGCTGAAGTCATCCACCATGCCCTTCAACGCCGTCACGTGCGTGACGATCGTGCTGGTGGAGCGGGCCAGCATCTCCGCCTCCGCGGGCGGAAGCATCTTGGCCAGCTTGTGCTGCATGCGCTCGGCCGCGAGCTGGATCGGCGTGAGCGGGTTCTTGATCTCGTGCGCAAGGCGCCGCGCGACCTCGCCCCAGGCGGCGTCGCGCTGCGCCTGGATCAGGTGGGTGATGTCGTCGAAGACGACGACATAGCCGTCGTCCGCGGGCCCGCCGGGGCCGCCCAGGCGCGTGCCCCGCACGAGCAGCGTGCGCTGGCTGCCGTCGGCACGCCGGTACTCCATCTGCTCCTCCCACTGCGCGCCTGTCCCCGACGTAAAGCGGCGCAGCGCCACCTCGGCGAACGGTGCCACCTCGGGCACGACGCGCGGCCATTCGGGGAGCTTCACCCCGTGGAAAGCGTTGGGCGCCACGGCGAGGATGTCGCTGCCCGCGCCGTTCAGCGTCTTCACGTAGAAGCGCTCGTCGAACGTGAGCACGCCCGAGGTCAGGTTGGAGAGGATGCTCTCGAGGTAGGTCTTGGCGTTCTCGAGCTGCAGTTGGTTGCGTTCCATCGCCTCGGTGGCGTCGGCGATCTGGCGCGTCATCGTGTTGAAGGACTGCGTGAGGACGCCGAATTCGTCGCGGCTCTTCACCGGATTCAGCTTCGAGTAGTCGCCCTTCGCGATGGCTCGCGTGGCCTCGGCAAGCGCGGAGAGCGGTGCCGACAGGCGCTCCGAGAGCACGAAGGCGAGTGCGAAGGCGGAGAGCAGGGTGAGGAGCATCGCCAGCGTAAGCGTGAGGCCGAAGATGCGCTTCAGGTTCACGCGCGCCAGGAGCAGCTGCTGGTAGTCGGCATTGCCGCCCTCGATCACGCGCGCGGCCTGCTCGATCGACGGAGGCACGCGCTGCAGGACCTGGAGGATGCGGATGTCGTCGGCGATCGTGAGCACGTTGACCGGCACGATCACGCGCAGGTAAAGGCCGCGCTCGGGAATCGATTCGGTCTGCTTGACCGGCTTCTGGGCGCGCACCTGGCGAAGCATGTTGGCGTTCGGCAGGTCCTGCAGCAGGGAGATGGGCTCGGAGCTCGATTGCGAGATGACCTTGCCGCGCGACGTCATCAGCGTCGCCTCCTCGACCGCGTATTGCTCGCGCAGCCTGTTCAGCGCGTTCGGTTCGGCCGACGTCTCGAGCGCGCTGGCCATCGAGTCCGCTTTCTTGCCCAGCTCCTTCAACGAATTGTCGAGCGCGCCTTGTGCCAGCGTGAGGCCCGATTCAAGGGCCTTGTCGACGCGCACGTCGAACCAGGATTCGATCGACTTCTGGAGGAACTGGAACGACACCGCGTACATCAGGCCGCCGGTGATGATGGCCATCAATGCGAACACCATCACCAACCGCAGCGTGAGGGTGGAGCCGAACACGCGCTCCTTCAGCTTGCGGCGCAAGACCACGAGCTGGTAGATGATCAGGCAGAGGAAGCCGAGCGAGAGCGCGCCGCCCAGGTAGAGGAGCGGGATGTAGTGCTGGTTGAGAACCTCGCTGTTGGACGTGGCCTGCGAGAGGAGATACACCAGCGCGGCGCCGGCGACCACACACAGGAAAATCAGCGGCTTCATGGCCCCTTCAGGGGGTGACCGTCCAGCGCTGCCACTCGGAGTTGAGCGACCAATCGCTCGAGGCGATGGCGTTCAGTTGGAACGGTTTGGGCAGCTGGCCCGTATCCAGGCGCATGCGCAGGTTCGCCTGGTAGACGCCTTCGCCCTTGACGGCACCCTTGTCGGCCACGTGCAGGCCGCGGACGCGCGAAAGGACGCGCTTCACCTCATCGAAGCGCGTGAAGTTCTGGTACAGGTTGCCCACCGAGAGCCGGTACTGGCGCAGCAGCGGGGTGTACGTGATCTTGTAGGTCTGCGATTGCTTGACCGGTTTCTCGTCGAACCAGTACCAGCGCGGGCGGGAGAGCTCGAACTCCATCACGAAGTAGAGCGGCACGCCTCGCGTCACCGCTTCCTCGAGCTTGGGGCTGAACTGGATGTCGAAGTCGGCGTTCAGCTTCCAGCCGTCTTCCGTCT
Source organism: Usitatibacter rugosus (assembly GCF_013003965.1). Classification (NCBI taxonomy): domain Bacteria; kingdom Pseudomonadati; phylum Pseudomonadota; class Betaproteobacteria; order Nitrosomonadales; family Usitatibacteraceae; genus Usitatibacter; species Usitatibacter rugosus. The sequence goes on along the minus strand of NZ_CP053069.1, from coordinate 14,832 downwards.
GCTCGAGCGCCGCATTGGGGATCGTGATGCCTTGTGCGCTGGCGAAGGGCATGGCCGCGAAAAACAGCAAAGCCGCCAGCGCCATCCGCAAAAGGGATGGCAGCGGGTTCCCAGTCACGGACCGGGAAAGCGAACTGAATGCCGCCGCGGTGTTCATTGGGTTTCTCGACGCACGACTCCAAAGGTGTTGTTAATTTACCACTTTTGTTTTCATATTGCCACACTTTTCAAATCCCGAAGAGACCCCCGGCTTCCAAGGGGTAACCCCGCAGAAAGTCCCCGGCACCCAATCTTTTGGACCCCTGGCGCTGGATTTCGAGCGCCGCCAGGGCCCCCTCGCCACAGGCTATCACCAAGCCCTCGGGGCCCGAACCCAGCAGGGTCCCGGGGGGGCCGGACCCGGTGGCCGGCAGCGCCTCCCAGATCTTCAGGGATTGGCCCTTCCAGGTCGTTTCGGCGCCCGGGACGGGGTTGAACGCGCGGATTTGCCGGTCCACGTCCCGGGCGCTCCGGGTCCAGTCGATCCGGGCCTCGGACTTGTCGATCTTGGCGGCGTAGGTCGCCCGGGTGGCGTCCTGGGGCTTCGGCGCCAGGCTCTCCAATCGGCCCAGGGCATCGACCAGGGCCTCCGCCCCGAGGGCCGCGAGCGAACGCGTGAGCCCCGCAGCGGTGTCACGCGGTGCGATCGGGATGCTGCGTTCGAGGAGGACTGGCCCCGTATCCAGGCCCGTCTCCATTTGCATGATGCAGACGCCCGTCTCGGGGTCCCCGGCGAGGATCGCGCGCTGGATGGGCGCGGCGCCCCGCCAGCGAGGCAGCAGGGAGGCGTGGATATTGATGCAGCCCTTGCCGGGCATGGCGAGGACCGCGGCCGGGAGGATCAACCCATAGGCCGCGACGACCATCACGTCGGGCATCGCCTCGCGGATGGGGCCCTGCGACTCGGGAAGCTTCAGGGAGGGGGGTTTATAAAGCGCCAGGCCGTGGCGGGCGGCGCATTCCGAGACCGCGCTGGCGGTCAGGCGCAACCCCCGGCCGGCCGGCCGATCGGGCTGGGTGAGCACCAAGGGAACGTCGTGCCCGGCCGCAAGCAGGGCTTCGAGCGCGGCAACGGCGAACGGCGGGGTGCCGGCGAAGACGACGCGCAAGAAGGCGGCCGGCCCGCGGTCAGGCGGCTTTGCGCTGGCGCTTCTTGAGCTTCGCGCGGATGCGGTTCTGCTTCAGCTCGGACAGGTACTCGACGAAGACCTTGCCCTGCAGGTGATCCATCTCGTGCTGGATGCAGGCGGCGAGCAGCCCGGAGGCGTTCAGCGTGAAGCGCGAGCCGTTCTTGTCCAGCGCCGTGACGGTGACGCTGTCGGCGCGTTCCACGTTGTCGTAGATGCCGGCCACGGACAGGCACCCCTCCTGATTCATCGCCAGGCCTTCGCGGCGCGTGATCTCGGGGTTGATGAAGACGCGCAGGTCGCTGCGGTCCTCGCTCACGTCGATGACGATGATCTGCTTGTGGACGTCCACCTGGGTGGCCGCGAGGCCGATACCGGGTGCGGCGTACATCGTTTCGGCCAGGTCGTCGACGAGCTTGCGAGTCTTGGCGTCGATGTTTTCGACGCGCTCGGCGGGCGTATAAAGCCGGGGGTCCGGGTACTGGAGGATCTCGAGAATGGCCATGAATGCTTGCTAATTGAATAGTTTATGTGCAGAATCTACCGCACTACTTGAAAAAGGGGACGTAACCCTTTTTCGGAATATGGGTCCCGAGCACCATATCCACAAGTGAGCCCAGCCATGCGAAAAGCAATTATATCTTTAGTCGTCGGAGGGGTCTGTTTGGTTCCGGCGACCCTTTGGGCCAATGGTGACGGGATGCCCCCGGACGCCAAGCGCGAGCGCGCCGAGGCCAAGGGCGATCCCTCCAAAGTCACCATGGCCGACCTGGCCGCGGACGCCCCCGACGCCTACACGGTGGTCAAGGGCGATACCCTTTGGGGCATTGCCGGACGTTTCCTGAAGGATCCATGGAAATGGCCGCAGATCTGGCAGCTGAACCGCGACCAGATCAAGAACCCGCACTGGATCTATCCGGGCGACGTCATCCGCCTGGATCGTTCCGGCGCCAATCCCTCGCTCAGCATCTCCTCCGGCGGGGCCGGTGGGACGGGCCCGAGTGGCGGGACCGCCGCGGATGCCGCGGGCAACATGCAGAAGGTGGCGCCCCGAATCCGGGTGGAACCCCTCGCCTCGGCCGTTCCCAGCATTCCGGGATCCGCCATCGGGCCGTTCCTGACCCAGCCCCTGGTGGTGGAAGCGGACGGCCTCGACAAGGCGCCGACCATCCTCGCCACCGAGGAAAGCCGAGTCGTCGTCGGTTCGGGCAACACCATATATGTGGACCGCATCGGCGAGCGCGACGGCATCAACTGGCAGGTCTTCCGCCAGGGTGAGGCTCTCCGCGACCCGGAAACGAACGAGATCCTGGGCTACGAAGCCAAGTACGTCGGCGACGCCCGCGTGAAGCGCTTCGGCAACCCGACGACGCTCGAGATCACGAAGGCCAAGGAAGAGATGAACCGCGGCGATCGCCTCGCCCCGGCACGCGAAACCAGCTTCCCGAGCTACGTGCCGCGTGCGCCCGACAAGCCGATCAAGGGCGTGATCATGTCCGTGGACGGTGGCGTGGCCGAGCTCGGCCAGTTCTCGATCATCACCATCAACCGCGGCTCGCGCGACGGCATCGAAGTCGGCCACGTGCTCGCCTCGTACCGCAAGGGTGAGGTCGTCGACGCCACGGGCCGTCCGGTCGTCACCGGCTTCGGCTCCGACTGGTGGGCGACGATCAAGAAGAACTGGTACACCTCGGAAGCCGACAAGACCGCCGCGACCGCCGAAGGCGAGTCGCTGCAAGGCGCCGTCGTGAAGCTGCCGGATGAACGCAACGGCCTCGTCTTCGTCTTCCGCGTCTTCGAGAAGATGTCGTACGCGATGGTGATGCGCAGCACGCGACCGATCTACATCGGCGACGTCGTCCAGACGCCTTGAGCGTCGTACACATAAGGTGAAATCGGGGGCTTCGGCCCCCATTTCTTTTTTCCGGCCCGGTCAGCGGCACGTGACCGCGCTCCGTTTATCGGGCATCCTCCCGATCCCCGGCAGCACCACCCCCTTGGAATCGCAACCTGCATCGCGTGGCAACCTCGCAGCCTGGCTTCGCTTCACCCTCGCACCCGGCGTCTTCGAACGCTGGCAGCGCACGTTGCTTCAGGCCTTCGGCACACCCGACAACGCCCTCGGCGCCAGCACGCGCTCGGCGAAATGCGTCGTTCCCGAGCACGTCGCGCAAGGCCTGGCCCGCGGCCCGTCGGACGACGTCATGGCCACCGCGCTGCGATGGCTCGACAAGCCCGGGCACCATCTCGTCGCGATCACCGATGCGCAATACCCGGAGCTCCTCCGCCATATATACGATCCCCCGACGGTGCTCTATGTCGTGGGCCGGCTGGACCTCCTCAACGCTCCATGCCTCGCCGTGGTCGGCAGCCGCAACGCAACGCCCCAGGGACTCCAGGACGCGCAGGTGTTCTCGCAAGCGCTCTCCGACGCGGGGCTCACCATCGTGAGCGGCCTCGCCCTCGGCATCGATGCGGCCGCGCATCGCGGCGGCCTCGCAGGCAGCGCTTCGAGCATCGCGGTGCTGGGCACGGGAGCCGATCGCGTCTACCCGCGCCGCAACGCCGCGCTGGCCGCCGATCTCGCCGCGCAAGGCGCGATCGTGAGCGAGTTCCCGCTGGGCACGCCCCCACGGGCCGAACACTTCCCGCGCCGCAATCGCATCATCAGCGGGCTGTCGCGCGGCGTGCTGGTCGTCGAGGCCGCGTTGGGCAGCGGATCGCTCATCACCGCGTACGAAGCCGCCGAACAGGGCCGCGATGTCTTCGCCATTCCGGGCCCGATCCACTCCCCGCTTTCCCGCGGATGCCACAAGCTCCTCAAGGACGGCGCCGGACTCGTCGAATGCGTCGGCGACGTGCTCGAGGAACTTCGCATTGAATCCGCCGCTCCGAATCCGGTCGGTGCCGCGCGGCCCGAATGCACGCAGCAGCAGCGCCTGATGCTCGAAGCCATGGGTTACGCGCCCGTGACAATCGATGCGATCGGTGCCGCATGCGGACGGAATATCGCGGAGGTCACAGCAACGCTCTCGGAGCTCGAGCTCACGGGCCACGTATCGAGCGTTGCCGGAGGCCTTTTCCAGCGCATGGCATAGCGCGTTATAGAATGAACCGAGAAGACCCATAAGCCCATGGCATCCCACCTGCTCATCGTCGAGTCGCCTTCGAAGGCGAAGACCCTCAAGAAATACCTCGGCAAGGATTTCGAGATCCTCGCTTCGTACGGCCACGTGCGCGACCTGGTGCCGAAGACCGGCGCCGTCGATCCGGACGACAACTTCCGCATGACGTACGAGCTGATCGACCGCAACACGAAGCACGTCGACAGCATCGCGCGCGCCGTGAAGGACGCGGACGTGATCATGCTCGCGACGGACCCGGACCGCGAAGGCGAGGCCATCGCATGGCATTTGTCCGAGATCCTCAAGTCGCGCAAGGCGCTGAAGAACAAGACGCTCAACCGCGTCGTGTTCTACGAGATCACGGAAGGCGCGGTCACCGAGGCGGTCAAGAACCCGCGCGAGATCTCCATGGAGCTCGTGAACGCGCAGCAGGCGCGCCGGGCGCTCGACTACCTGGTCGGCTTCAACCTCTCGCCGCTGCTGTGGAAGAAGATCCGCCGCGGCCTCTCCGCCGGCCGCGTGCAGAGCCCGGCGCTGCGCCTGATCTGCGAGCGCGAGAACGAGATCGACGCATTCAAGAGCCAGGAGTACTGGTCGATCCATTTCGACGGCGAGAAGGACCGCCTGGGCTTCACCGCGCGCCTCACGCATTTCAACGCCGACAAGCTCGACCAGTTCGCCGTCCCCGATGCGAAGCGCAACGAGGAGATCATCGCGTTCCTCGAGTCGCACGGCCACGGCACGGCCAAGGTCCGCGAGGTCGAGAAGAAGCGCCGCCTCAAATCGCCGGCAGCGCCCTTCACCACCTCCACGCTGCAGCAGGAAGCCGTGCGCAAGCTCGGCTTCTCGACCGACCGGGCCATGAAGGTCGCGCAGAGCCTTTATGAAGGCGTGAACATCGGCCGCACGGTCACCGGCCTCATCACCTACATGCGCACGGACTCCGTCACGCTCTCCAAGGAGGCGATGACCGACATCCGCGGCTTCATCACCAAGAATTACGGCGCCGAATACCTGCCCAAGGCCCCGGTCTTCTACGCCAACAAGTCGAAGAACGCGCAGGAAGCGCACGAGGCGATCCGTCCCACGTCCATCTCCCGCACGCCCGATTCGGTCGCGGGCTTCCTGAACGACGAGCAGCGCAAGCTCTACGAGATGATCTGGAAGCGAGCCGTCACCTCGCAGATGATGCCGGCGCAGTTCGACACCGTCGCGGTCGACTTCAACGTGGGCGGCGACGGCAACGTCTTCCGCGCCACCGGCCAGACGATGATCTTCCCCGGCTTCTACGCCGTGTACCACGAGGACCAGGACGACGCCCCCTCCGACGACGAGGAAAAGCGCCTGCCCGCCTTCAAGGAAGGCGACACGGTCGGCATCAAGAAGCTCTACGGCGAGCAGCACTTCACGCAACCGCCGCCGCGCTTCTCCGAAGCGAGCCTGGTGAAGGCACTCGAGCAGTACGGCATCGGCCGCCCGTCGACGTATTCATCGATCATCTCGACACTCCAGCGCCGCGAGTACGTCATCCTCGACAAGAAGCGCTTCACGCCCACGGACGTGGGCCGCGTCGTGAACAAATTCCTCTCCGAGCACTTCGCCCACTGGGTGGACTACGAGTTCACCGCGAAGATGGAGGATGAGCTCGACGACATCTCCAACGGCAAGGAAGAGTGGGTTCCGGTCCTGGCGCGGTTCTGGAAGGACTTCTCCGCGCAGGTCGGCCTGAAGGAATCGGTCTCGCGCAAGGAAGTCACGCAGGAAGAGATCGACGAGATGTGCCCGAAGTGCGGCAAGCACAAGCTCACGCTGCGCCTCGGCCGCCGCGGCCGCTTCATCGGCTGTCCCGGGTATCCGGAGTGCGACTACACGCGCAACGTCGACGGCGCCGAGGGCGCGGCCAACGAGAAGCGCGAGATCGGCGTCGATCCCAAGACGGGCATGGTCATCACGCTCCTGTTCGGTCCTTTCGGGCCCTACCTGCAGCTGGGCGAGATGGAAGGCGACAAGAAGCCCAAGCGCGTCTCGGTGCCGAAGAACATCCTCCCCGACAACGTGAACCTCGAGATCGCCGAGCAACTGATGGCGCTTCCAAGGGACCTCGGTCCGCACCCCGAAGACGGCAAGAAGGTGAACGCGAACATCGGCCGCTTCGGCCCGTACGTGAGCTACGACGGCCAGTTCAAGTCGATCCCCAAGGCCGAGAGCGTGTTCGACATCACGCTCGAGCGCGCCGTGGCGCTGCTGAAGGAACCGAAGGCCGCCGGCGGCCGCGGTGCCCTCAAGGTCCTGGGCAAGCACCCCGAGGACGGCCAGGCGGTCTCCCTCTACGCGGGCAAGTACGGCCCGTACGTGAAGCATGGCAAGGTCAACGCCACGCTACCCGACGAGAACATGATCAAGACGGTCACGCTCGAGGAGGCGCTGGAGCTCCTCGCGGCGAAGGCCGGCAAGAAGGGCGGGAAGGCGAAGCCGGCCAAGGCCGCCAAGCCGCCCGTGAAGGCGAAGCCCAAGCTCAAGATCGTGACGAAGGTGAAGACCGCCGTCACGAAGCCGAAGGCCAAGGCCGCCTCGGCAAAGAAGAAGAAGAAAAAGGCGGGCTAGCGGGTATCCGGGATGCGCGCCGTCAGGCGCGCGTCCAATCCATGATCCACGTGTCCTGCCAGGTTTTCCCGCCGTCGCGCGAGATGCCCTGGCGCCAGCGGCACGTGGTCGCGGTGATGCGGTCCCACACGCCGCGCACCTTGATCGGCTGGCCCTTGTCCTCGCCGTCGGAGATGAAAGTCCCGACGCCATCGCGGAAGACGCCGTCCGTCGGGGGCCCGACGATCACGCCGTCGCGAGCGTTCGACCAGTAGTCGCCCCAGACGCGCTGCTTCGTGTCGAGCAGCCGGATTCCGAGGCCGGCGAAATTCCGCGCCGGGATGCGCAGCTCCTCGATGCTTCCCGCGCCGCCGAGGATCGTCCAGCAGGTCGCCTCGCCCTCGAAGGTGTCCCACTCCTTGCCCTTCAGCTGCCGGTGCGCGATGCGCCACTTGCCCTCGAGGAAGTTGAACTCCCCGATTTTCGCGGGCGCATCGGCGCCGGCCTTTTCCGGGGCGGCCGCAACGTCGAGGCCCAGCGTGCTCGCGGCGAGCCCCGCGGCGGCTTGCAGCATCGCTCGACGCGTGGCGTCGTCAGGTCCGTTCGTCATGGCGCTCTCCTCGCAGATCTTGGTTCATGACTCTACGAGGGGTCCCTCGTCCCAGGGAGTGGCCAAAATGACAAGGTCCGGTAAGATTTGGCCAACATGAAGCGCCCCGGCTCCTTGGCCATCGTCGCCTACGATGGCCTCCGACATTTCGAGTTCTCGATCGCCGCCGAGGTGTTCGCGCTCGACCGGCCCAGCCTGGGCGTCCCCTGGTACGAGACGATGATCGTCTCGGCCGACCGAGCGCGGCCGCGCGGCATCGCGGGCATCCAGGTCGTTCCCACCGCGCCCTTCGAGCGGATCGACGAGGCGCGCACGATCGTGATTCCGGGATGGCGGGACACGGAATCACCGCCGCCGATTCCGCCCCGGCTCCTGGAAGCGCTGCGGCGCGCCGTCCGGCGCAAGGCTCGCATCGTCTCGATCTGCTCGGGCTCGTTCGTGCTCGCCGAAGCCGGCCTCCTCGACGGCCGGAGCGCCACCACGCACTGGCTCTATGCCGATCTCTTCCGCGAGCGCTATCCGCTCGTGAAATACGCGGACGACGTGCTCTACGTGGACGAAGGCGAAATCGTCACGTCGGCCGGTTGCGCCGCCGGCGTCGATGCCTGCCTGCACATCGTGCGGCGCGATTACGGAGCCCGCATCGCCAACATGGTGGCTCGCCGCATGGTGGTCGCCCCCCATCGCGAAGGCGGCCAGGCCCAGTACGTGGAGACGCCGGTCGCGGTGCGCCCGGGACGCGGCATTGGAGCGGCATTGGACTGGGCACGGCGCCGGCTCGACCAGCCCATTGTCGTCACGGAGCTCGCGCAGCGCTCCGCCATGAGCCCCAGGACCTTCTTCCGCCGGTTCACCGACCAGATGGGGGTGTCGCCCAACGCGTGGCTTCAGAACGAGCGCATCTCACGTGCCCGGGCATTGCTGGAAGCGGGCGAGATGAGCCTCGAGGATACCGCCACGCAATGCGGCTACGACTCGCTGGAGACCTTCCGTGTCGCGTTCAAGCGGGTGACCAGCGTGGCGCCGGGCGAGTATCGCCGCCGCTTCAAGACCTCGGCGTAGCTCGCTCGATCTACGCCTTTGGAGGCGGTGGCGGCGGCTCGCTGTCCCACGTGAACGGAAAGGCCTGCTGCTTCAGGAACCCGTTCGGGACATAGTCGCCGAGCACACCGTAGCGCTCCGGCCATTCCTGGTCGGAACGCACCGCGGTGCCAAACAAGTAGTCGATGAAGGCGAAGTGCGCGGCGTAGTTGCGGTCGAGCGCGGCCTTGTCCTGCGAGTGGTGCCAATGGTGGAAGTTCGGCGTCACGATCACGTAGCGCAGCGGGCCCAGCCGCACGCTCACGTTGGCGTGGTTGAAGACCGCCTGGAAGCCCACGATGATGATGTAGGCGTCGATCACGCTCTTGTCGAATCCGAGCACGTAGATCGGCGCGAGGATCAGCGAGCGCGTGAGGATGAGCTCGAGGATGTGCTGCCGGGAGCCCGCCAGCCAGTCCATGCTCTTGGCGCTGTGGTGCACGGCGTGCAGCCGCCAGAGGACCGGCACCTCGTGGTACGCACGGTGCGTCCAGTACTGCACCAGGTCGGCCACCAGGAGGATGAGGATCAGCTCCAGCCAGAACGGCTGGGCCCGCACCCACTCCTGGAGCGTCGTGCTGATCGCCCAGTCGAACCCCGTGTGCACGAGCTTGTTCGTGGCCAGCAGGATGAAGCCCACGATGAGGTGGTTCACCAGGAAGTGGTGGAAGTCCGTCTGCCACTCGGCGCGGAACACGGGTTGCTTCCTGTAGAGCGGGAAGAGCTTCTCGATGAAGATGAAGATCAGCGTCGAGCCCAGCAGGTCGAGGATGAACCAGTCCAGCCCGATGTACGGCGTGTTGGCGGCGTACTCCTGCACCGGCACCTTGTGGCCGCCCAGGAGCGCGGTGACCGCCACCAGCGCGAAGGCCGTGGTCGCGACCCAGCGGGCGCGGTTGAGGATGATGCAGGCGAGCGAGGCGCCGCCGGAGACCACCATCGCGGTGAACATGATGGCCCGCACCGTCTCGACGTTGTAGGCCTTCCGCAGCTCCGGGGTCGTGAGGTACGCGGGGAAGTGGAACGCGAGCACGCCGAGGAAGCAGAGGATCGCGAGGACCAGCGCGACGATCGCCGTGGTGAGGCCGGTACCCAGCCGCAGCTCGCCGTGCGACTCGCTCAAGCGGTTCAGCTTGTCGAGGCGCTCCAGCGGACCCGGCTTCTCAGACGTCGAGATTGGACGCTCCGAGGGCGTTCGCCTCGATGAACTGGCGGCGGCGCTCGACTTCCTCGCCCATCAGGGTGGAGAAGATGTTCTCGGCGCTGATCGCGTCCTCGATCTGGACCTTGAGCAGGATCCGTTGCTGCGGATCCATCGTCGTTTCCCAGAGCTGCTCCGGGTTCATCTCGCCCAGGCCCTTGTAGCGCTGGATCGACATGCCGCCGCGTGCTTCGGCGAGCAGCCAGTCGAGGCCTTCCTTGAAGCTGCGGATGGCGTGCGTGTTCTCGCCGCGCTTCACCTGGGCCCCCTCGCCGATGAAGCCGGTGAGGATCCGCGACATCTTCTCGATCTGCGCATAGTCGCCGCCCTCCGCGAAGGCGTGGTCGATGACCGTCTCCACCTTGTTGCCGTGGACGACCTTCTCGAGCCGCAGGCGCCAGCCGTCGGACGTGGGGTCACGCTCGATGTGGGCCTTCGGCGGGCTCGGCTGCAGCGCGTCGTAGAGCGCGCGCGAGACCTGCGCGGTGCCTTCCTTGCTGTCCAGCGCGATCTTCGGGATGTGGAGCATGGCGCGGAGCACCGATGCATCCATGGCCGCGGAGAGGCGCTCGATCACGGCTTCCGTGGCGAGGTACTCGGAGGCGATGCGCTCCAGCGCATCTCCGGAAAGCGGCGTCGCGTTGATGCCGGGCAGGAGCGTCGCGCCATTCAGCGCGCGGCGCAGCTGGTGCTGCTTCAGCTCGTGCTCGTCCTTGAGGTAGCGCTCGTCCTTGCCCTGCTTCACCTTGAAGAGTGGCGGCTGCGCGACGTAGATGTGGCCGCGCTCGAGCAGCATCGGCATCTGGCGATAGAAGAACGTGAGCAGCAGCGTGCGGATGTGCGCGCCGTCGACGTCCGCGTCCGTCATGATGATGATGCGGTGGTAGCGCAGCTTGTCGATGTTGAACTCGTCGGCGATGCCGGCGCCCAGCGCGGTGATCAGCGTGGCGACTTCGTTCGACGTGATGATCTTGTCGATGCGCGCGCGCTCGACGTTGAGGATCTTGCCCTTGAGCGGCAGGATCGCCTGGTTGCGACGATCGCGGCCCTGCTTCGCGGAGCCACCGGCGGAGTCGCCCTCCACCAGGTACAGCTCGCACAGCGCGGGGTCCCGCTCCTGGCAATCGGCGAGCTTGCCGGGAAGGCCGCTGCCATCCAGCACGCCTTTCCTGCGCGTGAGCTCGCGCGCCTTGCGCGCGGCTTCTCGGGCGCGGGCGGCCTCGACGATCTTCGTGCAGATGATCTTGGCGTCCTGCGGGCGCTCCATCAGGAACTCGGCGAGCTTCTGGCCGACGATCTCCTGCACGACGGGCCCGACCTCGGAGGACACGAGCTTGTCCTTCGTCTGCGACGAGAACTTCGGCTCCGGCACCTTCACCGAGAGCACGCAGGTGAGGCCTTCGCGCATGTCGTCGCCGGTGGTCTCCACCTTCGCCTTCTTGGCGATCTCTTCCTTCTCGATGTAGTTGTTGATCGTGCGCGTCATCGCCGTGCGCAGGCCCGTCAAGTGCGTGCCGCCGTCGCGCTGCGGGATGTTGTTGGTGAAGCACTGGACGGACTCGCCGTAGGAGTCGTTCCACTGCATCGCCACCTCGACGGTGATGCCGCCGGCGTTCTCGCCGATCGCATAGAACACGTTGGGATGCAGCACCGTCTTCGCTTCGTTCATGTACTCGACGAAGCCGCGGACGCCGCCGGCGTGCGAGAAGTTCTCGCTCTTGCCGCTGCGCTGGTCGATCAGCTCGATCTTCGTGCCGTTGTTCAGGAACGAGAGCTCGCGCAGCCGCTTGGCGAGGATCTCGTAGTGGAACTCGATGTTGTTGAACGTTTCCTTCGAGGCGAAGAAATGCACTTCGGTGCCGCGGCGATCGGTCTCGCCGGTGACCTTCATCGGCTCGACGGCCACGCCATCGCGGAATTCCATGAAGTGCGTCTTGCCGTTTCGCCACACGCGCAGCTTCAGCCACTCCGAGAGGGCGTTCACGACGGAGACACCCACGCCGTGCAGGCCGCCGGAAACCTTGTACGAGTTCTGGTCGAACTTGCCGCCCGCGTGCAGCTCCGTCATGACGATCTCGGCGGCGGAGCGCTTGAACTCGTCGTCCTGCTTCACGTCCGTCGGGATGCCGCGGCCGTTGTCGACGACGGAGATCGAGCTGTCCGTGTGGATCACGACCTTGATGTCGTCGCAATGGCCGGCAAGGGCTTCGTCGATCGCATTGTCGACGACCTCGAAGACCATGTGGTGCAGGCCCGTGCCGTCCGAGGTATCCCCGATGTACATCCCCGGACGCTTCCGGACGGCCTCGAGGCCCTTCAGGATCTTGATGGAAGACGAGTCGTAGTCTTCCGGACGACCGTTCATGCGGGGATCTTGCGGAGCAGCTGCCATGCGTTGATTCCTGGTGCGTTAGGGGTTCAGATGCGCATCGGCATGACGACGTACTTGAAGTCGTCGCGGCCGGGGATCTGGATGAGCGCGCTCGAATTCGAGTCGCCCATCGTGACGGACACCTGGTCCGAGTCGACATGGTTCAGCACGTCGAGCAGGTACGAGATGTTGAAGCCGATGTCGAGCGGATCGCCGTCGTAGTCCAGCGCCAGGCCTTCCTCGGCCTCTTCCTGCTCGTTGTTCGTGCAGATGATCGACAGGGCGTTCTTCGTGAACACGAGCCGCACGCCGCGGATCTTCTCGTTGGAGAGGATCGCCGCGCGGTTGAGCGATTGCGCGAGCGTCGCGCGGTCGATGCTGACCTGGTTCTTATGTTGGGCCGGAATCACTTTTTGGTAGTCCGGGAACTTGCCCTCGACGATCTTCGAGACGATCTCCAGGCCGCCGAACGTGAAGCGCACCTGGTTCGAGCCCATGGCGATCGACACCGTCTCGTCCGTGTCGCCGAGGAGCTTGATCAGCTCGATCACGGTCTTGCGCGGCAGGATGGCTTCGACGTTGCCGTGGTCGCTGCCCAGGTCGCGGCTCGCGAACGAGAGGCGATGGCCGTCGGTGGCCACGACGCGCAGCGTGTTCTTGTCGACGGAGAAGAGCACGCCGTTGAGGTAGTAGCGGATGTCCTGGACGGCCATCGCGAACTGCACCAGGCCCAGCGCTTCCTTGAGCGCGTTCTGCGGGACCGTGAGGGTCCGCGACGCGTCCTTGGCCTCGACCATCTTCGGGAAATCGCCCGCGGCAAGCGTCTGCAGGTTGAAGCGGCTCTTGCCCGCCTTCACGGTCATGCGGTTGTCCTTCGCCTCGAGGGAGACGTCGGCATCCGCGGGCAGTGCCCGCAGGATGTCGAAGAGCTTGCGGGCACCGACCGTGACCGCGCCTTCGGCGCCGCCGTCGAGCTCCGCCCGCGAGGTGATCTGGACCTCGAGGTCGGTGGCGAGGAAGTCGACATGACCGCCGCCTGCCGTGATGAGCACGTTCGACAGGATCGGCAGCGTGTGCCGGCGTTCCACGATCCCCGTGACCTGCTGGAGAGGGCCCAGGAGCTTCTCGTTGCTGGCTTTTATCTTCAACATGATTTTAGGTAATTCAAAACCGTTAACAGCTAATAGGAGAGCCCCGGGAGCGGGACAGTTCTTGAATGCCGTTCGTGCTCAATGGCTTGCAGGGTGTTTCGGGTGGGGATGAAAGTTCTCGATACCCGCCGGAACCTGTGGACAGAAACGGCCCTTTTGGGACGGCCCCAAACGGTCCACAGGTATTAAAGAAGGCATACAGGGTCCTCATCCCAACAGGATCTGCTGGATCTGGGCGTAATCGCGCGCGAAATCCGGGTCGCCTTCGCGCAATTCTGCCGTCTTCCGGCACGCATGCAGGACGGTCGTGTGATCCCGGCCGCCGAACGCCTCGCCGATTTCCGGAAGGCTCTGCTGCGTGAGCTCCTTGCTGAGCGCCATGGCGATCTGGCGGGGCCGGGCAACGGACCGGAACCGCTTCTTGGAATACATCTCCGCGACCTTGATCTTGTAGTAGTCGGCGACGGTCTTCTGGATGTTCTCGATCGAGACCTGGCGGCTGATCACGGCCAGCAGGTCCTTCAAGGCTTCGCGCGCGGTGGCCACGGTGACCGGCGCGTTGTTGAAGCGCGCATACGCCAGGACGCGCTTCATGGCGCCTTCCAGCTCGCGTACGTTCGAGCGGATGTGCTTGGCGATGAAGAAGGCGACGTTCTCGTCCACGCGCACACCGTCCTGCTCCGCCTTCTTCAGGAGGATGGCCACGCGCATCTCGAGCTCCGGCGGCTCGACGGCGACGGTGAGGCCCCAGCCGAAGCGGGAGATCAATCGGTCCTCGATGCCCGTCAGCTCCTTCGGGAAGGAGTCGCTCGTGATCACGACCTGCTTGTGGGCTTCGAAGAGCGCATTGAACGTATAGAAGAACTCTTCCTGCGACCGCGACTTGCCGACGAAGAACTGCACGTCGTCGATCAGGAAGAGGTCGAGGGAGCGGTAGTAGCGCTTCAGGGAGTCGAAGCTCTTGTGCTGGTAGGCGCGCACGACGTCGGCCACGAACTGCTCGGCGTGGATATAGCGCACCTTGGCCTTCGGGTTGCGCTTGAGGAGGTCGATGCCGATGGCTTGCAGCAGGTGCGTCTTGCCCAGCCCGGTGCCCCCATAGATGAAGAGGGGGTTGTACGCGGTGCCGGGATTCTCGGCGACCTGCAGGGCGGCCGCGCGGGCAATCTGGTTCGCCTTGCCGTTCACGAAGTTGGTGAACGTGAAGGAAGAGTTGAGCCGGTGTTCGTCGCGCGTGCGCTCCATGGACGGCGCGGCGGCGGGCGTCACGGGCAGAGGCTCGGGAACGACCATCTCGGCCTCGCCCGGCTTCTCGTCGAGCACCAGGTCGATGCTCAGGCCCGAGCCCCCGACCCGCTCGGCGCGCGACTCGATGCGCGAAAGCAGGTTGGACCGCACGTAGCGCAGCACATGGTGGTTCGGCGCGAGCAGGACCAGCTGGTTGCCGTGGCGCTCGGCGCGCAGCGGCTTGATCCAGGTGTCGTACTGCTGTGACGGAAGATCTCTTTTGAGTTCCGCGGCGAGCGACGGCCAGAGTGAATCCAT